>CAJAII010000012.1 GCA_903939755.1 uncultured Flavobacteriales bacterium | reverse complement strand
TTATTGGCTGTTTTTCATAAATTGAATTTGCCTTTTGAGGTGGCTCACGTTAATTATCAATTGCGTGGAGAGGAAAGCGAACAAGATCAAGCCTTGGTTCATAAATATTGCAGTGAAAGAAACATTCCATTTCACCTAAATCGTACTGATTTACAGAAAAAACTCGATGAGAATAACGGCAATTTACAACAAGAAGCGCGTAAAATTAGGTACGATTTCTTCCGCAGTTTATTGCAAAATAGATCCTTAAACTGCATCGTAACCGCACATCATCAAGATGATCAAATCGAAACGTTTTGGCTAATGCTAAGCCGAAGTGCTGGATTAGCAGGCTTGTCGGGGATGTCTAATTTTTCAAACGGTGTCTTTCGCCCTTTGTTAACAGTACCTAAAAAGACCTTATTGAAATACGCTGTTAAAGAAAAGTTAACATGGAACGATGATAGAAGCAATCAAAAAAATACCTATCAAAGAAATCTTTGGCGAAACAAGCTACTCCCCTATTTACAAACGGAAATTCCTACTCTTAACGATTCTGTTCTCTTGTTAATGAATTATTTTAAGGAAGAAAATATTGAGCAAAAGTTAAAGGTTCAAAAATACATTGATGACATTTCAACTACGTCTTTAATTACATTACTTGATTACGATCAATTAACTATTCATCAATTAGTTATATTATTCAATTATTTTAAAATACCACTGCAATTAATTCCAGAATTATCTAAAATCCGTTTTGCCCAAAAGGGAAAAACACTTGTAATTCATGCTTCAGAATGCTCGTTTAAACAACTTATCAAGGAAGAGGATGGTTTTTACTTTAAGTCTACAGAAAGTAGGTCATCGGAACCCAAGCTTACCATTAATAAGGTCGTTTCTATTCCTAAAGTATTCTCAAAGGACGAGTTGTTTTTAGATCTTGATAAAATTAGTGGTGACCTGAAGTTACGACGTTGGGAAAAAGGAGACAGAATTGATCTTATTGGAACACCAGGTAGCAAATTGGTGAGTGATATTCTCACCGATGCGAAAGTACCTAATAATGAACGTGGTAATCAATTTGTCTTAATAGATGATGTCCGGGTAATTGCCTGTTGGGGTTTTGCTATTGGAAGAAATTGCATTGCTGCCTCCACCTCTACTTCTATAATTTCAGTTCAAAAAGACCACTAAATTTTATACTTCACTGTTAAAAGTAGATTACTTTTTATTGTGATAATTGTTAAATTTGGCTACTTTAGCACCGATTTTAAACTCTTATAAAATGACACGATTAAAAACTTATCTGATTGCCTTAACATTCTTTATTGGATTTTTTGTTCATGCTGATGAAGGCATGTGGTTTCTTATGTTTATTGAACGTTTGAATCAACGTGACATGGAGAAAATGGGCTTGCAATTAACAGCGGAAGAAATTTATAGTATCAATCACTCTAGTCTAAAAGATGCTGTTGTTCAATTTAACGGTGGTTGTACAGCTGAAATTATTTCAAAAGACGGATTGATCTTAACAAATCATCACTGTGGATTTGGAGCGATAGCAGAATTGTCAACGCCTGAAAATGACCGACTTACCAATGGATGGTGGGCACCTACTCGTCAAGATGAATTAAAACCAAAGTCCCTATTTGTAAGATTTTTCGTGCGAATGGACGATGTTTCAAAACGCATTCTTGGGAAAGTGAATAATGATATGACGGAGCAGGAAAGAGAAAAAATAATTAAAGAAGAAATAGCCGCAATAGAAAAAGAAAATAGTGAAAATGGGAAGTTTACCGTAAGTGTACGCTCATTTTTTCAAGGAAATGAATATTATTATTTCGTTTATCAAGATTTCAAAGATGTCCGTTTAGTGGGTACACCACCAAACAGCATTGGAAAATTTGGTGGAGACACTGATAATTGGGAATGGCCACGACATACTGGAGATTTCTCTATGTTCCGTGTATATGCCGATTCACTAGGAAATCCAGCAGAATTTTCATCAACAAATGTTCCTTTACAACCAAAGCATCATTTACCAGTTAACATCAAAGGAGTAGAAGAAAATGATTTTGCCATGATTTTAGGATATCCTGGAAGAACAAATCGTTGGTTGCCTGCGAGTGGAATTGATCAAAATGTTAAGTACGCTTATCCAGCATGGGTAGAAGCTTCAAAAACTGCCATGGACGCGATGAAGGCATACATGGATAAAGATGATGCAACTCGTCTTAAATACGCTTCAAAATACGCTCAAATTGCAAACTATTGGAAAAATAGACAAGGAATGATTGATGCGCTTACCAAATTCAAGACCGCTAAATTAAAAGCAGCAAATGAGTCAAAATTTAACGATTGGGCAAATACTGAAAAAAATAAGGCTAAGTATGGTAATGTAGTAGAAACAATAAACAATTATAATAAATCTACAAATGATAAATCTAGACATGATAACTACCTTCAAATCATGTTTAGAGGATCTAATTTTGCGATAATATCACGTTCACTAGGCGCTCAAATCGATGCGTATGAGAAGGCGGACGATTCAAAAAAAGCAACATTATTGCCAGACCTTCAGATGGCAATTAATGAATTCTATTCATCTATCTCATTTCCTGTAGAGCAAGATATTTTAATTTCAGGATTAAATTTATACGTTAAAAAAGCAGCATACCCGATTGTTCCATCACTTAGTTTAGCTGCCACGTCGAATGATAATGATTTAACTAAGTACATCGTTTCTCTTTTTGAAAATAGTGTGTTTCAATCGCAGGATAAATTGATGGCGTATATTAATAATAGAGATGGTAAGTCAATTTCTGATGACCCAATAATGAGTCTTTCAACGAATATGATTGCGCATCTAAATGCAAGAACAGAAGAATCCTTCAAGTTACAGAATGAATACAACAAAGCATACCGTTTATTGGTAGAAGGAATGAGGGAATCTGGCCTTTCTCCTATTTCATATCCTGACGCAAATAGTACGCTTCGATTAAGTTATGGTAAAGTGAGTGCATTACCTAAGGACAAACGAAATGATGCCAAAGTAAATTACTACACGACCTTGCAAGGCGCTATTAATAAATATAAGCCAAACGATGAGGAGTTTGATTTACCAAAGCGATTAATGGAATTGAATGCAGCCAAAGATTTTGGAGAATATGCTGATAAAGATGGGTACATGCCAGTGAACTTCTTAACCAACAATGACATTACCGGAGGAAACTCTGGATCTCCAGTATTAAATGGAAAAGGAGAATTAATTGGTTTGGCATTCGACGGTAACATTGAAGCAATGGCTGGTGATGTTATTTTTGACCCAAAACTTCAAAAAACGATCAATGTGGATATTCGTTACGTACTATTTATCATTGATAAATACGCAGGTGCGAAACACATTGTGGATGAGATGACGATCATTCGTTAAATCGAGATCTTAAACTGAACTAAACTAAAAAAACGCTTAACGGCGTTTTTTTTTTTAGTTTAAAGCACTTCCAAGAAGGTTTAAGTGAAATAAGGCCTCCCCTATTTCTTTTTCCTTCAAATTGATATTGATTACGGCACTACCAATCTTTTCTAAGAGAACAAAATTAATCGCTTTACCATTATTTTTTTTATCGTTTTTCATTCTTGCGATGACATCTGTAATATCTTCGTCTGTTAATTGAATCATTGGAAAATTACGGATGATAACCGTTTCTATTACGTTGAATTCCTCCGGAGTAATCTTCTTCTTTTTTAATGAAAGAAAGGCTTCTGCGCAGATTCCCAGGGCAACAGCATGCCCATGTGCTATGGCTGTAAAACTTAAAAAATGAGATTCCAACGCATGGCCAATCGTATGACCAAAGTTCAATTTCATGCGTACATTTTGTTCCTTTGGATCTGCCTCTACGATGTCTAACTTCACCTTGATTGTTCTATAAATCAGTTTCTCATCGATTAAGGCCTCATCTGATTCGATCTTAATTAGATCATTCCATAATTTCTCGTCGGCAATAAGTCCATGTTTTAACATTTCTGCATAACCATTGTACAACTCCCGCTCTGGCAAAGTAGTTAAAAAAGCGGCATCAATAAAGATGTGTGAAGGGTCATTGAAAACACCGAGTTGATTTTTAAAGCCATTTAAATCGACGCCATTTTTACCTCCAATACTAGCATCTACCATACCTAACAAAGAAGTTGGGACATGTATAAAATTCATTCCTCTTTTAAAAATCGAAGCGATAAATCCACCCATGTCTGTCACAATCCCACCTCCTAAATTGATTACTAAATCCTTTCTTGAAAAATTAAATTCTGTGAAAGTTTCCCATACTTGGAAACATACTTCCATCACTTTATTTTCCTCTCCCTCTGGCAATAAAATAATTTCCGCATTGGCTAATGCCGAAAAGTTCGTGAGTAAAAATTCGAGGCAGTAATCGTGTGTATTTTCATCTACAATTATGATGATATTAGCCTTCGAATACGATTCTATAACAGATGAAAAAGTCGATTTCGTGATGTCACCAATCTCGATTTGGGTAGAAAATGATTGGATAGTTTTCATGATTAAATTTTGGAATCAAAAATACACTTTAAGTAGTAAGCCCCCCTTAAAAAAGGGTTACTTTTTTTATATCAATTGAATATTTAGAAATCAACGTAGAGCTAAATTTGTATAATTTACTAATTTCCAATATATTTACTATTAAATTTAAGTTATTAAT
>CAJAII010000011.1 GCA_903939755.1 uncultured Flavobacteriales bacterium | reverse complement strand
CTGTGGTTTTTGTGATTTAATGATTGTTAAATATCAAAAAGGGAATCTAGATTAGGTTTCCGATCAAAAGACACAAGTAAAATGAACATCAAAAGCAATCGAGCATTATGCAATAATCTATATAACAAGTAAATGGCCTCAATATTATAATTACATTTACGATGTAGCATGGTTGACATTGCTAAAAAATAGACAAGTCCATTATGTGAATTTTTAATCAAAACAATAAGAATATGGAGAATATTGAAAAGTTTAGAATCATTCATAAGCAATACCAATTTAGTAAAGCATTTACTTTAGAGTACTTTAAACATGGTGACTTAATAAATACAAGTTCTGGAGAAGATAGAACTAAAAAAGGAAATGATTTTCTTTCATTTCTTAAAACCTATAATTTTAGTCAGGAACAATTTCAGATATTAAATTCGAAGGCTGTTACAATGAAGTTAAATGTTAACATTGATAATTATGATAAATTTATTTCTGAAGAAACAATTTTTGATGCTGATTTCGCATCTACAACATACAACGATGAAAAGGAGAAGGGATTAGAACAAGAGTTGTTGCGGAATCAACAAATTCAATTAAAGAAACAGATGAATCTATCGAGAATCAAAATTTTCTCCCTTTTAACGATTATAGTTTCAATTATTTTTATTTTCGTTGTAGGAGCTCGTAAAATTTTTAATTCAAATAACGTAGATGAAAATTCAACAATTAAAGTGGATGAAAATTCAACAACGAAAGAAGAAGAAAATATAATAAAAAATGAAAAGGCAATGTCATTTTGTGATTGTTTTGATTTAATGAAAGAGATGTCTAGTGGAGGAAATATTACTGATGAGCAAGCAAAATTATATCAAGAATGTCTCGATAATGATGTCCCTACTGGGAACAGTGCTGCCGATCAAAAGGAAAGAGATAGAAAAATGAGTGAATGTCAATAATGCCCCCTAATCCAGACTTGGAGCATTTATCCATTAATTGAAAGGCAGGCTATGATTTCAATGGAATTATAGCAAAAGAAAAAAGTAGCCTCGAGGCTACTTTTAGATTCTAAAAAGCAAGCAAAAAGTAAATGAAAAAATATACCCAAAAAATAGTTTGACAACTCAAGTCAAGCGCTTGGTGGGGTCAATCTTATTGTTCTAATTTGCGGGCGAATGATTGATCAACCTTTAACTTTACCAACCTACGTTTTAGAAAAAGACTATTTTTATCCAAATGAATCTTCCACACGATCTCAAGGTTTCGGTTAGTAAATTAAGTTCCTGCTTTCGAAATACAAGCGCGACCTATAAGTATTATTGGTTGTTGGCGATTATTGAGGCGGCAGAAGGTGGGAAAGATGAAATTCCCAAGAAAGAACTTTTTGCTCGTATGATTGCAAATGCATGGTTTACGGTGAATTACTTTCACGTTTCTTTTGGGATGCAAGATAAATTGCAACAAGCCATTGAGAAATTGAAAGGTCTTGAAGCGTTTGATGTGGATACTTCTAAACAAGAAATCATCAACCGTTTATTGGCGTCCACCAACAAAGAAACCATCAAAGAACTGAATCATTTTGATCATAATGTTCCGTTTAAATTTTTAAGTCCGTGGTTGGGGGCTCACAATGAGAGGTTAATGTATCAACTTTCTCAAGAAAATTATAATTACCCTCCCTATTCACTTTACAAAGATTGCATTCTGATGCAGCCGGATTGGGTGGATTATTTTAAACGGAATGCAGGCGTATTGAAAGACTTTTGCTATTGGAATCTTTCCTTGTATTTGCAAAGTAAAAATCCAAATGTTCCTGATTTACCTAATAAATTGAAGCGCCCAGATAAACGTGGCAGCTTGTTGAAACATAAAAAGGATTTTTGGGATCTCGTGATTACCGAGCTTGGATCTGTTGACTGTATTTACACCGGAAAGAAACTCATCTCGGGTACATACGCAGTTGAACATTTTGTTCCTTTCCAATATGTTGCGCACGACCTCATGTGGAATTTGGTTCCCGCAGATCCCAATTTTAACAGCATAAAAAGTGATAAACTTCCGAATTTAGACAGCTATTTTGATAACTTTTTCGAAGTTCAAAAAGAAGCAGTTAAGATTGTAAAACAGTTGAACCCCAAAAATAAATTCCTAGAAGATTATTTATCCATTTTCCCAACACTAGATTTTTCGAAAGACAAATACAGAGAAACGATTGAACCGATTTTGATGATTGCAAGTAATAATGGGTTTAGGTATATGGAGGAGTAATAAAAAGTAATCACATTTCAATTATTTATATGGTACTTTTACTGGATGGTTGTTAAATAACAAAAGCAATGCTTCTCTCCTTAGCTTCAGTCGAGATTCTTTCAAAGAAAAATTACCAATGAAACGGCTACCCAAAACATAATGATTGAAATGTTAAAATTATAATGAAATGATTGAAGTTACTTGCGCCATTATAGAACACAACAATAAAGTTCTTATCACTCAAAGAAGTGAAAAAATGGCCTTGCCTTTAAAATGGGAGTTTCCGGGTGGTAAAATAGAAAAGAACGAAACTGCTGAGGCTTGCTTAATAAGAGAAATTCTAGAGGAATTAGATATAAATATCAAAATCAAGAAGCAACTTAATAGTAATACCCACGAATATTCAGAAACGAAAATAATAAAACTCATACCTTTCATTTGTCAATTGGTAAGTGGAGAAATCAAATTAACTGAGCACGCTAATTTTCTTTGGTTGAGCAAAAGAGAATTAGTTAACTTAGATTGGGCAGAAGCAGATATTCCTATTCTAAATGAGTATTTAAATTATAAAAAATGATTGAAGGTGTATACGAACAATTGATTAATCAATTAATTTCCGATGAAATTGATAGCCTTCCACATGATCAATATTACATAGAGTCTGTTCCGCTTAAGCGAAAAGATGCCTCGCTATTTCTTGCTCAATACTTTTCTAAAATACTTCAAACTACACTTGGTTTACTAAAAGAAGACAAAGATTCAGCTACTAATCAAATCGAATTAGCAAATAAGTTAATTCAACTTTTGGCTTCTGAAATTAAAAATCAAGGGATAGAAGAAAATCTATTACTGGCTGAGGGTAAAATTTTGAAGGCAGTCTTTTCAAAAATAAATTCACCTTACGCGGATTTAGAAAAACACGTTTCTTCTTTATTGCCTTCAACCGGACTTAGACAATCCGAATTATTTACTGGAAATAAAAGTGGTGTTTCATTGGAAAGTGAAATTCGGAAGGAAATTGAATCGGCTGATGAAATACAATGGATTGTTTCCTTTATTAGATTTTCGGGATTAAGAATTTTTCTACAAGCGTTACAAGAGTTCACGAAAAAAGGTAAGAAGATTAAAATTATTACCACTACATACATGGGAGCTACAGAGCCTAAAGCAATTGAGGAATTAGCGAAATTACCCAACACAGAAATAAAAATATCCTATAATACAAAACAAGAACGTGTTCATGCAAAAGCATATTTATTCTTGAGAAATACTAACTTTAATACTGGTTACATTGGTTCTTCTAATATTTCTCGTACTGCATTAACTAGTGGACTTGAATGGAATTTAAAAATCACTACTCAAGAGATTCCGCATGTTATCGATAAGTTTCAAAAAACATTTGACACGTATTGGAATGACTCCGAGTTTGAATTTTTTGACATTAACATACACAAAGACAAACTGCGTAACGCTATTGACGAAGAAAAATATTCAAAGTCCGAAAATAATTTCTCAAATTTCTTCGATATTACGCCACATAATTTCCAAAATGAAATCCTTGAGCGCCTATTATCAGAAAGAACTAAAGGGAATTTTAGAAATTTAGTAATTGCAGCCACGGGAACAGGAAAAACAGTGATTTCCGCGTTTGACTTCAAACAGTTTTATTCAAAAAATCCAAATGCTAATTTTTTGTTTGTTGCGCATCGTGAAGAGATTTTAAAGCAAGCAATTCATACTTATCGGCATATTTTAAAGGACCAAAATTTTGGGTCATTGTGGTTCAGTAGGCACGAACCTACAAATCACAATCATATTTTTGCATCTGTACAAACTATAGCAAATAGGCTAAATCAGTTAAATCTTAAAGCTGATTTCTATGACTATATCGTAATTGATGAAGTACATCACATTCCTGCAAAAAGTTACAGGCCTATACTAAGTTATTTTACGCCTAAAATTTTACTTGGTTTGACTGCGACTCCAGAAAGAATGGATGGCGAAGATATCTTATTAGACTTTGGCAATAGCATTTCAGCTGAGTTAAGATTACCTGAGGCAATGAATCGCAAACTACTTTGTCCCTTTCAGTATTTTGGAATTTCAGACTCTATTGATTTGTCAAATATAAGTTGGCGCAAAGGAAGGTACGATATTAACGAGTTAGAAAAAATTTATTCTGAGGATGATAGACGCGTCATTGATATCTTACATAATTGCGAAAGATATCTTTCTAATTTAAATGAAGTTTGTGCCATAGGTTTTTGTGTTTCAAAAAAGCACGCTCAATTTATGGCGAAAAAATTTATTGATAAGGGCTTTAAGGCTGCTGATTTAACAAGTGATAATGCCGCTGAAAGAGGGGTGTTATTAAATAAATTAAAATCAAAAGAAATCAATTACCTTTTTGTTGTAGATATGTTTAATGAAGGTGTTGATGTCCCACAAATTGATACAGTTTTGTTTTTAAGACCTACAGACAGTTTAACTATATTTCTTCAACAAATGGGCCGGGGGCTTCGTTTGCATGAAGGCAAGGATTGTTTGACGATACTTGATTTTGTCGGCAATTCAAATCCTGAATATGATTTTGAACATAAGTTCAGAGCAATGATCGGCAAAACGCATATTGCTGTGAAGGATGAAATTGAAACAGACTTTCCTCATTTACCATTAGGCTGTTCTATTGTTTTAGAAAGGAGAGCAAAAGAAATAATAATTGCAAACATAAAAAAAGCATCGAGTTCGGGTTTAAGAAAGTTGGTTAAAAAAATTCAAAATTTTAATAATAGTTATACATTACCCTTAACCTTAGCTAACCTATTAAAATTTGAAAGTTTAGACTTGGTAAATGTTTATAAATCAAAGAACACTTGGGGTTATCTATTAAGCGAGGCAGGTATAAAGAAAGATTTTATTGCGACAAATTTAGACATTCAAATTGGCAGGATGCTTGGAACAACTTGGCTGTCTACTGATAGTATATTTTACTTCGATAAAGTTAGAGCATTTCTCAAAAATGAAAATAATTATGATTTTAAAAGTTTAGAAAATCAAAATTTTATATTGATGTTGTTTTACGACATCTTTCAAGATTCACCTAATAAGATGAACTATACAAATGCAATTGATGGAATTAAAGAGGTGTTCAAAAATAAAACACTGAAAGAAGAAGTGTTGAGTTATTTGGATGTTAGAATAAAACAATGTGAATGTATTGAAAAAAGTGTTGCTTTGAATTTTGAGTTTCCTTTAAAAGTACATGGTCGATACACCCGAAGTCAAATTTTTGTAGCCTTACAGCTAAGTACAGAAAAAAATAAATCTTCTAATCGAGAAGGTGTTGCATTGAACAATACATTAAAAACAGAAGCTCTTTTTGTTACTTTAGATAAATCGGTAGGCGATTACTCGCCTACTACGATGTACGAGGATTATGCTATTACAGAAAATTTATTTCACTGGCAGAGTCAAAACTCAGCAAAACCTGACTCACCTAAAGGGCTTTCCTATATTAATCATGTAAAAGAAGGCAAAACAATTCTGTTATTTGTTAGAGAAAAAAACGTTGATGAAAATGGCATAACTATGGCTTATGTTTATTTAGGCCCAGCTAAATACGTTTCACACGAAGGAAGTCAACCAATGAGTATTAAATGGCTTTTAGAAGGAGCAATTCCACCGGCATTATTTAATGAAAGTCGCAAATTAGCAGTAGGATAAGGAAAATCGTTTTATAATGGAAAATATTTTCGTTTTTGATCGCTATAGTGGAAAAAACCCACGATTTTTGAGGCACTTTTTTAAAAAATTACTTCCCACTTTTTTGCGAACTTACTTCCACTACTAAAAACAATTTAGTTCTCACTTAAATTTGAATAATTGTGACGTAGAATCATCAACAAATAAGCTCCTTGAATTCAGGGTCGTTGTGTATGTGTCCATGAAAACTTTCTACTCAATGCGTAGAATATTTCTTTATTTTGAAAAGTCTCCGCAGTGTAGAGAAAATTACAAATATGTTTTTCTCCCCAACCAATGCTAATGAATTGCTTTTTGTATCGAGAAATCACCTTAAATACGAGCACTTTTAAATGATGTGTTTTGATTAATCTTGGAAATCAATTTCCCATCCCAAAAACCACTCCTTTAAGTACTGGTTTTTGAGATAAAAAGCCTTTTAGTTATATTAAAAGACATCAGAAATACTAAACTTTTATTTTGTTGTTTTAAAAGCAATTGCCTTTAATTCTTGTTCAACTCTTGAAATTCCATATTTTGTTGCTATTTCTTTCCAGCTTGAAACAGCATGAATTACTTCGTTTATTATTTCATTTGCTCGATTTTCTGAAAGTCTAAAATAGACACAGACTTCAATAGCAAGATTTAAATCTAAAGCATTATCATTCTCAGAAATGTTTAGTTTTAATCCTTTACCGGTTTCCACCGGATTAATGTCATATGCAGGTGACAATACCCACCCATCATTGTTTAGTAAAAACCCATGATTCCTAAGATGATCATCTGAATTGGTAACGCAAATGCTAAAAACAATTCTCCTCCAAAGTTCTTCCAAATCACTTTCCACATGGGCTCCATTATTCTGAATAAATTGAACAAGTTCTAAATAACTAGCTCCATCAGCATGGTCTTGGCCATCAATATATCCAAGAATAGTCATTGCAGAAGCAAAATGTATTCTTTGCCCATCACTCCTTCGATCAAATCTTTTAGTGAGAAAAGTATAATAGTCTGAAGAAAATTTTTGTGCTTTAGATTCTGCCATTTTAACCCCAGCTAAAATGGCTAGTTCATACGTTACGATCTCCCATCCTCCTATATCTCCATTATCGTTCCGACTTGGAAACTTGGCTATCCATAAGTCACCATCATTATCTAAAATACTTGCCTTAGGCCTTGCTCCTCCCAATGAAGCACCTGGAGCAAGAAGTATACTTAACCAATTTAAATATTCCGGATCATCAATAACATCATCCTCTTCTAATCTTAAACTTATTTGTTCCAGTTTTCTAAGAGAGGCCCATGGAGGACTGGCCATATTCACATTATCATTTAAAAATGGGCTGTCTTCTTCCAATTTAAATCTCAGTGCACCCATTCTATGAGCATCATAAACTCCAAGTAAATAATCAGTTTCAAATAATTTATTTGCCTCTCTTCCTTCAACTCGAGCTAAAGCAGCTTCTCTTCTGCGCATTAATATTCGTCCCCATCTATCAGGTGAGGAGTCCAGAAATACGCCAAAATTATCTTGGTCGTCTTTTAGATATTGAAGTCCAGTATACAACTGTAAACCAGGATCTAATCGTTGAGCTTGCTCAAATTGCAGCCAAGTACCATCATATTCAAAAGAAAAAAGTTCTTTGCCTTTCAATCTATCAGAATATAAAATCCCCACAAGTAGTGGATTCTCCATTCCTAACCAATGTGCATAAACACGAATCGATCTTTTATTGTTTTGTTTAGCCATTTTCACTTTTTCGTTTTGGAGCTCTCTCATTTGTAGAAATGCCCGCATCTTGCAATTTTCTTCCTAATATATCATCCTTGGCAAGAAAAAGAAAGTCATTTTCTAACCCTAATACTTGAAGAACCAATAAATAGGAACCAATACTTACTGTTGGCATGCCCTTTTCAATCGCAGACAAGGTTGGTCTACTAATATTTGCTCGTTCAGCTACTTGTTCAGCACTAAATTTTCTTCTTAAGCGTGCAAGCTTAATATTTTCGCCCATTTGAATAAGAATCCTTGTTGTTTTGGGTAGAATTACCATTTTCTTTTTGGCCATAACACTAAATATAGTTTACAAATATAGCCTTTTTTGTAAAATATATTTAGTGTTATACTATTCTTTTTTTTATCGTCGATTAATGATACTAAATACGCGCACTTTTAAATGATATATTTTTATCCCATTTGGCGATCAATTGCCCGTCACAATGTAACAGATCCAAGCACCAAAAAACCCACAATTTTTGAGGTGTATTTTTTAAAAGTTACTTCCCGCTTTTTTGCGAACTTACTTCCCGGCCAGAAAGTAAAATTCAGCTCATCACGGTAGTTGCGTATTATTTCGTAAAATTGTGGAAGATCTCAATAAAATAAAATGGAAACGAAATCCATCTCGGGAAAACACCACTTCCAAGTAAGTAAAAAAAGCATTTTATACCCGTTGCTGGCGGTTTTGTTGTTCATCCTATTTTGTAGGCCAGCTTATAGCCAACACGCCAAGTTAAATTACAATGCCGTCTGTTTTTATTACAACTGGTATGGCTCCGATAAGGTCGATGGAAACGCTTGGCACTGGGAACATAAGGTTATGCCGCAAAACGATCGAGATACCACAACCGGATTTTATCCTGCCGACGGAAATATAGGGGCAAATTATTACCCCGAAGCTGGCGAATATAGCAGTGCTGATCCTGCCATTCTTGAACAGCATATGCAGCAAATTGCTTCTGCAGGAATTGGAGTTATTGCCGTTACATGGTTGGGCGAAGATGATTATTCGTATAAAAGTGTCCCCTTGATCCTAGATGCCGCAAGTCGATACGCTATTAAAGTTTGTTTTCAGATAGAACCGTGTGTCCGTAAATCGGCAGTTGCCACGAGAAATGCCGTGGCATTTTTAATCACTCAATTTGGAAAACATCCAGCATTTTATAGAAATCCTGAAACTGAAAGGCCCTTGTTTTTTGTGTACGATTCCTACGTGATTTCAGCAAACGATTGGAAGGATGTTTTTGGAAGTAATGGCAAAAACACCATTCGTAAAACCGTCTTTGATGCAGATATGATTGGGCTTTGGGTAACTAAAGAAGAACAAACGTTTTTTCTAGAATCGGGATTTGATGGATTTTACACCTACTTTGCAAGCGCAGACTTTACCTTTGGCTCATCCCCCTCCAATTGGAGCAGCCTAAAAATATGGGCCGATGAACACCATAAAATTTTTATCCCATCTGTTGGTCCTGGGTATATGGATGAAAGAGTAAGACCTTGGAATGCGGTGAACACAAAAAACAGGGAGGCTGGCGCATACTACGACCGGATGTTCCAAGCGGCATTAGATAGTAAAGTAGAGTGGATTGGTATTACTTCCTTTAATGAATGGCACGAAGGGACACAGATTGAACCCGCGAAACCCTATATAAATGGAAGTTATCATTATGAAGATTACCAACCTCAGCCGCCTGACTTTTATTTATTGAGAACAAAGTATTGGCTGGATAGATTTAACTAGCGATTCGATAATTAAAAAAAAGAGGCGTTAATACCTCTTTTATCGTCAATGAAAGATGCTTTTCATAAATAAGGTGGAGTATAAAGTCCTGTTGAAAGAATAACTAAGCATTCTTCAAGTTGCTAAAAAATGATTTAACTTTACAATAAGAAAGTTAATTATTGTAGTCATTTATATTAATAAAACATAAGTTTTATGAAAATTCATCAGCTTCAACGTATATTTAAGTACATCCCTAAAAATATAATTGATAATTTGAAGGGCATTGATTTTAAAACGTGTTGGTATGGTTCAGCAGGTCTTGATAAACGACCATTAGAACTATTAGACTCATCTCATCCTGATGCATTAATAAATGAAAAGGTTCAAGTGTTTTTTTATACAGACATTGATTATGCGTATTTCAATAGTAAATTACACTATTTGGGAAATCCTGTAGATTTTGAAAATGGACACTTTCCACCATATGATTTTCAAGGGATTAAGAGCGGGGAAATTGAGCAATACCCATTGGAGTTTCAAAAAAGACACCTCGACTTTATTAATGGAAATGCCATAATTGATCGGCACCAAAATAAATTTGACAGCAACTATTTTAATGCTAATATGATTCGCAACCATCAAACTAAAAACTTAAAAAAAGCGGACGAAATATTAAAGAGTTCCGACGCACGTACCTATAACAAGTTGAGACTTGATCCCTCTGCTCATATTGGATACGTTTTGTCGCATGGGGAAATCTCTTTTGAAGATTTTTGTCAACATTATCAATTTTTTACCGCTTTAGTAATTCATAAAGCAATTGATGGAAGCGATATATATTGCTTTTACACCGATTGTGATGATTGGACATTTGAGAGATTGTTAATTAAAGAAAAGGTAAAAATCAATTATATAGCTAATAAGGGCGGTTACGCTGGTCCGGCAGCAAGATGTTTAGCTAACTTAAATGCAGAATATTTATTAGGATACGCTAATCCGAATAATGAAGAAACGGATTTTGAAAGCAAACCTTATACAACTGAAATTATACGAACATTTGTTTGGTCGCATCTAGATCAATTACCTTTTGACTTTTCCAAGGTTATTTACTAATTGAATTCCAAAATAGGAATTTCCCTCGTTGGTTAATCATCTTGAAATATATAATTTTAACTTTACCGAAGTTTGTAATTAATCTCGTCGCTAAGCGCTAAAATGAAAAGCACCTTTCTTCTTCTTTTTTGTTTTATTTGCTCAATGGCTTATAACCAGAAAAGCTTAAACAAACTCGTAGAAGAAGGTTTAAACGCCAACAATCCAAAGAAAACGCGGATCAAAGCATTGCAAAGCGCCGCAGAATTAATGACGAATTCAAATCCGGACAGCTCCATTATTTTATTGGATATTGCCAACAAGTTGAATGAAAAGATAGGGGCGCTTGCTTTTCAGCAGTCCAATCATTTAATTAGAGCTAAAACGCTTCTCATTCAAGGAGTATATCCGAAAGCGCTGGAATATTCCCAAAAAGCGCTAAAAATTTCCGAGGAATTTAAAGATCAACAACTAATTGCTGACTGCTATAGCGTCATCGGACAAATATACGAGCGACAAGAAAACAATGGCAAAGCAGCTGAATATCATTTAAAAGGGTTAAAAATAAATCGGGCATTGAAAGATTCTGTTCGAATATCCACCTCCTTGAGTTTGTTAGGGAATATTTACGGTGCGAAACTGGAATATAAAGCCGCCTTGGATTCATACCGAGAAAGCCTAAAATATATTAATGAAGAGAAGAACCGAGAACAGGTTGGGATCGCTTATGGAAACATTGGATATGTTTATTATGAACAAGGTCGTGCCGTAAAGGAAACGGATCCGATAAATGCCGCAGCCTACTTGAATAAGGCGCTTGAAGCATCGAAAAAAGCAAAAGAAATCTTTTTGGAAATAAAAAATCGTCGTTTTCAAATTATTGCTGAATTGAATATCGGGCTAGTTTATAATGAACTGAACGATTATTCCACGGCAATTAAGTGGTGTTTTTCCGCCTATAAAACCGCTGCAGAATTAAAGATACCCCCGCTAAAAAGAGATGCCTGTGATTGTTTGTATAAGAGTAATAAAAGCATCGGAAAAGACAAAGACGCCCTCCTTTATTTCGAGATTTACAAAAACCTAAATGACTCCATTAAAAACATAGACAATGAACGCTCTATGGTAGAAAAAGAGTTGAATTTTAATTATGAAAAAGTGCAGCTTGCTGACAGTTTACAATATGCACAAAAAGAAGCAATCGCCGATTCTCAAATTCAAAAGCAACGAGTGGGATTAATTTCCGCCGGAGGAATCTTAGTATTAATTGTGGTTTTAATGACCGTTGTTGTAAAAGGAAAAAGACGTTCAGAAGCATTATTATTAAACATCCTTCCCTATGAAACGGCACAAGAGCTTAAGAAAAAGGGAAGTGCGGAGACCAAAAACTTTGAGAGCGCTACCGTTTTATTTACTGACTTCAAAGGATTCACAAAAATCGCGGAACAACTAACTCCAAAGGAATTGGTAACCGAGATTGACACCTGTTTTAAAGGAATAGATCGCATCATGGATAAATACCAAATCGAAAAAATAAAAACAATTGGCGATGCCTATATGGCCGCTGGAGGTTTACCAAAAGAAAACTTGAGCCATCCAATCGATGTGGTCTTGGCCGCTAAAGAAATCTTGTTATTCATTACAGAACTAAAAAATGAACGAATTGAAAAGAAGTTGCCCTATTTTGACATTCGAATAGGCATCCATACTGGCCCCTTAATTGCGGGCATTGTGGGGACAAAAAAATTCTCCTACGACATTTGGGGAGATACCGTAAATACCGCTTCGCGCATGGAAAGCAGTGGCGAAATCAACAAAATTAATGTCTCAGGATCCACTTATGAGCTCATAAAAGAGCAATTTGTTTGTGAATACCGTGGCAAAGTGGCCGCAAAAAACAAAGGTGAAATTGACATGTATTTTGTCAAAGAACGCATCGAAACAATCGAAATCACTCACACCATTGCAAACTCCCAATGATCCCCTACAGGGATAATGGGAGTTTGCAGCGCCACTTCAAATTGGTCTTTGATGCTTATTGGGGGTTAATACACCAAGAAATGAAAAATTATAATTCTTTGCTTTTCAAATTTAATTTTATCTTTACAACACTTGAATCTTAAGTAATTTTAACATGATTACAAAATACTGTTTTTTATTAATCCCATTATTGGTCGCTTTTTCTGCTTTTTCGCAAATTATTCCGCAAGGAAAACCATTGCTCTTGACTGCCTCAAATGATGATTCAAAATTTACTGTTCCTGCTGGTAAAAAATGGGTTTTACAAAACGTCAAGTCTAACGCTAACATTCTTTCTGATTGCGATGAAATAATTGTACTAAAAGAGTTAAACGATAAAATCTATACTGACATATCCAAATCGATTATTGGTCCGGTGTTCTATAGTACTAGTAAATCATTATTCGGCGACGAAAATATCCTTCCAATGTATCTGGATGAAAATACAAGTTTTAAGTTATTAATGTATCAGAAGTGCACCAATACTGTAACTAATGTTACAACGCGTAAAGTGTGGAACAATATTTTTTATGTTAACATATTAGAGTATGAAAAGTAATTTTTTATTAAAGCTAGTAATTTTTTCTATTCTGTTTCTTCTAAATGACTCTTGGATTGTTTTTAGTCAAAACAAAAAGGAAGTGCTTGAGCAACAAGCATTAAGGATAGACAGTCTTTCAAAAATATTAACCTCATTTCAGGCAGATTTTCTTATTCAACAAACAACCATTAAGAACCAAGCCGATCTTATTGCTATTTTAAGAAAAAATTGTGAAAATAGTGAAACCGAGACCCTTCTTTTAAAAAAGGAGGTAGCGGGTTTAAAAAGTCTTAAAGGAGATATCGAAAAAGAACTAGAAAAAAACACAGTTAACAATAGAAAAGCAATTGATAGTTTATCCATCAATAGAAGTTCGAAAAATGAAAAATGTTTCTTCCTTGAATACTCCAATCAAATGGGAGAAGTCAAGGTTCCTGACGGAAAGATTTGGTATATTGCTGGGTGTTTTGCACAGAATAATCTTTCAAACGAACAATGCGAGACCAAAGTCTGTATTGCAAAATTGAATTCAAAAATATTATCCAATATTAGCAGTAACATGTTTGCGGACAATTTTTTTGAAAGTAAGTTAGATATGTATTTGCCAAGCGGGACGTCCATTTCGTTTTTAGTGTATGATAAATGTGCCGATAGTAACTACAACTATTCAAGAAAGGCAATTGATAAAAAAGTAACACTTAACATAGTAGAATATTCTGTTGATTGAATTTGACGGTAAATCAAATTTTTGTAAAAGACAACTACGAAAAGATCTCCGATATGAAATATAGGGTTTGCACTTTAACAAAGTTAAAATGAAAAACTTTTGTGCTTTTGCTATTTACTCTATTAACAATAATAAAAAATACGGAGATGTTATTTTTAGCTGTTCTTAGCAATTTTAATCCTCTATCTCAAACTCCCAATGATCCCCTACAGGGACAATGGGAGTTTGCAGCGCCACTTCAAATTGGTCTTTGATGCTTATTGGTGAGGAGCTAAACACTGCATTGAAGCGATAATGGAGCGCCAAAATACCATGTATCTGAGCGCGAACACCCACAATTCCAGTTTTTTGATACTTGTTGTAAGTGGCAATTAACACTGCTTTCGAAGCATTTTCAAGGGCGCTTAATCGAATTTCAATTGCTTCACGATCGCCCGCTTGAGGGATAAATAAATAGGTCATTTTATTAGATTTAAAGGGTTGGTTAATGGGGGATGTTTAGCCAATTTTCGACTTATTCCAGGTCTTCTATTATTACTTCGCTTTTATAAAAGCGGAAGGAGGTGCGTTCAAAGGGCTTACCGATTTGGACATCAAATTTGCCATTTGAAAAAGTCGCTTTTGCATATTGGGGAGCATTAAATGGATAAACAGCGATAGGAAGCAAGGGAGTCGCTAAGTCCCCATTCACCTTAATTTCATCAAATTGAAAGCGCAAATATGGAATTTTAGATACAGGTAGGCGTTTATAATACAATTCCACAAAAATCGCTTGATTCTTATCAAGAAATAGTTGTTCGCCAGGAAATGCTAGACTTCCAGTTTGAATGAGGGATTTTTTTTCGTGAGAAAAAACCTGCATGGCGACAAAGGTATGTACGACACCATCTATCGTTACTTTTTCATGCGTATTGCGCAAGGTGACGGTATATTTCCCTTTTTTCCAAGGCAGTGCATTCCGGACACTAATAAAATCGCCTTCATAGCCCCCACTTTCTCCGACACCCGACTTTTGAATTTTCATGGCCGATCCTAATCGTTCCGACCATCTAGAAAAGATAGAAGCACGTCCTAGATCAACGAAATTTCCAAAATTATTCTCCCCGTTTACCCCACGATAACCGCCACAATGTGTTTGAATGCCATTATAAAAACTCATTTGGTTGATGTCGGAGGATTGTGTACAGAGATACAAATACATGTCCTCAGGAATATCATCCTGAATGGTAATGTCTATTGAAAATGATTCCATTAACAGCGAATCCTCAAAATCATAATAAATATCAACCATATGCCAACAAGGATTTACGATATATTCACCTAAAAAATTTCCATCTTGGAAATAACCGGTTTTTTTATCTCCGTTCAAATCTGTTAGCGTTCCAATTCCGGATGCTAAACCATTTTCAACTTGACCTAAATAAGTAGTCCAATCTGCATTCACTATTTTTCTGAATTCAGGAGCGGGTTCATACTTACTTGGAACTTGACTCCACGAATTACAGCATAAAACACTCGCGAAAAAAGCGCTAACAACATGGCGGTAGCCGGGCAATTCTAAAAAAACTTTCATGATAATTAGTTTTAAAGGTTAAACAAATGACCATTAAAAGAAAGATGAATTGGGGGCGCAGTTGTTTTTGAACCATCGTTCCTCATTGCTTTTCCACCGTGCCTTCTCAGATCGGTTGGCTTTCGTTTTTTAGGCGAAACTCTTAATGATTTGCCCCTATAACGAAACAGAAAGTAACGGGTACACTATTTCTTTCATCATTAGTTGAACTATATTATTTCATGTAGCAAATACTATCATTTTTCCTAATTTTACGAGAAATGGATGCCGTAAGCCAACTTGCTTTTTATTAATAATTGAGACGGGTAGATTAATTGCTAGATTTGACAATACCATGAAACAAACAACTAGATGGGACATAATTAATGGGGAGTTGGTTAGGGAGTTTTACTTTAACGACTATACGGTGGTGATTCTATTTGTAAATAAAGTCATGGAGATAGCGCAGGCACAAAAGCACCATCCTGAAATTACGATTTCATATAACAAAGTGGTTTTAGCAATCCATGAGCACGATACCGCAAGCATTAGCGATAAGTGCCACAAGTTCGCAGAAACGGTAAATGCCTTAGATTGTTAGTGATTATCAATTAACAAACATGATAATCACGTTGCGAATACCGTGATTTTTCCTAAATTTACGTAATAAGCGAATGATGCAAGCGGACTTGCTGATTGAATCAATTCTAAAATAGCGATAACTCAATAAATGATTATTTGCTTTTATATAGAGCTGGGATGAAGACGATTAAACATATCAATTATCAATTTAAGTCACTTGTATTAATAGTGATTTCATCCTTTTTATGCTATGATTGTTGGGCTAATACTAGCAATCCAGATTTTTCCAAAAAGGATTCCATACCCCAACGTTGGGTTCAGATTTCACGTGGTATCGATCTTCTAGAAATTAAGGCCTATACCAATTCCTATTTGGATGATGGAAAATTAACCATTATTCGAATAAAACCGGAACATTTCGACTTTCAATTAATCAGCTCTACCGAAACCAAACGTACGAAGCCTGGGCAATATTGGGTGGAATCAATGGGCCTAAATATGCTGTTTAATGCCGGTATGTATAATTTAACAGACGGGCGAAGCCATCGTTACTACATGAGAAATTTTAGGCATCAAAATAATTCGAACTTATCTGTTACAGAGAATGGAATTATTGCCTTTAATCCCAAAAATGAAACCGTTCCTAAATTTGGATTATATGACCTCACTCAAAGCGACTGGAAAATGATCGATACATCTTACAACACCATAATTCAAGGTTTGAGAATGATCGACGGAAAAGGCAATCCCGTCTTTTGGAAAGATCGCTTGCAATCATGCAGCATGATAATCATCGCGCAAGATAGAGACAGTAATGTATACATTATTTTTTCGAAGACACCATTCACCCAAAACGAGATGATTGTAAACTTAACCAATTTACCTATGCGTTTAATCAATGCCGTTTATCTTGAAGGTGGGTCTAGGTCTAATCTTATTGTATCCACACCAAACCATAAAATCCAGCAGGTTGGTAATTTTGGATCCGATAAAAATTCTTATAAAAAGAACAGCATTTTTTATCCTTTTCCAAACTTTATAGGATTGACCCTTATTCCATAAGGCTTCATACATTCAGAAAATCTATTTTTTTATTAAAGACGTTGAAATACAATCGCTTTTCCAACTGTTTTTACGAAAATTTCAGCTATTTCATCCCTTGTTTTTTTTTTATCGTCGCTATTGCTTAATTTTATAGTTGTAAATCAATATGTTAATGTTCTTTTTCAGCGCTAGATTAAAACACCTCCTGTTTATTTACAAAATAGTTTACAAAAAAAATAACATGAAATTATTGTTTATAGGTCTGAGTGCTATATTGGTCATCCTTTTTTCAGGCTGTACAGATGAACCAACAAAAAAGAATAACAAACCAAAAGTTACCATTATTCAACGCCAGAAAGATGACATCCAACTTGTAGGTCTAACTAATTTTTCTGCCATTTTTAGTATTAAAGAACCTACGACTAATCAACAAAAATGGGTGCTTAAATTGCATCTTTCTTCCAATTCTAAAACATATAAAGATAGCACCTTCACTAGTAAAAGTAAATACGCTGCCATTACAGAACTTTTAAAACAAGTGATGAAAGTTCCTTTTATTGAACCACAAAGCGTGAATTTTAAATACAATGGGATTGGATTTATCCCAATTGATCCAATAATGGGGACAAAAATTGATACCGCATCGCTTAGAGTCTTGATTACTGATGCAAAAAAGAACAATATACAATTAATCAATTTAGTGAAAGATAGCCTCTACATGAAGCCTTACGATCTAAATTCGCAAAAGGCAAAGGATGGTAAACTCGCGCTTGAAAAATGTCTACAGTCAGTAATTATCTTGAAATGTAATCAAGGGACTTACTCAATTGACAAGTCCATTTTTGCAGCAGGCTTGCAATTAGACACGGCTATGAAAGTTAAAATTGATATTCTCCCTATACAAAAACGTTTACAGGTAATCGCGAGTAAAATCGAGGTGCCGCTGACAGAAATTTTAAAAGAAATCCCTGAAAATGACACCACATCAATGGCAGATAAGATTGTTTTCACAAGGGTAAATATCAATGCAATGGTGAACGCACTTATTAAAATAATTCCTAGCGGCGTACATAAGAGTCAAAACATTATATTTCTAACAAGAGGTATTCCAAAGGGCCTTAAGAAAGGGCTGCTGAATTTTGTTGAAGTAAGTATTAAAGAACAAAAGCTCTGGTTATTTAAAAATGGAAATTTAATTATTGAAACAGATGTCGTTACGGGCAACAAAAATCTTGGCCGTTCTACGCCTACAGGAGATTATAATATAAAGGCAAAGGCTCGGGACGTTACTCTCAGAGGTCCAGGATACGCTTGTCCAGTTTCTTATTGGATGCCCTTTTTTGAAGGATATGGTTTGCATGACGCGAATTGGAGGGGACGATTTGGGGCAACAATTTTTGAAAACAGAGGCTCCCACGGTTGTGTAAATATTCCACCCGCCAATGTTCCAATCATATTTGCCAATGTTCAGGTTGGAACACCTGTATTCATTACGGATTAAACTTAATCGGAATCGTCATAACTAACTGAATCCTCCAATACAGGAATAGAAAGCATCAAAGAAAACTACGTTCTCTGCTATATGCTATAAGGGATAATTACCAAAGGCCAAAACAAGTGGGGCAATCATATATACCCGTTTCGAATAATTATTTGAAAGGGCAATAATCGTCATTTTTTCCTTTTCTAATCTTGCGAAGATTCCTGTAGAACCGTGCCACCAAGCAGTGTGAAAGAAATAAGATGTTTTTCCTTCAGCTTCTTTCATGCGCCACCCCAAACCATAGTTATTCGTACCCGGATTTTCATAGCTATACCCTTTAAACATTTGCTTCTTAAGCGAGTCACTTATAAAGTTCGTGTAGATCGCATTGTCAAGCAATAACAAATCTTTGGACGTTGTATAAAGATTTTTATCCCCATAAACCCCATCCAAATGCATGTATGGGTGTTTTTCTCCATTTGGCTTATAGGATTGGGCATGTTTATTAAATTGATCTTTGTTCTGCAATATAAAACTGTGTTTCATTTTTAATGGTTCAAAGACAAGTTCACGCATTACCGTTGGAAATTCCTTCTTTGTCACTGTCTCAATTAGTAAGGCTAAAAAAGCAAAGTTGGTATTGCAATAAGAAAAACGCCTTCCAGGTGTACTGTTTAATGGAATGGCATAAGCTTGCATAAGCGTTATTAGATCTTTGTTTTTCAATACTTGATTTTTCGGCCAACAGTTTTCTGTGAAATAGCCATAATAAGGAAGGCCACTACGATGGTTCAATAACATCCGTACTGTTATACCTTGATATGGAAATTTTGGAAGATAATGGGTAATATTTTCGTCCAATCGAATCAATTTTTGATCAACGAGACGCAACACAGCAATGGCTGTGGCCACTTTACTAATTGAGGCTACGTGAATGGACGTAGTGTCTGACATTATCCATTTACTTGCTTTGTTAGCAAAGCCATTTATCCGCTGGTAGATTACGTGACCGTTCTTGGCCACAAGAAATTGACCACTAAATTCCGCAGTATAGATTGTTTTTTGAAAGAATTCATCAATGATCTTATTTGATTTTTTGACCCAAGCAGGAGATGGAGCTTCAAAAGAAGTTTCATAACTCATTATTTCTTTGGGGGGAACATTGGCGCTTGAAACATTATCTCCAGATGAACAATTCACTAGCAAGAAAAGGAGAAATAAAGAAGAAATTGAAATAAGTTTGTTCTTAAAACTTAAAAAAAATGTGGGAATAATTGAAATAAAAATCATTTGAATCGAATACAGTTAACAAAAATAAAGGTACTAATAATATGAGCATTGAAAAGCTAATTCTATATATTTGTGTCGTTAAAAAGGTTTGCTAGCTTGAAGAATTTGTATTAATTGTGTGTGTTTTAATTAGCTAAAACGGTTGCGCTACACTACTAGGAACTTTACAGAAATTGATTTATCTGAGGAAAATAAACATACGATGTCTTTGTCAACACAAGAAAACGACTTGGTTTTTGAATCTTACGGAGTCATCATAGCAAATGGGGCCGCCTGTAGCGAGTTTCTCCTGAAGAATAGTTTGAAAAAGGCGGCTATCGTCGTGGTGTTGGATGCTGCAATAGAAAGAGTAGTAGAACTAGGCATTAGGCCAACTGTGCTATTAGGCGATTTTGACCGCGACTTTAACCACTCCTTTTATAAAGAAAAGGATCCAGCTCTTGAGGTGGTTCATATCGTAAACCAAAATAAAACAGATTTAGAGAAAGCTTTTGACTTTTTAATAAATCGAAATATACGCAATGTGGAGGTCCTATGGGCAACTGGTCGACGGAGTGATCATCACTTTGCCAATATTTCATGCCTGGTAAACTATCGTAACAGTTTAAAAATCACTTTAATTGATGATTATTCGAAAATATATTTACTTGATAATAAATACAGTAAATGGTTGGCTGCCGATACCATTATTTCATTAATTCCATTGGGAAAAGTTACGGGTGTAATCACGCAGAACTTATTTTATCTTTTAGATGATGAAGATCTTGATACAGGGTACCGAATGGGAAATAGCAACCATGTGATTAAAGATGGAATGGTAACGATCGAACACAAAACAGGGGACCTGGTTTTAATGGAATGTAAGGACTAAAAAAAGGAATTTTATTGATCCTTGTTTTCTTGGTTGTCATCAACTTCTAATAAATCCCAATTGGTATCATCCCCTTCCTCGTAAATTTCGAACATTGGTTCTTCAAAAGATTTCGTTGTGAGCTTTCGCTCATAGCTTAACAAAAGACAAGGGAGTAAAATCAAATTAGTAAATAGTGCCACGAAATAGGT
>CAJAII010000010.1 GCA_903939755.1 uncultured Flavobacteriales bacterium | reverse complement strand
CAACACTACCTTTCGATCTTGAAATTATTTCACTTCTATCTATTTATAATGCTGTCTGTTATAGAATAGCCGAAAATTTGCAGCTTAGAGAAGTTGGCGATTTCGGAGACGAAAACTGTCTGCCACCCATGAACTTGATGCGAAGCACAAATGTTTATGTAACCACTGAACCGAAAATTTCTTGTAGGTGCTGTTAAAGGCTAGCGTTCTATCTTTCTTTGCTGTCATTAGTTTGATTTGACCGTTATCAAAAGTTCGCTGTCGAATATTGATGCTGGTGAAATGACAATTTCTTCTGTTGGAATTTTATCGCCATAACGTTCTTTCATTTTTTTCTTAACAGCTTCATTTGTCAAGTCAAAGTCGCTAAGTTTTTCAAGTTTACCAATTTTAATTCCTGTTGCACGTTGGTATATTTTCCATATGAGTTCAGCGCAATAAATTTTTCCGTCTGACCATTCAAAAGTCAAGTCGTAATTTTTCACGATAAACATGTCGCCAACTTGTTTCATTTTTTTGATTGCCTCAGATGTTAAAACCTTGTCTGCGTTAGTAAGTCGCTTGATTACATATTTTCCGTGTTGTCCACGAGCAATCCATTTGTCAAGTGGTGTACGCTTAACTGGTTGGACAGCTTCAAAAACATAAAACTTGTTTCCTTCTTTGTAGATAATACCACAATGTGAATATTTTGATTTAGTCGCAACTTGAATGGCCTTGCTTTGTCCTGAAAGTGAAGTCTGGAAAATAAGGTCGCCATTTTTTAATTCATCGTGGACAGCAAGTTTTTTTACTTCTTTCCTGGCATTGTCAATGCTGTGTTTTGGGTCGTATAACTTACGTTTGACGTAGAGTCCACCGAAAATTGTCAGTTCTAAAAGTCCAAGTATGAATATTGATTTTTTGATTGTCATTTGTTGTTGTGTTATCGTCCGCTACGCTTATCAATAATCGGGTCAGACGCGGGAATTCCCCCCTTACCTTCCCACAGAACCGGACGTGACCGGCTCGATTCATCTGGCTCTTTATGTTCAATCGCCAAGCCTTTAAGACGGAGAGTCATTGCCTCCTGATGAAGAATGCAATGGCGACTTAATTTTGGTATGTTTCTTCCTCCCAAGAGACTTGATTAAGATTCTTACCAAAAACAAACATGCTTAGCCCTTTGCTCCATTTCCATTACAGAAATTTCAAAACTACTTCGGTTAAGTCTACCGCCATGACCTCATACGACCCGTGTATATACATCGCCTTATCAGTTTGACGAAACGGTAATGACTTCTCTTGTTCCGTAAAATACCCTACATGATAGTCCTGCCTACTTAACCCCGGATGCTGTGCAGTCAGTAATCAAGTCGCCCACTGCATTTAGTTCACAATCCAAATGTGAGGCCTTGTGTTCGGAATCACATTTTGCGCTTACGAGACTTCCTAATAGGTTCTTTCGCATTAAGCTCTTTCATGTTCATATTCGGAAATCATTGTTTCCATTTTTAACATCATCGCTCACTACCCTTTGGTTTACCATCAACATAGCGTCATGCGTTTTGATAAATACGCTTGTCAGTCTTTAGCGAGAGACCAATTCATTATCTGCTATAGACAATGACTCTCATGTACTTTACAGCATTCTTCTTCTTTGTTTCCTTAAATGTAGATTCTAGATACACCATTTTTTTGCGGCTACATACAGGCAGGGATGTACAGTACTGAACCTAATTATAAAAACAGTATGTAGATAAGCACTTCACTTTCATAGAAGCACGAAACCACTACTTGCGGTGTAGATGATGTTATCGGTTCAACCGTATTTTTAAGTCTTTGTAAGCCAGTCTATTGCATTTATTTTTTTTATTCCATTGTATGTGTTCAACCCACAAGTGCAACACTACCTTTCAATTTTGAAAGTACTTCATTTAAAAACTTGAGACTCCAGTTATAAATATTTTAGGTATTGATGATACCGTTTTAGGTACTGCCGAGGGTGGGGATTTTTAGCAAAAAGTTTAATCGAAGAACGAAAGTTGAACCTTGCAAAAATGCCTAATCGAAGCCGTTCGACCCCGCTGTTGGCAATACCCTGCCAGCAGCTGGCAGTTTTGTTGTCAATTGAATTTTTTCAGTTAGTTCTTAGATATTATGTGTTATCATCTTTTTTATCAAGGAAATTTGTCCTAAGTGATAATAACTGTGCTCTATAACTCCTTCAACATTCCGCAGAAATGTACCGTATCTTTCGTCAATAAAGGGCAGGTCAAATATCTTTTCGTCCATTTTTTCAATTTTGTCAGCAAACTTTTCAGAGTTAGTTAAAAACTCAGAGACTAATTTGCTCCATTCTATTTCAGAATTAATTGCAGGAAGGTCAAAACTATATTTGTCGCTAATGTCAAGTCTTCCGTTTTCAAAAGCGTTTAAAAGTCCTGCCAAGTAATAGTTTATATGATACGTCAGTGCCGCAATAGTATTTAAGCTGTCAACCTTTTGTGTGGCCTGTTGCCAGTTTACACTTTGTATCTGTTCTTTGTAATTTGTGTTGGCAATCCAATGTCCATTTAATAACACTTCTCGTAGTCGGTTTGCTATTGTTATGTTTCTTGTCATCGTATTCATCAGATTAATTTTTCTTGATCCGTTGGTCAAGTCGTTAAGTTTTTTGAAGTACTTCGTTGGTTTGCCTGACCGCTAATCGGGTCAGGCAAGGGAATATCACCCCTGCCTTCCCTAGAACCGGAAGTGAACGGCTCGTTTCATCCGGCTCTTCATGTGCTCGATCACTTGACTAAAGTTAGTCATGGTTGCACCAAT
>CAJAII010000009.1 GCA_903939755.1 uncultured Flavobacteriales bacterium | reverse complement strand
GGCAATCATTTTATCGGCTTCTACCAACATTTCTTGGTAATCAATTCCTGTTAATTGAATACTAATTGGATAACCAGCTGGTGGACCGTTGGCATCTTTTTCAACGGTTACAGTAGCACCCGCAATGCCTTTTACTTTGGCCCGAATTTCATCTAAGACTTCCGTAGTATTAACTCCTTTTCTAAATTTGAATTCCGAAAAATTTACGGTTACTTTTCCTTTGTATGGTGTTTCCGAAGCCGAACCCGCATCAACATTTGGATTACCGGCACCCACACCCACTTGCGAAACAATACTCTCGGCTAAGTAGTTTTTGTTGGTTTCTTTATCAACATATTTTTCTAAGATGGCAATCACTTGTTTCTCTACAAAAAGAGTGGCTTTATTCGTTTTTGCAATATCGGTCCCTTGAGGATATTCGATATACGTAATAACTTGATTTGGAATATTATCAGGGAAAAACAATACTTTTCTAGGGAAAATTCCTAACAATATAAATGAGAAAAATAACATTCCAATGATACCCGCTAAGGCATACCACGCTTTTCTACCGGTCAAAATTTTAGCCAAGAAATTCTTGTACTTATCTTCCATTTTTGGAAAAAAGCTGTGCTGAAAATCTTGCGTCCATTGGTATAATTTGATTTTATACAACCACATTAATCCTAAGGAAATAATGGCCAAATGTCCGATGGCTTTTGCAACAGTGGTATCGGTAAGGTGACCAATTGTTACAAAAACAATAGCCAACACACTGAAGATTACAGTATATAATTTTGCTGATTTTTTCGATACATTTCGATCTTCTGTATCCATGGAACCTCCAGTCATTGCAGCATTTACCACCATAGCTACAAACAACGAAGCGGTTAAGGTTACCGTTAATGTAATTGGGAAATATTTCATGAATTTACCCATAGTACCTGGCCACAAAGCAAAGGGTAAAAATGCCATTAAGGTCGTTGCCGTAGAAGAAATAACAGGCCAAGCGATTTCACCGATACCAATTTTTGAAGCCGATACTTTGTCCATGCCTTTTTTCATGTTGGCAAAAACATTATCTACTACTACAATTCCGTCGTCAACGAGCATCCCTAATCCCATAACCAATCCGAACAACACCATCGTATTTAGTGTGAGCCCGAAAGCCGATAAAATGGTAAATGCCATTAACATAGAAAGTGGAATAGCCGCTCCTACAAATAGGGAGTTTCTAAGTCCCATGGTAAACATCAATACAATCATCACCAAGACGATTCCAAAAATAATGTGGTTAGACAATTCATCTACTTGATGTTCAACACGAGAAGATTGGTCATTGGAAAGCTCCATCGTTAAATTTGATGGCAAATAGGTTTCTTTTGCTTTTTCCAATTTTACTTTTACTTGCTCAATAGCAGAAATCATGTTTTGATTGGAACGTTTTTTTACGTTCAACATCACCACTTCTTGCCCTTTTTCACGAGCAAAGGTTGTTTTTTCTTTTTCTTTAAAGGACACAACAGCGATATCTTTCAAGTAGACAGTTCCTCCGAATGATTTTACGATGACATTTTCAAGTTCTTTGGGATCTT
>CAJAII010000008.1 GCA_903939755.1 uncultured Flavobacteriales bacterium | reverse complement strand
CTGAGTATAATCTTGATAAACTGTCGATAAAAACTACTTCTGAATCTGTTTGAATAATATGATCTTTCAGTAGTTCCCAATCCTCTTTGCTGTTTATCAATCTTGGAAAATGCTCGTCAACGGTTAGAAAATAATCTCCCACTTCAGCTTGTAATTCTTGAAGTTGTTTTTCGTTTCTTTCTGTTCTTTGTTGCCAAAACTCTTCCATTGAAATAAACAATACTCTTCTTGCTCCTTGGAGAATAGGTTTATTAAAAAAGGATTCTTGTTGTGTGGCAATAGCCATAGCGAGACATTCACAAAAGATTGTTTTACCTGCCTTTGGTGGCCCAAAAATAAAACCAAATGAGCCAATCTTTATGCCTGACCATAAATAGGGAATGGCAGGTTCTGTTTTGCTTCTAAGAATCATATCATTTAATGACTTTATGTGAAGATTATTTGTTGAATTAATTGGATTTGATGTTATGTGATTGATTGCTGATTCTGATGTGGATGATTTCGGTAGTACGAAAATATTGTTCTGAAAACACAAATGAAAGAAAGACTTAATTGTTATTCCAGAACCATTACCACCTAAACATTTGTCGAATTGGTCATCACAAACTTTACTATCATATTCTGGATGAAATTGACTTACTCTTTGAAAATAATTTCTTCCATCTTCTCCATAAAAGTCTACTAATGCAAATCCTATTTTCAACCACGTATCGTAGGAACCAGTAATGTCCTTTTTGTCGTTTTCAATTTGTGAAATTAGATACTCTAATTCATCTTTGGTTTTTACGAAGTTTGTTATTCCATCATTGGATTTTATAACATTGTTTTCTTGTGGATATTTGCTCCACTTATCTATATCAAAATTTTTCATATTCATTTTCTAAATTATATTTTGCGTGAATAAAGCATTCTTTGTCGTGTGGAATAAAACAAGCTCGAGAAACATCTTTTCCTGACGGATCTACCTTCAAACGGTATGCAGTCATTAAGTAATTACTAATTGCATCAAAGTAAGTGGCATGACTGTATTTTGTAAGATCAATTTCCACAATCCATTTAATACCATTTCCAGAAGGAGAAAAAAACAACATGGCAGTTTCTAAAAATTCATCCTCTAATAGTAATCTCTTAATTGATTGAGGGTTGTCTAAATCGTCTAAATCAATCGTTATAAGACTGGAATGCTCGATGAGATTTGAGTCCTTACGAGTAGAAAAAGTGCCTGAAAAAGTAACATAGTCAAAATGATTTTTCTTGTAAATCTTAGCTGCTACTTTATCTTCAATGGCCTTCAATTCATTAACGTTCTTCAAAAATCTTATATCCTTTATAAAGACATAAGCATCAAAAATTGTAATGGTATCTGCTGGAGTGACGTTAGTTATTGGGGTACGGTAATAACTAAATCTTGGAAACATTGATTCGGGCAATACTTCTGCTGTTTGCATAATGGAAAAATGGATGATGATGATGAGGAAAAGATGCTGCTTGAACTATGTGCTTGGCTTTAAGTAATGACTATGTAAAAAGTCGTCAATGTCGCCAGCTTTATAGTAAATCTTAGCACCAACTTGGGAAAATGGTATTTTACCAGAATCACGATAGTGCTGTAAAGTTCTTTTACTAATGTGAAGAAGCTCACATAAATCTTGGTTGTCCATCCATACGTCAGAGAGAGGAGTGGTTTTTTTGTTTTTAATAAGCGTTGTGCTTATTGCTTCCAATTTGCTAACGATTTGTTGGAAGGCTTCCGATTCTAAAGTAATTACATTCATATTGAAGTATTTTAGTTAATAATACCGCAAAGTTGAATATAACAGAACCGTCAAAAAAGTGGCGAAGGGTTGCAAAGGGGTTGCGCAACCCTACCTGAAACCCTTATTAAATAAGGGGTTTTGACAATTGAAAAAAATCTAATTTTCTTTCAAATTAGATACAAATACACGTAGTGTAGAGAAATGTTCTTTCCATTTTTCCTTAGATTTATCATGATATTTGTAGAAATTGTTTTTAACACTTTGGACACTTAAATTTGAAGAAGCCTTTGTTTCAAAATTAGCAGCTATAAAGGCAAAAAGTTCTTCCTTTGATTCAATCGCAAAAATATCAGGTTTTAATTCATCTAATGATCTAAATAATAGCACTAATTCAGGAACCGACAGGTTTGTTTTTAATTTAAAATTTGAAGAGGATGAAATTTTATTTTCATCTAAATTACCGTTTACATATCTATCCAATAAATCCTCAAAAAAAGTAGATAAATCTAAAATGTCCATGAAATTAAAATCAAATAATAAGTTGCTTAGTGCACTTATAAATCCTTCACTTTGATTATACACATTCATTTCATACAGATAGTATTTAACATCTTCTATAATGTCATTATATAGATTAATTGTAACACCTGATTTGTATGCAGGACTATTTTTCATGTAAAATGAACACTTTATAAAAAACACATCAACATCTGTGCTCTTTGATGATTTGATTAATGGAACAAGAAAGTCCGCAACATCCGAAAGAAAAACATGTTCGAAATATTCCTTGAATAAATGATCGAACTCTTCTGATTTCCTTTCGCTCTCGTGAAAATTAACCAAATTATTTTTTGCTATTTCAGCTAATTTTGATTGTATGTTTAAGTGGCGAATATTGTATTCTAAATCAGGAGACTCAATTGACATATGCAGTAATTTTATATAACAAAACTACCTAATAATTTTTGAAGTTAAAATGATGAAAACCAAGCAATACATGAAATAATCAAATCATCCCAATTTTGCTCTCAACATTTCAATATCATCTTCAACCTTCTGATTTACAACCTTAGCATAGATTTGAGTTGTTTGAAGTTTTGAATGGCCAAGTAATTTGCTGACGGTTTCCATAGGAATACCATTGGATAATGTGACTGTAGTTGCATACGTATGACGTGCCAAGTGTGTGTGTAAATCTTTGTCTATTCCACAAATGGCCGCAACTTCTTTTAGGTATGCATTCATTTTTTGATTCGAGGGAACTGGGAGTAATTTGCCACTGATAATAACCTCTGCATGTGCAGCATATTTTTTAATGATATTTTCAGAAACAGGAAACAAGGGTATGCGACAAGTTACACCTGTTTTGCCTCTACGAATTACAATCCATCTATGTCCGTCAATGCCAATTTCAATATTCTCTTTTCTTAATGCAGCCAAATCTTTGTAAGCAAAACCTGTGTAACATTCAAAAATGAATAAATCACGTATCACATCCAGGCGTTGAATAGTTATCTCTTTATTTATTATTGCATCAATTTCCGCTTGTGTTAAATATTCACGCTCCACATTCTTTTGTGTAATGCGATAATTGACAAATGGATCTTTGCGGATGTAATCACTTGCTATAGCAATGCGAATAATTTTCTTCATTGCCTTGATGTGCTTCATAGAACTGTTGTGCTGGCATTTTGCAACGGTTTTAAGGTAGAAGTCAAAACCAGTGATAAACTTATTGTTAACCTCTGTTAAAGGTAGTTTTTCATTGTTGTACTGAACGGTGCAATAGTTACGGATATGCTTTAGTGCAGCATCATAACGCTGTAATGTGAGTGGAGAAAATCCATTACCAATTAATTGTTTGAGATTATCGTTGTGTTCTTGAAACAACTCTACTAAACTCCATTGCTTTTCTCCTACACCTAAAAATGTATTGAGTAGGACTTTGGCAGTTATTTGTTTCCCTGCTTCCTGTAACTCTCTTTGGTGCATGAATAACTGACCACGCACACTTGTGATGTAATCGTTGAGTTCTGCTGCTTCAGGACTTGTGCCCTTGGCTTTGTTTCGGGTTGTATCCCAGAGTGTGGGTTTAATGCATCTTTTTAAAGATATTTCAGCTGTATCACCATTTAAGGTGATGCGCAAATAAACGGGTGCATCTCCGTTTTTTAATAGTTTGGTCCTTTTTACATAAAAAAGGATGTTGAATGTTGCTCTTTTCATGGGCGATAATGATATTACAAAGTTACCGCAACACGTTAAACTAATCAAATGCTAAATACTGCAAATCAGTGAATTAGAATCAAATCGGTGGACTTTTTTAGTGGATAATTTTAGTCCACTGATTAAGCCACTTGCAGATAGGGGAAAAGTGGAGAAAATGAAAACAAAAAGCATAAAAAAAGCCCCACTTTCGTGAGGCTTTCGTCTTAATTCACTGTTTTTCAAGTGTTTAAGCGGTCTGGACGGCATTTCCGTTTTACACCTTAATACGCCTGTTATTCAATAAGTTATATATTCTTTAAGTTTCAAAAAGTGACCGATTTAGTAACCGAACTATTAAACTTTTTTGCGCTAATTTGAAAGAACTCTGTGGTGCAAATATATACATTTATTACTTAGTAAATTCATTTACGCTCAAAATGTATCATTTTAGTTCGTATTTAGTTGAGTTTTGAAGGGTTAGGGATTTCCTAATCAATAATAAATTGCTTGACTGTTTCAATGTCTATTCCAACGTGTTGTGCGAATTCTTCAATGGTGATGAATTGATGGGATTGCTTGTTTAGGTTTTGCCTGATCGTATGGAGCAATCGCCTGGCATATTTCTCACTTCTTCCCGTTATTCGCTGTACATCTTTTGGATAGACACATACTCGTTTGGGTATTTTCATACTCTATCTATGCTTTATCCATACACTATCTAGGGAGTATCTTTCCAGTGCTTGAATGCAAAGTTAGTTTTTAGAGGTTATATTTTGTATTGAATGGAATTGAGTATTCCACTTAATTATTAACGACTTCAAAGAAAAATGGCTAGAGTAAATGGATGAAATCTCTACAAATACTTTGTACAATATTCGCAGGTAAATTCAATTCATTCGCTTGGTCTTTCCAATACGCTATAGCATCTTGAATTTCTTGAACTACTTTTTTCGCGTTTTTAATGGTGTATGTATCGGCAATGGTGAGTACATCTGCTAACGTAATATCAATGCGTTTACCGTTAATAGACAAAGCTCTGCTGGTTCTCGTGTAGTTCAACAAAGGATTCAAGGAATATGTGATGTCGTAAGCCGGTGAAATATGCCATTTGTCCTGTTCTTCATCATAAATGAATGAGTGATTTTTCAAATGATCGTCCGAATTAAAAAAGACAACATTAAAAACCATGCGTTTAAATAGTTCTTCGATGTCGCGATGAGGAACTTTTAGAAACAACGCTAGTTCGAATAGATTCTCGTAGCTGGAATCCTTTGGGCTTTGAAAATCCCAACCAGTTAATCCGGTTGCAGTCAAAACATGTTTCTTTTGACCATTTTGACGATCGAAACGAAGCGTAGCAAAATGTTTTTTCTCAATCAATTTAGAAGGCATCATGGAGATTCCAAGATGAGTAGCCGTTAGGCAATAACAGTATTCAATTACTTCCCGACTATACCCCAATTCATCATCCAAATGCAGTTTGATTAAATAGTGGTTGTATTCGGAAGAGTGATTCAAATCACCAGGAATAATTTCACCTGAGGTTTTATGTTCTGAAATGAGAATTTTAGGTCTGGCGCCTCCTGCTGACGAACCAATTTTGAAAATGTTCAACAAAGCCTCATTATTAAGTGTTGATTCATGCTGTTCATCTTTTGCTTGCAACACTTCTTTCAAAACAGCAATAATTTCTGTGAGGTCAATTGACGTTGATTGAGGAAGTTCCTTGCTTGGACGATATTCCAAAGCACCCATTCCACGGTCTGCTACATAGGCTAATTGCTCAATGACAGAAATTTGATTGAATTCCTTGCTACCGGATTCCATCCACTTTTTGAAAATAATATTTCCAAATACATCGGGCAATGAATCAGCAATCATGGGAGGAAGCCCTCGGAATGTTTCAGAATTATATTGGCTAAATACCTGAACTTGTGGCGTTCGTTTCAAGATGCCTGTTGAAGGAAATAAGTTGTGAAAACGATCACTTTGAAGAAATTCAGGGTTGTATTGAAAAGATGATTTCTGTTGATTTTCATCAAATCCCAACCTCCCAATTTCTTGACCGAAGCAAAATACTGTTATGATGTCATTTTTTGCCATTGCACTAATATAAAGAAGTCATTTGTTCGTTTTCATTGCGTTTATCCATCAAAAATTGATTAAACCCAACCAACACATCAAAGTGGTTAAAAACCTTGAGTAAGGTATCGATGGTGAAGTTCTTTCCTGATTCCAAATTCTGAATCGTAATTCTGGAAAGTTCGAGTTGTTCTGCCAAGTCCTGTTGCGAAAGCTTTTGCTGTTTGCGATAAGACTTCACCAACAGTCCAATTTCTGATTTAACGTCTTTTATTTTGAGATTCCCAGTGAACATATTGAATAATTTAATATTCAAATGTATGACATATTAATCAATTAGCATAATTAAATATACTTTTTAATATATCTAGTTTAATTTAAAACGCTTAAAAATCCATTCCATTATTATTAACGATTTGAGGGGATTATGTTTATATTTGCATTAAAATATAATTTACGTACAACACTAAAATATAATATAGGTGCAACACTAAAATATAATTTACGTACAACGTTAACTTATAGAAATACTGCGTAAAAAAAACGAATGGCAACACCGCAAGAGAAATTAGCAAATGCACTGGAACACTTGAAGTCTTTACAAGATAAAGGAGTTCTTGCTTTTCGGCATGCTGATTTTTCTCGTATCGATCGCGAAATTTTAATGAAGCATAATTTTCTGGAAGAGGTGCTTCGAGGTTGGTACATCGCAACTCCGAATGATCGAAAGAAGGGTGATAGTACAGCGTGGTTCACTTCGTTCTGGGGATTTACTGCTCAATACTTGTCGCATCGTTTTGGTGAAAATTATTGCCTTTCTGTAGAACAATCTTTATCCATTCATGTGGGGAATGAAACGATTCCGCATCAATTAATCATTCGCTGTTCGGAGGAGGTAAATGGGTTGGTTACTCTACCTTATGGTACTTCTTTATTTGTGATGCATTCTGCAAAGGCTTCCGAACTTCCATTGGACACGTATCAAGGTTTGCGATTGATTGACTTTCATTACGCATTGGTTCATTGCAGTCCTTCGGTTTATGTGCAACGACCAACGGAAATGCGCACGGCTCTTCTGATGATTTCTGATGTGTCGGAATTGCTTCGTATCTTGTTGGATGGTGGTCATTCTATTATTGCAGGAAGATTGGTTGGTGCATTTCGAAATGTGAAACGTGATAAAGAAGCCGATGCGATATTGAAAACCATGACTTCGGCAGGCTATAGCATTCGAGAATCGGATCCATTTGAACAGGAAACACCTCAACTTTTAGCTCATCGTATTGTATCTCCGTATGTTCACCGCATTCAATTGATGTGGAACGCTATGCGACCAGCAATTATAGAATTATTCCCTAAAGAACCCGGAATTCCAACCGACCATAGTCGCTACCTTCAACAAATAGAAGATCTTTACACCACAGATGCCTATCATTCTTTATCCATTGAACGTTATCAAGTAACTCCTGAATTGATTGAACTTGTGCGAAGTGGTAAATGGGATGCGAAAAGCAGTTCATACGAAAAGCAACAACGCGATGCGATGGCAGCTCGTGGTTATTATCAAGCATTTCAAGAAGTGAAAAAAAGTGTTGAGCTTATCTTGAAAGGTGAAAATGCAGGTAAAGTATTAAACGATCATCACGGTGATTGGTATCGGGAATTGTTTGCTCCCAGTGTTACAGCAGGTATATTGAAGCCATCAGACTTGGCAGGTTATCGGGTTAATCAAGTGTATATTGGTCAATCTAAACACACGCCTTTGAATAAAGATGCTGTTCGAGATACCATGCCCATCTTATTTGAATTGCTTTCACAAGAAACGCATGCTGGGGTACGTGCTGTTTTAGGTCATTTCTTTTTCGTTTACATTCATCCCTATATGGATGGAAATGGACGTATCGGTCGATTCATTTTGAATGCGATGCTTTGTTCTGGAGGCTATCCGTGGACAGTCATTCCTGTTGAATACCGAGATGAATATATGCAAGCGCTTGAAGGTGCAAGTGTTGAACAGAATATCGTTCCGTTTGCAGAATTCATTTCAAAACTCGTTCAAAAAGGATTGGAAAACGATCCGGTAGCGAAAATCTAATCTCATTTTTTCAAGTCTAATACCGACTATTCGGACAATTGTGCACGTTTCTTTCCACGCGGACACGCCTATAGTGATGACGTGTTTTGACTGCTGTACTTTTGATTTATCTGATTGAACTCGCGAGGTAAAAAAGATAGCGGTTGAGAGGGTCTCAACTTTGAATTATTAATCAAAATACACTTTAAAAATGGCAAAGCAAATTGGCATTATTAAGTTGAAAGGCACAATCGGAGATTTGTCTTTCTACAAAACAAAAGACGGTCACTTGGCGCGCGAAAAAGGTGGTGTTGATGCTGAACGAATTAAAAACGATCCTGCGTTTGAGCGTACACGCGAAAATGGAGCAGAGTTTGGAAGTGCTGCGAAATCCGGGAAACTGGTGCGTGATGCTTTTCGAACGTTGATGATGCGTTCTTCTGATGGCAGGGTGACTTCTCGTTTAACGAAGTTGATGTCAGACATTCGTGCGCTTGACACGACGAGTGCTCGTGGTGAACGAAATGTGGCGGTTGCGATTGCAGATCCTGCTGCAAAGGATTTGTTGAAAGGTTTCAACTTTAACAACCGAGCAATTTTGGGAGCTGTGTTATACCGACCGTATTCTGTGAATACAGGTGCGGGTGAAATCTCAATTCAAGGGCTTATTCCGAATCTACATGTGGCTTTTCCTTCGGGAGCAACGCACATGGCTTTCTCGGGTGCCTGGGCAAAAGTTGATTTTGCAACGGACATGTACAGCGTGGAATTGACGAACACGGAAAACCTAGTGATCGATGCAACGCAAACGGACTTGTTGTTAGCGGCAGGTACTGCACCAACAGGAACGGGAACCGATGTGTTTTTATTGATGGTGGAATTTTTCCAAGAAGTGAATGGCGTTCAGTATTCGATGAATAACGGATCATACAACGCCCTTGCCATCGTGGATGTAGCGTAATCATTTTAGAAAATGGGACGACAAAAACGATGGGATGATCTTTCTTCTGTGGGGGAACGCATCCAACAAGAAACACCACCTTTCTTCAAAAAATTACGCGCGCTTGGATTGATTGTAGCGGCAATTGGAACATCCATTGTGATGGCACCGGTTGCGCTTCCGGCACTACTTACAACGATTGGGGGTTACCTCATCGTTGGTGGCTCGGTGCTTACGGCAATTAGTCAAGCGACGGTTGAAGAAGGGGAATGACTTTCAAACTTTTTGGCATTACTTCCCTGCGGTCAGTGAGATCGCTGTGCTAAGTTGCCCCAAAAAGTAAACTAACCCCGATGCTGCGATCGGGATTGAAAGAAGGTCTAGCGCTGGAAAGAGTATTGTCTTCTCACTTTTTGGCATTGCCCCAAAAAGTAAGCAAAAAGGTCTAGCACTGGGAAAAATCACTTACCCTTCAATGGCTTGAATCTGAAATTTTAAAAACTCGTCGCCCAAAGGGTCTCCTCAGACAGTTCAAAATTTCAACGATTCTTCACCATGTGGGTCCCAAGTAATTTTCCCGAGGTGCGGGGGATCTTGGGAAAAGAGACGAATCTTTTAAGGCGCAGGGGAAATTGGGAGAGAATTCGATTTTGGGTTTTCGATTTTAATCTCCTGAAAAATTAGTAGTAAGGGTACTTGTAGTTTTGTTTAAAGAAACGAAGTGCTTATTGTTTAACCTTTAAAATTCAGAAAAAATGGATACTGGAATTTTAGAAAATGGCTGCACGAACAACGACTTTTTGTTGAATGTTAAAACGAAGAAAAATATTCGTTTTAAAGCTGGTTCTGAGCTTAGCTCAAGTGTTAACATCATGGATGTTAGCTTGGAAGAGGAAGTGACTGATACGAGTGAGTATTTGGGAATAAGCATTCGCTTAGGCTCAAAGACTTGTCCGAAAGTTGATCCGATTGTGAAAAGCAACTAATATCCATTAACAGAACACCATGCAACACACGCACGATCATACCACAGCTTGGGGAACATTGTCGGGAACTGCTTTGACAGTTTTAGCGACGATTGATTCCATGGATATTATTAAAACAGTGGTTCTGGCCATCATAGGTGCCAGCGTGAGTTTTAGTGTGAGCTTGTTTTGGAAATGGGTATGGCGGTTCTTCAAAGAACCAAAAGAAAATTGATTTATTGTAAACTGTTCGAATGCTCTCGGGAAACCGGGAGCATTTTTTAAATCTTAGAAAAATGGGAAATGTAATTGATGGTGGTTGTACCAATTCAGATTTTTTATTGAATGTAAAACGGAATGTTATTCGGTTTAAAGCAGGCTCGGAATTGAGTTCGAGTGTGAATCGTATGGATGTTGATGTCAATGAGGATATCACTGACGAAGCACATGAATTGAAAATCATGCTGGTTCTGAAGTCGGAACGATGTTCGAAGTAAGTCTATTGAAAAGCAGAACGCCACCTCATCGGGTGGCGTTTTTTTTATTATTTTGTTGAACGATTTGGCGATTTGGCAAAACGACTGTTAACTTTAGTTTTTCTTTAATATTCTATGTCAGTCTTCATACTTGTCACGTTGTGCTTCTATTGTTGTTTCACTGTCATTTAAGTAGTCAATGAGTTCGCTTAAAACAACCAGTTCCATTTCCCGTTGGTCTGTGTTTATATTAGTAATGCCATGTGTTAGCCCGTGATATTCTCTCAGGGTTAAGTTGTCAGAATCTAGGTAGGATGTTATTTTGTAGTTGTTTCTAAATTCTTCTCCAGTCTCCCATACAACAACAAGTCCAATGTCGTTTGAATTTTTTACTCCGCCTTCAATATCTTCTATAAGTCCGTCAAGTGAATACTTATATTCTAATACTTTGGGCTTAGTAATAAATGGTAATGTGAAATTGTCAAGGATTGATTTTTCTATACCCAAAGGATTCGTAGTAGCGTTATATAGATGATGAGCCTTGGGTTCTTCTATGGCAATTCTATACAAACCGTCATAGGTTAAACGTTCATTTGTGGACATAATCTTAATTCCACGAATAACTCCACCTGCAATTAGTTGATTGAATAAGGCAATTACATCTTGCTCTCTTGTTGGTTTAGATGTAATGGATATTTTGCTTGAAGGCAAAAAGAAATTTGGATTAATAAGTTCAAGAGGATTTTGACTTTCGTATTGAACCATTTCTTCCTTCCAATTATCAACTTCTTGTTCTCTACTTAAGTTCGGTGATGCCCCAGTATTAGCTCTTAATGTGAATTTGATTTTCATTAAAGGACCATCAGATAATTTCTTTGCAAGTTCTTTGGCAAATTCTGCAATCTCACTTTGAAAGCCTTTTCTACCCAAGTCAGCACTACAATTATTGAAATGGATAACGCAATGTATTTGATTTTGTCTACCAATATTTCTATTCAATGGAATTTGAATAAGTTCACCCTGCGGCATATTGTTGGCAGCAATTTGAACGCCACCATAAAGGATTTTTACACCTGCTCTAACACCTAATTCTGTGTGGATTGCTTCCCAAACTTTCAAAGAATAGACATAAGCAATATAGACAGATGGTTTATGTTTATTTAGGAGTTCCTTCTCATCTTCATCAAGTTTAATCTGTTTACTACTTTCTAAGCCCAAGATTTCATCAGCTGACCAATGTTGATAGAATGCATCAAGATTTTTGTAACGAGATGGTAAATCAAAGTGAATACCTTTCTTTTGATATAGTTCGTTTTGCTTTAATATTATTTCTTGAATAGACACAGATTTAGGAACTGCTGATTTTATCCAATAGTATTCAATCCCTTGTTTTTCAACTTCTGTTTTATTCCCATTTCTATCAATAACAGTAATTTTTACATTGATGTCAGTATTAGGAATTATTGCCCCAAGGCCTGTTTTTACACTAAGAATTTTTAGCCATTGTTCAGCCTTGTCGCTAATTATCCATTTCAAATCCTTTGGGTGTGTTGTTTTGTCGAACTTTACATAAATGGAAACACCTCTGTCTATACTATTAAAGTTTAAATCTTTAGCCTCTTTATTGTCAGGCTTCATATGTGGATTACTAGCTGGACTCACATCATCAAGCCAATTCCTTGAATTTTCCATTTTTCCAACTGCTTCAAAGTCGTGATACTTAGTTGCAACCTGGATAAAATTGAAACCATATGCTAAGTAAGTTGCCCCAACTCCTTTGTGTCCCCTTGTCTTACCCGATTTAAACGAAATATCAGGACATAAAAACTGTGTGAATTTTTTCTCGTCTAATCCAATTCCGTTGTCTGTTACGGAAAGAGAGTTGTCTTGAATGTCAACAGTAATCCAAATTGTTGGCTCGTATGTATTTGTCTCTATTTTCACTCGCTCTTCAACAGCGTCAAGTGAATTTTGAATTAATTCACAAAAGGGGTCATACCAACCAACATATGAGCCAAGTATATTTCTTATCTCTCTTTTTTGAGCTATTGCAGCCACTTCAGTGTCAGCAAGTGATTTTGCTTTTAATGGGTCAAAAGGTGTAAAATTATTTATAGTCATTTTTCTTGTTTATGTGTCGTTTTAAAATTACCGGTAACTGCTTTTACAAGCTGGCCTTCTGTTTCTTTGTCTCTCCATTTTCAATGTTGTAGATAACTTAGATTTATATTTTCTTAGATTTTAATTCAAGTTTCTTCAATGCCTTTTCTTCATCATAAAATCTATGGATACACCCAAGACTAGGTTCTCTCATTATCAAACAATCATGTCTATAATTTTCTCCATATGGACACTTTTCCACTTTCATGTCTAAAACATAATAATATTCAATTCTGTTTTCAACATGATCACCTTTTATTCCATCTTCCTTAATGTTATCTATACTTAAATTGAGTATTGATGGTGTTTTATTCGATTGGTTTCCAGTGTAAAAAAGGGAAACAACAAATATTTTTTCAACACCTTTAAAGAATTTATCTGCCCTACCTTCTTTATGAATTAACTTCCTTATAGTTCTTCCATCATTAACAACGTCTGTAATTATTAAAATTGACTTGTAATTTCCATTATTTTCAAAGTAAAGTTCTTTTTCTGAATCATTGTGGTCATCATATCTGTAAGAATATGGTAAGAATGAATATGGTTTGTTTTGTTTTATGGCTAACTTGGTCGAAAGTATATTTCCCTCAATTCCGAGACCAATAATAAAATCAAAATCCTGACCTCTACTCAGAATATTCTTGCTGATTAAATCTATCACAGCATCTTTAGCTAAGTTTAAATCTTGATTATTATTTAATATTTTCGTTATATCTATCCAGTTGTGTGAACGGGATGTTTCACTCCAATGGAAATGTCCAGAATGAAAAAGTTTCTTTTCTTTTATGATTTTAAACAACCCTTTTTTTAAATCAATTTCAACTTGTGGTTCTCTTATATAATTGCTTACATAAGGAATTTCAGCACTAGTGGTTTTAGTTTTTGCTAAAACTGGTTGTTTTATTATGATTTCTTTTAACTCATTTTCAGGATTACTCTCTTTACCAAAATAACCGATTTTATTAGAACTATGATTTCCATGGTCCATTTGAGTGATTAAATCAATTTCCAGCTTGATACCATTATTTTCATTATTCAATCTGTAAATTTTAAAAGAACGAGCTTTTGATTTTTTGTCGCTTAAAGACCCACAAGCACTTAAAATAAATTGCTTTTCATTGGAGGAACAAGGGGTGTGTTCATTTCCGTAGAAAACAGCCCGTGTATCTTTACTTTGTAATAACTCTTTTACTTGATTCAAATTCAATTTGTCCCATTGTCCATATGCTCTATCATCATATTCAGCTTTAAAGTTATGATGAAAAACACAGATTAAGGGTTTGTCATTATTAATCTGGTTAATTTCTGCTTTTATTTTTTCTATAGGTATAAAGCCCAATGCTGATTTTGTACCAACTTTAAAGTTTGAGTTTAAACCCAAGAATAATATTTCATTATCAAAGACCAAAGTCCTTGCAATTGCTTTTTTTGCATCATATTCAGAATCACCATAAAAATTATCTACAAAGTCCTTATAATATTTAAATTTTTCATCATGACAATCGTATGCTTTCATACCATCTTCGTTCCTAACATTTTGAAAAGCGGCTTTACAACTGTCCCAATTTACATCATGATCTCCCGGCACTAATAGAACTCTATTCTTTTCAATATTTAGTTCTTTAATAAACTTATTTAACAATTCTTCCGCCTTGTCGAATTCTTCAATTAGGCCATGGTCTGTAATATCACCTGTAACTAAAAGGTAAAATTCATAATCTTCATAATTGCTTTTTATATTGTGGATAATTTTATCAAGGTATGCATCAGTTTCATCATCACTCGGATCAGTATTGAAGTAAGAGTGAATATTTTTTTTATCAATAAGATCACCATTGGTGTCTTTATGATAAGTTATATGGAGATCTGAAATATGTATTATGGCCTTATTCATAATCAATTATCTAAATCAGTATTAATTTTATATCCAATAACTAAATTGTTTGTCTTATCAACAGTAAAAACACATTCAGTATTTCTAAAATCTTTATGTTTTGGATCAATGGTTTGAATTCGAATTATCGAGATATTTCCTAGATAATTTCCTCCTAAGAATTCAATAAGGCTTTTGGCTATTTTAACTTCTGTTCCTAGACAAACTAAGTCGGAAACTACCACATAATTTTTACTATTTTCAATTTTTCTATCTAAAGTGCTATACATTTTGTTGATAGGGCCAATTTGATCAAGAATCAAAATGTCTGTTTTCAAAAGATTTGATAAAATAGAAGATATGTATGAACTATTCAAATTTTGGCATACTAGAATTGGTTTATAGGATTCATCTATATCAAACAAATATTTCCATTTGGAGTAAGTCTTAATTGCTAAATTATAGATTGCATATATAAAGAATGGGTTATCATTAGAGATGAAATTCTTAATATTTATCCATTTAGGAAGATATACAGAAGAAGATGAATGAAAAGATTTATCGATTTCAACAGGGTCAATGTATTTTTCAATTAATAGTTGTAAAAATCTTTTTTCAAATATTTGAATCGTAGAACTATTAAATTCGATGTTTAAATTCTCAGAAACGTAAAAAACCTCAAAATTACCATCATCGGTAGCTTTATTATTTTTATTATTGAAAAGATTGTCGAGACCTAATTCCTTAATTAAAGTCGACTTTATATTAATTAAAACCAAATTCGGGTTTAATTTTCTTAGTTCACTTATTTTTGGCAACACGTTATTTTGTATGGCTTCAATACCATCAAAATTTAAAATCAGATTCGTGGGTTTATCTGATTGAATGCCATTATAATCAAAAATTATTTTATCAAAAGTAAAAATGGTTACTTCTTTTTCGAGTATACCTAAATCTCTACCATCTGTAAAAGCTGCGGTTATAGTTTGTTCTGCATGTAAATGATAGTACAAACAATTCTCTAAAGTTATTTTTGAAATTATCATACCTTTTCTATTTTATTCGGTATTTCAACTTCAATGTGAACTCCTCTAAATTTTACATCAAATATTCTTATTGAGGAAAATCGTGTGTCTTCTGAGTATTTTCTGAAAATAGAACTAGCTAATTCAGCAACTTGTTTCTTACATTTATTTGTCAAGACAATCATTTTAGTTCTTAGTTCTTCATTATCAATCAAGTCAAATAAGCGTGAGTTATAGGTTTTTAAAATCTCAGTTCTTGTTTCATTCAATTTTTGAAGTTCGTTTAACATTCGTGCAGATACAATTATTTGAGCATTATCGGTATGAAGCCTGAAATAACCGCTACAATTAATCACTACATTACACATTAAATCAAAAAGACCTTGCCTGTCTTTTAACATTGAATAAAATAGTGTTTCAAAAAGAGATAGGATTGAGGTTTTTATCTTATCAGAAACCGAAAGTGGGAAACTTTTTGATAGAAATTCTAACAATTCAAACTTATTGTAGAATTCATTTGTGTTATCCTTCTTTTTAAGAGATTCATATAATCCAATACCATTATCAGAAATTGAAAATTTGGTCTTGTATCTATCAGAAAACATTAATACAAACGCATCGGATTCAGAATGTAAAACTCCATTTGTAATTAATTCAGCTAAGATTTCAATAAATTCACTAGTTAAATGTTCAATGTTTTCATTTTCATATAAAAGTGTATAGAAATGTTCTTTAACCTTGTATGAAAAATATTCAACAAGAAAATCTCTTTTAGATGGTTCATCATTTATTGGATTGATTCTTTGTAGTAGATTGTCATCTATCAAGGAATAACAACGAACTTTATGTTCAGTTCTTATAAGTTTCCCCTTAAAACCACCCAAATAAGCTTGGTCGTAATCCAAAATGTTTTTACCGAATGGAAATGAAGAGTTGTCATTTTTCCCAACAATATTAAAAAAGTCAGAACGATAAAGAAACTCAAGTATGTCAATTGTTATTGGGGTGTTTGATAAATGAAATTTAACTGGTATCGTATGATGATTCTTTAATTGTTGGGCTAAGCTTAGAAATAGTGGTAAGCTTATGGGGTCTATGAAATACTTAGTATTAAAATTCAAGTCATCGCCATCAATCAATTTGAATTCAACTGTATTATCTTTATCCTCCTGATATACATCAGCAACTTCCTGTAAAAAATCCGAATAGAAATTAAACGGAGTCAGGCTTTTCCCAGACTTTATCAATGAAACAATGTTTTTCATTTCTTGTAATTATTTAACTCAAATTTATTAATCATCATTTTCAATTAGTCGTTTATTAGGCTTGCTTGTAAATTGTTTATATAGGCAACAATCTTTCTTAAATACAACCATTTTCAGTTGCATTTGAGAAGCTATTTATCATTATTTGCTAAATTACAAACAATACAAACATGTGATTTTTGTAAGCAATGGTCATTTTGATGTAAGAGGAAGCAAAATAAATGCTGAATTGCTTATTGAGTCAAGGATTTAGTTCGTTTTGGTATATTTTGAATTGTTTAAAAAAATAGTATTTATACTAATAAAATTAGGGGTATACTATTATTCTTCTATTTTAAGATTATTGAAGTAGTAAATATTTTATCCTTTACTCTTAAGGAAAGAATTTACTAACCCTTCCCAAGAGTAGAAGTTTTTGCCGGATGGATGTCCGATACCGATAGCTTCACAGGAAACGTCCTCAAATTCGTATTTCCAAACAGTACTATATCGGTCATTTTCTTTAATCTCAGCTATTTTTCTTCCTCTTGGATCATTATCTGGTAGCCAATAATTCCATGCCCTCTGTGAAGTAACAATTACTTTTTTAGGCTTGGTAAGCCTCAAGATATCCCAAAATGCATCTTGAATAGTTGCTAGCTCTTCAGCAGTAGGATGAACGCGTGGTTTTTCTAAGACCTCTTGGATTAAATTAGCAAAAGCACAATTTAGGAAAAGGTCAGACCTATCCTCCTGATTGAAAATATTTCCAAGTATGGTATAATATCTATATCCTTTGCATCTAGTTCCGTCGATTACATCTTGAACTACATCAATTGTAAAATTTGGATCAAATTCTCTGTTTTTATCATAGTGCGATTCACATAGTATCAATAAACGATCAAACTTTGATGTGTTATTTCTATAATTTTCAGAAATCCAGGGGTATATTCGAATCATTGTAATGCTTACTTTATTAATCTATTGATTCTATCAATAATTTGCGTGTATTATTATCCTTATTCTTTTTATACAAGAAAGAAATCTTAACAAGGCTTGCATTTTGAGCGGTAACTTACTGCCACTAAAATGGCGCTTGCATTTAGTTTAAAACAATCCGAATTATGAGAACTATTACAACTTTTACATAAGGGAGTAATATATTGTCTAGAACCTGATGTTTCGCTACAATTTATTACATGTGCTCCAACTAAATCTTTTGTTTCTGTGCATCCAAACGCACTACATACTAATGCTTTTCTGCCTGAGTAATTTTCCCAATGGCATAAATATGTTGAGCATGTACAAGATATTTTTGTGTAACATTTTTATTTTTTACTTCAAGGTTTGCCATAATACTTTTATTTAAATTAGATTAAAAGGTCTTAATCAAGTTCTATGATTAAATAATACTTTTCTAAAAGAATTGATTTATTATTAGTTAGATCATATTCTATGAACACTAAGCTATTGATAATATCAATCTGTAATTTTTGTAAAAAATTTATTTTTCAATGTAAATACAAAAAAGTATATCATGAAAGCCTTATTGCTTAAAGGTTGTGGTTTGTTGGCGTTGATGGAAAAATAGTACTTATACTATGAAAAAATAGTAATTGTACTATTTTTTCAATGTTTTGGCGGAAAACTACCGGCCGAAACGCTCCCGATGGAGACGAAGGCACCACTGCCAGAGATTGAAAAACATGGCCTGACGATTGGAGCCTTCAGGCAACGAAAGGGACTGAGAATGGATATAACGCGCATGACGATAAAACTCCTCTTTGGGCATTGAAGCGAGGATGGACTTGATGACTGCCGGATTGATGTGATACATGACCTTTTGGAAAAAACGGGGAATGTATTCACAGAAATGGCAGATCAAGGATTTTTACTTTACTAAAATGGTGTTTTGTTTGGTTCGTGGAACATTTTTTGATGTATTTTTAGTGTTAAAGAGGTGTTTTTAAAATGCCTATAAATATTTACTAAAATCTTATGTTATGAAAAACCTCATTATGTTGATTTTTGGATTATTTTTAATGTGCAACTTGACTTTGTTTGCTCAAACTCAAATGAAAGATTCTACAGTTGTAAAATGGACAACGAGTTTTGGTTCGGATGGGCGTGCTGTTGCGCATCCTTCTAATTGGAAAACGAGTTTTGGTGCTGATGGTAGAATTATTGCATACCCTTCTGATTGGACGACCAGTTTTGGTGCTGATGGACGCATAATTGCTCACCCTAAATCATGGACGACGAGTATTGGAGTAGATGGACGCATTATTGCGCATCCTAAATCATGGAGAACCGCAATAGGGATAGATGGTAGAATTGTAGCATATCCTTCTAGTGCAAACGTTACAATTGGTACCGATGGAAGAATTGTTAGTACAACCGAAGAGATGGAAATTTATTTGGCTTATCTTCTTATTAATAGGGAGTAGTTGTTGGGCTAGTTGTGGAAATGGGATTTTCCTTTAACTATTCGAATTACTGCTCTATGGTTAGTGTGATTTCTTCGCTAAGTTTCACTAAAAAGTAAGCAAAAAGTTACGACTTAGAAAAGATTGAAATAAACTAATTTTCTATGTTTTTAATGGCAGTTCCAATTGCCATTATTTATTCTTCATTATTATCATTTTCTTCTCCAATTGCCAAGTATTTAAAAACTTCTTTGCCGGAATTAAATATTTCCCTTGCTAATTCTGTACGTTTATTTGCTAATTCAACCTTTGCTAATTTTTCTTTATATTCTTTTTCAGCAATTATTTTACCCCTTTTGTTTTCTTCAGTATCCAGTTCATTTATTATTTCGGGTTTATTTACTTCTGGAGGTGTAATCTCAATTGCAATTCCTTTGTCAATAGATTTTGCTATAAATTTAACATTACTAGTCAACGCATTTTTCAACTCATTTTTTCTTCCAGTTTCAAGTCTAGCAGCATGTTCTTTAAATATTTGCTCTACGATTTCCTTTATTGCTTTTTCAATAACTATCTTCTCATGTTCTTGTATAGCATTCGATTCGGATTTTGGAGCACCGAGTTCTTCAAGTTTAAGCCTTGCGGTTCTTATTTCTAATATCCGCTTATACAAGGTTGCAAGCCTTTCAATCGCAATTGATAAGCATAAAGCAATTTTCGGAGAATTTTCAAAAAAGAATTCCAAGGAGCCATTATTGACAAGAGATATTTTTGTGTCCTCAACTTCATCACCTGTTATTTCTTTCAAAGTTTTAAAGATTTGATCCCATTTGTGTAAATTGGCATTAATACTCTTTATCTTATTCTCAGTAACATATTCGGGGAATATTAATCCAATTTCATAAGTATCATCATTATAAAAATGGAATGATAAATCAAGCGATTCGAAGATTGTGTCTAATTGAGTTATTTTGGAAACAAAGTCGGCTCGCCTTTTATTAAATTCTTGAAGCTTTTGTAATGTTAATGCATTATTAAATGGCGTTGAAATTAAAATTTCCTCAATTGCATTTTTTGCCCCCTGTCCAAAATATGATTCACCTGAAATCTCTTTTAAAATTTTAGAAGAACTAATTGAAAAGAAATTTGATTTACTGGAATCAAAAGCCTTATTTAATTCATTAAGGTATCCTTCTATTTGATTTGCACGATTTTGTGAAATGCTATTAATTAGATTAGTTATTAATTCATTAATTTTTAGGCTTTCATTTTCATCTACTAACTCAAAAACAACATTGTATAATTTAGAAACTTCCATATTATGTCTTTTTTAATTTGTGGTAATATTTTGGTGCTATGCGCTATTACGGATTACGTTACACGACACTTTCAAAATATAATAAATTCTGATTGTAAGTAGAATGTTCGATTAACCAATTCAACTGCCATAGAATCAAACTCACTGGTGGAGTTAATTCTCTTATCTCTAATCTTCAAAAATCACTTTCCCTGGTGCAAGTCTTGCAATTTCTTTTAGGTCTGAAGTGGTTTTGGTGCCTGCATTTCTCATTATAATAGTCGCTCCAGAACTATTAGCTATTCTTGCTAATTCTTTTAAGTCTATAGTCGTCTTTGTAGAAGCATCAATAATTAAACCGCCACCTATTCTAAGTATGCCTTTCAAGTCTATCGTTGTCTTTGCCATATTTTTATTTTAATTTTTATAAATATTTATTCTTTAGTCCCTTCAATTTCTATCCTTTTTCTTTTTTTTAATTAAATCTCTTATGATTCCATAATATGAATTTCTAATAGAAAGACCAGTTATTATTTGTTCAATTTTTATTAAAAAAAAGTCTGCCTCTTACAAATACTCAAAGTTCTTTTTCGTAATTCCAAACTTCAAGTGGATGAATACTATTATCTCCGACAACTAATTTGTTTATGAAACTTACTAATAATACAAACGTGGGATTTTTGTAAAAAATGCCAATTTGATGTAATTTACAATAAGTAAATCATTAAAGCCTTAATTTATTATGGATTGGAGTTTATTGGTATTGATGGAAAAATAGTACTTATACTATGAAAAAATAGTAATTGTACTATTCTTAGATTGATATATCCTCTGTTACTTGATGTTTCAAGGCGGAAAACTACTCACCAAAACGCTCACGATGGAGATGAAGGCACCACTTCCAGAGATTGAAAAATATGGCCTGACGATTGGAGCCTTCAGGCAGCGAAAGGGACTGAGAATGGATATAACGCGCATGACGATAAAACTCCTCTTTGGGCATGGAAGCGAGGATGGACTTGATTCCTTCGGATTACGTCCTTTCCCTGACTATCCTCAGTCTTCAAAAGCCGTGCTTTTTCTGGATTGATGTGATACAGGACCTTTTGGAAAAAACGGGGAATGTATTCACAGAAATGGCAGATCTTATACTAGTTTAGATAATTTTTTAATCCTATTTATCCAAAGTGGGTCTTTCTTAAATGAGTTCAAATCACTTTTATCTTTAAGTGATATAGAGGATATACCATTTCGGTATGAATAAGTTTAGAATACTCATTAATATCATTTAATGTGTTAAAACCTTCAATTCTTTCAGAGGTTCTTTTTGACACAAGTAAAAAGCAAATTTATTTAGTCTTAAATTATTTGTTTTTGGCTCTTTCAGCAAGGATTTTCTTTGATGGTATTTGTAATTTTTTTTCAATGATGTCTAAGTCCTTAAACTCAATGTTATGAAGTCTGCAATGTTCAACTACCTTAAATTTCATTAAGCGTTCTGCAGTTTTGGAAAAATCTTTTTTTTCAATACGATTTGCCATTTCGTCAACGCGCAAATTTTTTGCATACCACATTTTTATTCCGTGATTCACAATGAATGCTGCGGGAGTGTTTTCTTTGTTACTAATAGTTTGAGAGATGTCTAATAAATTAATTGAACCTAAAGAATGAATTGCTTTTGTGATGAAGCCGTGCAAAACTCCAAAGTTCAAGTTCCAATAAATGGACCTAACAAGTTTTTCTATTTTTTCAATGCTTAACTCCTTTTCATTCTCTTCTTCTCTCTCTTCGATAACTTTTTTAATTCGTTCAGTTAGCAGTTCAACAATGTCTTGCTCCGCTTTTTCATCTTTGATAATTTCAATGAAGGATGATAAAATTCTAAGATGGACTTTTAAACCTTGTTCAAAAATATCTTCAAGCCTTTTCAAGTCAAGAGAACCAGATCTGTTTTTAATTATTAGCCCCATAACTTCAACCGTTTTGATGCTAAGTCGAAGATTAGTACCTAAATCCGAAGCTATTTCATCATTACTTGGTTTTGGTTCGATGTGACTATTTTCGCTCTTTAGGTCTTCTACTTGAGATTTTTTCTCTAATATTTTTTTTCTTTCATCATCAGCATTGTGTTTGAATGAAGGTAATATAGCTTGAATAATTTTGTCTTCGTGTTTATCAAAAAATGAAAGTTCGTTAGTGTTAAGTGTTGCAGGTTTATAATTCTCAAAAAGAATCTCAGCATTTAACATTAATTCATCGAGAATATAATTTGACTTTGTATGATGAGTTATGAATACAGTAATATAGGCATTCTCATCTTTATGGAGGTTTGACATAATCTTTTCGATTATTGCCTTTTTTGGTTCTATATGTTCTGACAAATACTTCGCGACAAAGAAGTAATAAATGTAACTGTAACAGAAGTTAAATTGATTTAAGCTATCAAACTTACAAATATTTACGTTTGCCAGGGTTCTGACCAAGTAAGCGGTTGGTATTGGTAAATTAAAATGGGATTTGTAGTATTCAAGAAATTTATTCAATTCGGTACTATCTAAACCGAGCCCTCCCTTTTCATATATCCAAAAGGCTAATTCTGTTAAAAAATTAGAATAAATGTCAATTTGGTCATTTTTAACTCCTTCTCTTTTTAGATATAGATAAATCAATGCTTGATAGCAATGACCTTGAGAGGTTATTTCAGAATCTAAAGGATTTTGAGTGTCTTGAGCAGCTAAAAGGGATAAGACAAAGAACGGATACGATGGCATTATACCTTTGCCAAAGATTATTCCTAAAGAATTCTCGATTAATTCGGTTTTCTCGTCAATGCTTTGTTGTAAGTGATTCGGGTTAATTTGAATTTTTGAATCTTCTTTAACTTGAATCCATTTTCTAATTAATTCATTTCTTTCAAGAGCAGTAAATTCTCGTATTTTAAACTTGTTGTATTCTTTTATTATAGACTGATTTTTAATGTTTAATCCAAAAATATCATCTACGATTAAAACCTGAAATTTGAATGATTCGTACTCTTCAATATATTTTTCTTGATGTTTAGAAAAATGGAAATTGTCAACAATTGGAACTACTCTTTTTAAGTCAAAATTGTCAAAATTATCTGATTCGTATTGTTCTAGAAAAGCCTTTTTAAGTTTGTTTTTTGGGTTGCCAAGAAATTTGTTTTCATCTTCTAAATAGATTGGGATATAATTTAAGCTTCGATAGATGTTAAAAATTATTTTACACAGCGTAGTTTTTCCTGCTTGATTCTCTCCAGCAATAATTAGCTTGTCGAATTTGAGAATTTCGCTTTTTAACCTTTCTGCGTCATATTTATGTGAAACTTCTTCACCGTCATAGCATTTAAGTTTTGGGTAAACAAAAATATCATCAAGATTAAGAACTTCTTTGTTCTTGTGTGATTTTGTTAATATATCAGCATTGTTTAAAAATGATTCGAAGTCTGGTTTTATTTTTAATTCTTTGATTACTTTTATTGATGAACATACTTTCATTATCCAATTTGTTGTGTCAACCCACCCTTCATTTTGGTCATCAAATGTTGTTATAGCCTTACCATCTGTTGGAATTGCTAAAAACTCACTTAGTTCTTTGTGTGCAGTCCAAATACAAGGACTTAATATTATAGGTATTACTCTAATGCCTTTTTTGGTTCTTAATCCTAAAGCATCGTCTTTTTCTTTTAAACAAGCATTAGATGAAAGAAAATTACTCGAAATCATCAAGCAGATTATATCAGCATTTTCAAGGTTATTGTCTATATCTTTTTGAAACTCTTCACCTGTTTCTATTTTCCTGTCATACCATTCAGATACAACCCCGTTGTTTTTTAAGGGTGCGATATGGTTAATGAAGTTTGAAACTAAACATTCGTCCTTGTGCGAATAACTAATAAATAATTTTAACATTTATGATTTTTTTTTGATGTCGTTTTTGCGCTTTGCGAGGTGGCGATTTTCACCACAAATGTTGATGCTGTGAACCAAACTTTGATTGACCACAAATTTGTCTGTGGAGCACTGAACCGCCAATTTTGCCAAACCCTTGTTATCGGTTGTTCTTCTTTCTGTCATCTAGTTAATTTAATTAGCATTTCGTCAATTTTCGCCCTTAAAATTATTGATGGTTCGTCACCTTTGTCTTTTAGTTTGAGCATTTCACAAATGTCCTTAACTGTTAAAATCACAATTAATTTTCCGGTTTCTTTCAATGCTCCTTTTGCAGCTTTAACTGCGTTGTCGTCTGCTCCATTTCTTGCTATTATAAAACTAACTGAACGTAATGCTGTCAAGAATAAATACTTTTCAGTTGTATAGATCTGTCCTTGCTTAATTTCTTCTGTGTAGTTTTTAAACTCAAACAAAACATATCTTGTATGAAAGTCGTGAGCCAATTCTGTCCAGAATGTATTTTGGTGTGAGGAAATAATACGACACAAGAGGTCGAATCTATGTAAACCATCATCAGTTGTTGGCTGCAATTCCCACAAAGTCAAGTCGGAGTTATTGTCAAACAGATATTTTAAAATTTCTGTGCATTTGTCTTCAAAAATAGCTGCGTCTGGTCTTCCTGGATTTAAAGTATTTAATTCTAAACAAAGTTTTTCGCCTTTATCGTCCGTTTTCTTTTGCTTAATATTTGTCGAAGCATTTTTGAGAGATGGGATTATTGTTGATTTATAGTTGGTGTCAACAATTATGAGGTCGTCTAATTGGCCATTAAAAGCTCTGATTAAAATACTTTCGAGGTCGTAGTAAATTGTTGAAAAGTCAAATGCAAGAGCAAAAAGCGTTTTTGCATCCCAAATTATTACACCACTTTCCTTAAATATTTCTTCTTTTAAACTGGGTGTCACATAGCTTGAAACAACTAAGATTAGTTTAGTATTCTCATTGTCCTTTTGAGAAAGTAGTCTGCGATATGCTTGTCTTAATAAGTCGAGTTTTGGAAGTTTGCTTTTGTACAACTTGACTTCAACATAAGCAAACGTATTATCAATGGTCGCCAAAAAGTCGTAACCCTTGTCTTTTGATGGAATTTCGGTTGTAAATCCGTTGCTTTCAAAAATTGTCTGAACAAGTTTTTCAAACTCTTTGTAAAGTGAAAATCCGTCAAAGTCCATTATTTTCTCCATAGTGTTTTGTATCTTTGAGAATAACCGATAACCAATTTATAAGCGCTACAATCATTCGCATAATAAATACAATCCTATTTTGTAAGCGAAGCTTATTAGCTGTTCGTTAATATTACTAACAATACAAACATGGGATTTTTGTAAGAAATGTTCGGATTGATGTAAAGGATGGAGAAATAAATAATGTAAGGTTTGTTTATCAATGGATTTAAGGGAGTTGCCTATTTTTTGGAGGAATAATGGGTAATAGTTTTGATATGAAAAAATAGTATATGTACTATAAATTTTAGTACATATACTAATTGATTTTTTTGATTTGAATGGCACCTCATCGGGTGTTGTTTTATCTGATCATTTGATGACCGATTGCGATTTTGAGTTGTTTGATGGATTGGGTTAGTTTGATGTATTCTTGTTCTTTTTGTTGGAGGAGCTGTAGGGCTAGTATGTTTTTGCGGAATTTATCCGGGAAATGATTGGCGTAATTGATTCCGTGATGGATGAGGTTGGAAAGTTCTTTTTTGCGAATGAAGGGAATAACTGAACCGCACAAAACTTGGTTAAATCTTCGCCCTTGCCATAGTGCGAACAGTATCCAGTACAAACTTTCTTTTTCCTGCTCCGATTGACAGATACAAACAAAACAATTCGGGCAAGGCTCTGAAAGTGGTTTTCCGCTGTTAAGACCTTTGCAAAGGATGAAGAAATGAGGCTCGGAAATACTGTTCTCCGGGCGAAACGATTTGAGTTGAAAACTGAACATAATTTACGATTAAAAATTATGCTCTGCGTATCAGCGCTTCGCGCACCTCATTAACTCAAAAGAAAAAACAGAAAAAAAAGAAAGCCCTACCGACAGGGCGAAAATGAAGCGGATGCAAGGTTTTTGACTGCTTTTTTTGAATAATCAAAGAATTTTAAGTGAATTAATAATTTAAAATGGAGAATGAAAAATGTGGTTGCATAGTGAGACCAAAAAAAGAGGCAAAAGCTCGACTTGACCTTGCAGCAGTGGAATAAAGCGCCCTAGATTTGCGAGAATTTTTTTGGAGGAGGAATATTAATTTGAATTTTCCTAACTAACGTATTTCAATGATAAGTAACATTACATTTAACACAGGAAAATTGAACAGTTTAACAACTTACTAAACCCAAAATCAAATCTATTCTTCTAAATTGGCCTAAATAAGAAATCAATTTAATGGGAGTGATTTTGAAGATCGTATTTTTGGATTTAAAAATATTTTAATGAGAATCAGTGTTATTCATTATTGAAAACTGAGAATGTAGTCGGAATTACTTAGTTCTTTATTTGGGAAATTTCAACTGAAATAATGTATCGAATTTTTATAAATAAAAATAAATTTGAAAGCATAATCATTATTGGAAATTGATTTGAGATTTTATGTTTTGACAAATTTTATTGTTTCTTTTATTTCTGAATTTTGAACAGTTATGAAATAGATTCCGCTTGCAAAATCGGCAATGTTTAGTTCCTTTTTTTTTGTTCCCTTAACAATAGCTTGTTTTAATACTAAACGCCCTCTTGCATCGTAAATAAACATCATTACATTTTCTTGTAAAGATTCAAAATTTAGTGTAACAGTAGCTTGCGACGGGTTAGGATAAATGTTAAATACAAAGCCTGTATTTGTAGAAGGTGGTGAGTTGCCTGCGCTATCGCATACAAAAATCGTAAGGCTGTCAATTAAATCTACAATGCACGGTACGGTATTACTTGTATCTATTAAGCCAAAATAATAAGTGGTGGTTATTGTGGGTGATGCGGTGGGATTTAAAATGGTAGTATCATTTATACCGGTTGCAGGCCACCAGCGATATTTCAGGCCTGGCCAGCAGCCTGTGCAATTGGCATTAAGCTGTACACTGTCTCCGTTGGTGCATATACTATCGTTATTGCCTGCTTCTATTTCGGGTAGCTCGTAAACGCCAAAATCATCAAAGTTATAATAAGCATAACCACAATTATCTGGGAGAAGAAAACATTCATAATTAATCATTTCATTAGGAAAAAAACAACCAATTGTAATAAACTTTTCTTCACCACCAGCGACGTAAACTCCTTTTACTAAACTCCAATTTAAAGTATCAGTTATTATATTTCCGATTGGGTTCTGAATATGAGGCAAAGAATTATAATAACCATAATCTAATGCATAATACAATAGGCTATCTGATGAGAATAACATTTGTATGCAATCCGTTGCTGCATAAAAGTTATTAGAACGATTAACGTAAAAAAAAGAACAGTATTTTTTATTAGAAATTAATTTCTGGCTAAGAGAAGTTTCAATATATTCTCTGTATAAATTTTGATGTTGTACACAAACTCCACTTCCTCCATAACCATTTCCAGTTCTTGGATATTGGTAACCTGCAGCAGTATTTGGAATGGAATAATTTTGATTACAAGTATTTATATGATAAAAATCTGAACCCCCATCCGGCCAGTCCCATTGATTAGGTTGAAACCAATTTGTAGATTCCGTAATATTTTGATTAATATCAATACAAGAATCCTCATAAATTTCGAAAGAAGGATTATTTACCAAGTTTATTTGCGTAAATGCTAGCTTACTGAATAAAGCGAGAAATAAGATTAAACTTAAATCTCGCTTTACAACTAAATTTGTCATCCTAATTACAATTAGAACAAAGATAATTATTTACGAATAACAATGGGTCCGGTGCTGATTGGAGCGTTATTTATATAAATTTTATACAAATACATTCCAGATACAAAGGAGCTCAAATCTATCCTTCCTTCCTGTTGTTGTAAACTAATTTTTTCGGTATGGATATCTTCTCCAAGCATATTGTAAATAATTAAAAACGCATTTTCGTTATCACTAATATCTGATTTATACATTATAAAATCTTCCGCAGGATTAGGGTAAAGTATAATTTTTAATTTACCTTCTTCATCCCACACATTAATCTCATCGTTTATATCAGGGTTAGACATTTTCAGCTGCGCCTCTTCAAAATCGTTAAAATCCAAGCCAAGCATTACACGCGCATCATAAACTGCTGTTCCGCAAACATGTGGTTTTTGTTCGGCAATTTGGTAAAGTAATAAACTATCTTGAGATTCAAATTCGAAAATATTTTTCGCCCATGTTTTCCAGTAAATTTCATAAATTATTTTTTGGCTTACTTCGGCACAGTGTATTGGATTTACCTCCATTAAAGAATTGTATGCACCTGCGGTATCGCCAATCTCTAATTTCTCGGTAAACTCATACAGTTTCCCAATATTGGTAGGTGCAAGGCTATCTCTGTAAGCAATAAATAAACTATCGTCTACGGTTCCTGATGTAGTATATGCTGGTTCTTTTTTTAATAACTCATAGACCTTCATATCTACTATCTGATTTGCATCGTTATTTAAATTATCAAAAGGTGGTTCTTTGCTAATCATTTTTTTGATTGTAACATTATTACATGGCGGATTTGCGCAGCCAAAATTACAATTATAAGGTGCGCCCAGTGCGTTACCATTGGATATTGCCATGGTTGGTTGCATTTGCAAATTGGTGTTCGGAAAGAACGGTAAAGCCGTGCTGCGTGTATACCAAGTTGTTGTTGGACTTGAGCCTATACGTTCTGCACCTAACCAATTACTCGAAATATTGCCCGGTATGCTCCATTGGTTATCTTGAGCAATACCGCTTGGGTTAGGCATACCTTGGTCTCCAATAAAGGTGTTGTTTAAAGAAACACCTGTTCGGTTTTGGTATATTTTGTTACAGCTAACCGAAAGCGGACCATTTGGAGTACCGTAAAAATTAAGCCCTTTTCCCATTCTGCGTACCTCGTTCTCCTGAACATTGGTTCCTATGCTATTCGTTTCAATACTAATGCCATATAACATATTGGTAAATGAAGTGGTTGGGTTAGACGAGGCTTTCTGAATAAGGTTATTAAATAAATTGGTTTTAGGGCAGTTTTCTACTTTAATACCAACCGATAGAACTGAAGGTACTGAATTAGGGTAATAAATACCGGCTTGATAGGAACCAATACTATTGAACGCAGCTGTTTGGTCTTTGATGGTTATATTATCATAATTGGTTGTCCAAATACCATGTCGCACATTGTTAATCGTATTTTCGGCTATAAGTACATTATTGCCAGCCTGCACGGCATTTTGCACACGTATTCCATACCATCCAGAATGTGTAGGTAATTGGTTTATTAAATTATTTTTTATTTGTATCGGATGAGCTTGATTTTGCAATAAATAAATGGCGGTACCATTGTTAATGTTGAAATTACTCAATTTGTTTCTTAATACTGATAACAAACTGAGATTATTTGCCTGATAATAAATACCAGCTTCGAAATTGGTAAATACGTTATCGTGAATAATACCAGTAAAATCACCTGAATTAAAACGTGAATAAATACATTTAGAATAAATTAAATTGCCTAAAAACCCGGAGGTTACAATATTTGTAAAGTTATTTTTCTGAATATTAAAACTTGATTTACCATCAATTAAAATACCATTTGAGCAATTTGTAAAATTATTTTCATGAGAGGTACCTGTTGGGTCACCAACGGTTAGTAAGCAATTTTGCACCCATATAGGCCATCCTTTAATTGGACATGTAGATGTCGGAGGAAAATTTGGAAAACAATAAGATTGGTTTATATTCGAAAAATTATTTCTGTATACTTTTAATCTTGTTTTTAAAGCATAAATACCAATTTCAATATTTCTGAAAGTATTCGGTTGAGCAGAAACCTGACCAAAGGTAATGTCAGCATTGTTTCTGCAGTAAATGCCATAATGGCTTATTTGGCCAGTCATAGGAGCTTTTAGTGTAGCACCAGGAGTAACGGAATTGGTAGCCACACATTCGAAAACACATTTTCTTACAATACCTGTATGGGGGGAATTAAAATTATCAACAAATAATGAAATATTGTTTTTATTAAAGATATTGAAGTCCAATTTATAACTACCCCCATTGAAAGAATATATAGCATTGGTTGCATCTTCTATTCTGCTAAGAGTAATATTTACGTTAGCTCCTGGGTTGCTGTAAATCCCATCCCACATATCTGTACATGAAAAAACAATACAGCCCGATAACGAAAATGTATTTCCTGAAAGGACATCTATTTTTGCATTAGGCGCCATTCGTAGAGTACAGGATGTTAAACTAAAATTAGAATTTACAGTGAGCAATCCTAATACATCTATAACGGAACCACTTGGAATTGATCCAAGGTCAGAAGAGATCGATCCGTTTGGAATAGTAAGGGTAGAGGCGGCACAGCAAAGGGGAGCTGAACTATCAACATTTACTGTAACTTGTGCAGTTGCAGAACAGCCAGCTGTATTTGTACCTGTAACGAAATAGGTTGTTGTAGTAGTTGGCGAAACAACGTATGGATTACCGGAGAAATTTCCAGAATCCCATAAGTATGTCGTAGCACCTGTTGCTGTAAGTGTTGAAGATTCCCCTATGCAAATATCGGAAGGGTTAGCGGCTACACTAAGATTAATGTTTGAGTTTAATACAGTTATGTTAGTTGATACATTTTGGATACAGCCTGAATTTGTTGTATACGTGTATGTAATTAGGTGTGTTCCCGCACCAGCAACAGAGGCATTAAAACTATAAATTCCTGAACTTAAAACAACACCATTACCGCTAAATGTTCCACCGGGTGTACTGGTAAATAATGATAAATCAGATATAGTTTGATTTATACAAAGAGGAGAAGGAGGAGTAAAAGTAGGTGAAGTTCCTGCCACCAATATAGAAATATCATCAATTAAAACATTGGTGGAATGATTCGGAGGATTTGAAGTTGCGTATGCAGCATTTATTATTGTTAAATAATTTAATGAAAAAGCATTTGAGTTTGTAAAAGGGATTGAGAAATAATTCCATTGATTATTGTTTGGAACAACTTGGGAGGCAATTGTTGAAAGAGATGCAGGAGTGCTATTAAACCAAGGCCAAATAGGTGCAAGCATATTTTGAGAGCCAGCAAAAACCAATGTCGCAGGTAAGTTTTGTGCTCCAAAAAAATTATTAGTTACTCTTGCTCGGAATGTTAAGACATAATTTACACTCGCATTACCTTGTATAGGGCTGCTTAAAATATTTTGAATGCCTTCATTCCATGTATTGTGTTTTGACCATAATCCTAACATTTTATTATTGCCACTTGCTCCCATATTCCAAGTATCTGAGGCGGGATTACAAAATATTGTTGGGACTGTCATATTACTATTATTCAAAGGAATGCAGTTTCGAACAAATAAATCAGGGCTTCTTGAAAAAGATGACCAACAGTTAATTGAAGGGGGAGGGACTTCATTTAAGTTTTCCATCTGACCACAGTTAAGAGAATTCTCAAACCCGCCATTACTTACAATATCACAAGCATTTGGTGTGCAGTTTCCATTTAGAACATAAATATATATATAAGTAATATTTCCTCTGTTGCCGCTACTTGAAACAGGAATATATCTTAAAAGTGCTAAGCCAGGTGTGTTTGCTGTATAATTAAAGTTTGTGCCTGAAGTTGTGCTTACCGTACCGTTGCCATAAATATCTTGTAAACATTCAAAACTAACAGCATTAAAGTCATTAGATAAAATTCCAGATACTTGTATAGTAGATCCAACAGTTACTGCATATTGAAAAAATCCACTTAAATTAATTCCATCATTAATTCCAGCCACCTGTAATCCTGGACAAGTAGAGCCACCGTAATTAAAAAAATTGAGATTAGCATTATTACCATAAGTTGTATTTACCTTGTAACCAATATCACATAAAACCTTTCTTTCTTCTGATTTTAAATATCGTTTCATAAAAGTCGCACCAGTGCCATTTGCATCAGACATAACATAATATTGATCATTAGAAAAGGCTGTTGGAGTATGGCATATATCTTCCAAATGACTTAAACTACTTGGGGGTGCAAAAGTAGATGGAGAATATGTAGCCTGATTAACAGTACCTGCAAATTGTATATGAGTTGTACAATTAAAAGGGCTGGGTGTCATTACGTTAGAACTTATGGATGGGTTGAATCCAAAGTTATATAAAGAACAAGCACCAGTATTGGTTATTAATGGTACATTAGTTGATGTTCTTAAAAATAAATCATAACGTGAATAATATTTATAGTTTGTGCCCAACTTTGAATCTCCATTTGCGTCTATTAATGAGGCAAAACCTAAAGCGTGTATTGCCTCATGCAATGTAATTGTATACATATCATACAAGCCTGAAAGTGTTGTTTGGGAAAGATTGGTATGCCAATTAATAGTAGAGTTGGCAAAATTAAAAGCCACGATACCATGATAAAACGAAGCACCAGCGCCGCTCAACGAATTTAATGGCGATGCAACATTTGTGTATGAATTTGTGCCCGAATTTATTGTTTTCCATATTTCATTATCGACAATACCGCTAAAATTAGATGCGCCGGAAGGAACAGTATGAAAACCGCTTGCTAAACCTAAAACCCCACTTGTTGATGGGTTGGGAACAATATTTGCAATGTTTCTAACCCAAATATTTACTCTTACACTAGGATTAGCAGGCGTAATAAAATTTGACAAATCAGAAAAAACCTGGCAAAGAACATTTCTGCGGGCAATTTCTGTAGAAGAGTTACCATCCATACCGCAACCTGACTCAAAATATAAATCAAAGTAACCTCCGGTACATAGCATTACAGATTTTTGTACACCATTGCTGTCGGGTTCTGTATCAATAGCAATGTCATTTAGTTTATATTTATTGCCAAATCTATCAAACACATTATCAAAGATTCCGTAAGGAGTAACTTCTTGATTTTGTTGGGCATTTCCTATTAAAGAAAATAGCATAAATAAAAAAGTAGATATTTTTTTCATGATTTAGAGATTTGAGTATTACATTGTTGCTTATTTATGAAATACTATTTAAGTGTTTTTCCATTTATAGCAGCTTCATTTATAGTTTTACTTTTGAAAAAGAATTTTTTAACATTCAATTTATTTAATGATATGTTGGTTTTTATTTAAATAATTATAAAAAAACTAAAATTTCGCATGGAAACAGACGTTTTTTTGATTGCCTTGCTGTAAATATTTGCTTACAAAATAGTTGTTCTGAAATACAGAATGTTCTTTCTGATTTAACTTAACTATTGATAATAACTTCACCATAAAAAATAACGCAAGAGTATTATTTTACAGGACTAAATTATCATCAAAAAGATGAAGTATTTTTTATCAAAAAAACAACAGTATTTTTAAAACTGAAATAAAAATTAAGGAAGCTCATTAATTATAAGGATTTGAAGCTGTTTTTTTTATTTATATTGAAAACAAAAAATAGTATAAGTTCTAAAAAAAAATAGTATAAGTACTAAATATAGAGACTCCTCGGCAAGCTCGTTGTTTTTATAGCAAATACACTCTGCCTATTCTACAGACAAGTTCTTTGTTGCTTTTGGATGCTCCGAAAACAGATTACAAATTCACACAGACTTTTCGGTAGTATAGTTTACACCTCTAAAATCTTGAAGGGAATAAATAATAATTTGCGAAGGAGTAATTGATTTAGGAAATCGAATTAAATGATCATCCAATATGGATTTGATTGTGGAAATTAATATTTTTTCACTAAAGTTACGAAGTATTAAAAAAGGGAAAACTGCCTAGAGCCAGCGATGGAAAGACGAAATGGAGCCATGAGGGTTGCGACCCCGAAGTGAAATTCGGGATTAGTTCGAAGACGTTTTCAATGAATGTAAACTTGTCTCACAAAAATGGCGAAATGAAGTGTGTGTGCATGGAAGTGAGAAAGGGATTTTAGTAAAACTGTCCCGATGTTTCACTATGTTTCAATCGGGATCAGTTCGATTCTCAGAATTTCCTACGTAAATCCCGATCTCACTGAAATGCGCGAGACGACCGCGAGTTAGCGCCGAAGGGGGATATGGAGAACGACCGGAGGAAGTGGAAATGACCTCTGCAAGTTGCACAAGGGACTGGCACAGGTTTTTGATTGGCGGTGGAAATGGAAAGAAAAGCGAATGAGGTACGAATTGGCTTGGTGGGTTGCGGTAGCGCTTGAATGATGTAGCGATAGCGGAAGAAATGAAAGGGCTAAACGCAAATGGGAAAAGCAAGTTTGTGGATTTTAGAGGGACGAGAAAGGAAACAATCTTGCCGTGCGTTTGGTGCGTAAAAGCTACTGAATGGAACGAAAACGGAGGGGATCCAGCGATAGCGGACACACCGTAGGAGAAGTGAGAGAAGTTGCTTTTAGCACATGGACTCAAAAACTGTGACCCATGACGAAGGGAGTCCTATCAGGCGAACCTTGTCAGGGGTGGACCAGTCCCGCAGCTGAGGCGCTTTAGCAGGCGAGCATAAACACAAGCAGCGACAGACCCCCAGTAAATAAAATTGTGAGAGAGAGCGAAGAGAGCGCGGGATTTGGAGGAACGAAGCCGAACGAACACCTTGATGGGGACTTCTTCGCCGAGGTTACGAAGGCCGAAGGATGGGGGGATGAAGTAGCTGCGACTGAGGACGCACGAAGAACAGGCGAAGAAAACAAGTGAACAGCCACAAAGTGAATTCTGAACGACTGGCTAAGGAACGCTAAAAACAAGGGTGCTTCGACTGGCTCAGCAACCCTTGCGAGCTTGTATTGCACTTTGTATTACCCTTGTTTTTATGTTTTCTGAAGCTGTGATGAGCAGGACGAAGACCGCTTTTCCTTTTGTTATTATAAACTGAAACTAAGAATTATACTAAGAACTACTGTAGAAAAAATGAATATTAGAACTTCACGAAATGAATAAATTCGCGTATGATTAGGATGGAATATCATTGAAATAAGGCAAGAAATATTGTATTGAATACTTCGCTTAAGTTTTTTATACATTATAAAACGATTTTTAATCCATTGTAGATTACTATCAGCGATTCTTCTTCTGAATTGCCGAAATTGTTACGAGCAGGACAAAGACCACTTTTCCTTTTGTTATGGAAATTAATTATTCACTCCTACAATCAATTAGTATTCTAAAACGTTAATTCCATTTTCTGAAACCTCTAAAACAAAATTTTTGAGTGAATTCCCAGCTTTAATCAATGTTGCCTGATAAATTGAATTAAATTCGAATAAGGATGGTAAAGACATTTTAATATCTGGATTTTCATCATATTCTTTTGAAGTAATTTGCTTTCCTTTATAAAACATTTTAACTGAAATTCTTAGATGAGGAGTTGGATAAATAGGCATATATAAATTTTTAATTTTACAATGATTATTTGTATTTGTTTTCAATTACTTGGTGTAATTCAATATATTGTAGAAAACACCAATCGAAGTGTAGAAAGGATAAAGTTGATATTGAGTGTCTTTAAACTTTGAAAATTTATTAAACTCTTGAGATACTCTTATTCCAAATTTGTGACCATGTCCCTTATCATCCAACGCTGAAAATGTTATATCACCGATAAAACCGTATTTCAAATATTCAGATTTTAATGTTTTGTATTTGCTATCAACATCATTTTTATCAGTTAGTCTTTGGCTTACTGGTAATGATATAAAAAGACCGGCAGAAAAATCTATTGATTTATAAAACTTACTGTTTGATGATGCATAAGAAATTGGTTTTCTAAAACCCAATTGAACAGGTATTTGTACATATTGAGTTGAAAGTCTATAATTTTTTGCTTCTGTGACATTCATGACATCAGCTTTTCTCGAAACAAGGTTTGCACCTATTTTGTATAACCAAACACCATCAATTTTAGGTAGTGCTAAAATTGATCCATAATTAAAAGAAGCATCAAAGGAAGGTATGTAAGTATTTTTATCAAATTTATATACTCCATTTGCAGTCGTAAAATCGGTGTAGTTTGTGTTTACTCGCGTAAATGTACCATGTATACCTACCTCATAAAACTTTTTATATATAGTTAAAGGGTCAGAAGTTTGACTCAAACAATAGGAAGACGCAGTTAATAAAAATACTGAGTAAGATAAAAGTTTTTTCATGTTAAAATATTTTAAGTTGTTCCAAATCTATTGAAAATTTATTTTGATTTTTTTCTTCTTTTTTACTCATCGTAAGGTAAAAACATCTTCAAGCATATTTCACTAGGGTTGGAAAAATTTGATTTCAAAAAATTTAGTATTTGTACTAAAAAAATTATAACTATTACTAAAACTTCTGTAAAGAAATTTAATTCAATCTCTTATTTCAAAAGAGTTTTTACAAATCTCTATCATTCCAAATTTATCTGAGTTATTTAAGTCTGATTAAACGAAGCGTTTTATTCAGAAAATTTGTTCAAATTTTAAATCATTATACTATGAAAAACGAATGTAATTATTTATGCTGTGGATACACAACGGGAGAGTTGATTACCATCTACACAAATGCAGCAAAGCTGCATAATATGGAGTTAATGTATGTAGCAACATTACCTAATTTTAAACGATTCACTTTTGATCAAGCATTTGGTGCATCACTAAATTTTTGTTCATTTGCCTATCCAACTGTTAATGTTAATTCAATTATTTCTAAGGAAGATGCGACCATTCTATTCAATGAAATTCAGGAATTGACGAATAAAAATGCTTTAGGAGAATTTGCAGAAATTTTATATCGGAAAGGTTTATTGACAACGGTTCAGAAGTCTTTCCTAATCCAAATTTTAAATACATTAAATCTTTTCGAAGCAGAAAAACCAGAGTTAGTTGTTGCTAGTATGTATGGTTTACAAAATAATATGTTAGGAAGAACCGATGTGTCACTTGAAGAAAAAGCTTTAATGATCGGTATGAGTTGTATTGCTATTGCTACTGTTGAATTTTGGGCAGATGCTTATTCAGATAAAAACAACCCATGGCATTCAAATACTTTAAAAGCTTTACCTTATTGGCTACGAAAAGGAGGTGCAGATTTACTTGGATTTGCAGCTGGTGCAGCAGTAGGTTTATTAATAGGAGGTCCAGCTCTTTCAAGTGTTGGTGGCACCCTTGTTGGAAGTGCTTGTTCTAATGCAGTAAAAGAATAATTTACAATGATTGGGGCAGGATTAACTGCCCCTTTTTTGTTAAAGTAAATTGAAAAATAAAAGTTTGACACGACATTCAAACAAAGACCATTTGATAAGGCTCGCAATTGTTGAAGATCATCCTGTTGTATTGGCAGGACTTTCTTCTCACTTAAAAAAAGAAGCTGGCATTAAAGTGGTTATTGAGGCTAAAGATGGAATAGAACTATTTAAAAAACTAGAGGACAATGAAATAGATGTTGTTCTTTTGGATTTAGAAATGCCATTAATGAACGGTTACCAAGCCATGAATAAATTGAACAGAGAATATTCAAAAATTGGTGTGATCATTTTTAGCATATATGAGGAGGAGGAAATTGTTTTTGAGTTATTGAGTCAAGGAGCCAAAGGTTATCTTTCAAAAAGCGCATCATTTGATGAAATTATTGATGCTGTTTTTAATGTAAAGTTCAAGGGCTTTCATTCCAGTGAGATTATTTCCAATGCAATACAGAAACTTGGAACTCAGGATAAAAAAGAAAAATTACTCCTCGATAAACGGGAGAAAAAGGTATTGGAATTGATATGTGATGGACTACTTAGTAATGAGATAGCTGATAGAATACCCTGTTCAAAGAAACTTGTAGATTTGATTCGATCAAGAATTATGAAAAAGCTTGAAGTTACTAATATTGCTTCACTTGTTAGAAAAAGTATTTTAAATGGATTTTATATTCCAAAAACTGATGAACAAATTATGTCAGAGAAACAGCGAGAGGATGTTGAGCGAGAAATTCGAAGAAAAAATCGACTAAGTCGTAATGATAATTAATTATTTATTCGACTTTTGAAGTCTTAAAATGCTTCTTTTTAGTACTTATACCAAACAAAAAAATAGTACTTATACTATAAAATAATAGTACAAATACTATTTTTTTTACATGAAAAAGAGTTTGCTTTGCAGTATTTTTGGGGTGTTGTTGTTTTTACAACTTAAAATGCCAAATTTACCATACCCAACAACAATTAACTTTGAGAAACTTTAAAAATTAATAATTATGGCATTTAATGGAGATGAGGGTTCTGTAGTTACCCTAGCAGAAGCTTCCGGATGGACAGCAAATTATCGAAAAACAATTCCTGCCGGAGAAATTATTGGGCAGTTTGTTGGGAAAAATCAATTGATGAAAATACTAAACCAAAAGGGTTGTATGGGAATACGCTTTTATTACGGAATTGGTGATGATGGTGTGAAAAATCTAATTGCTGTAGGAGCCGGTAGCGATGAGAATGATATGACAGCAGGAGTGATTTTAGAAAGAATGATATTATGTCCTCCGAGATGTGGGGGTAGAAATTCATTGAATAGTTAGAATGACATTTTATTTTATAATTGTTTTTTTAGCATTAATAAGTGAATTAATTTCAGTCATATCCGTTTTTATATTCCGCAAAGAGAGGTTATCCATAATATGGAAACCTCTCTTATTATTTCTTTTTCTTAGCTTTTTAATTGATATTACGAGCCTAATTTTAAGCTTATTTGAAATTAACAACTACTTTCTTTTACATATTTATGGGCTAATAGAATCATCTACTTTTACAATAATTTTTTATAAATTAACTAACGTTAAGAATAGGGTTTTAATAACTCTAATTCTTTCAATTTCAATAGTTTTATGTGTAACAGAGGGGTTGTTATACCCTTTTGAAAATAATTTCTGGTCAAATTTATTCTTAAAGTTTATATTAACATTCCTCTCAGGATACTCTATTTACAAGCTTTTGAGGAATGATTATGAGTTGATAAATTTAAATCAATATTATTTTTTCTTCTTTCTAGCAATCTTTATTTCTTCACTTTCATTTTTTTATTTTTCATTGTTCGAAGAACTTGTGAGGAGCAATCAAATTATATATGAGTACACATGGTTTGTTCCAATAATAATTACTATTGTGTTTAATTTGGTTTTAATTATACCATTATGGAGAAAGAGTATTTTGTAATATTTGTCGTGATATCTGCTGTGATTTTTTCCATAGGAATAGGGTTACTTATATTTGCATTAATCCAATTACACAAGAAAAAACAAATAGAATTGATTAACGAATATAAACTAGAACTCAAAAACAAAGAATTAGAAAAGATGGCAGCTGTGGTTCAAGCTCAGGAACAAGAACGAGGGAAAATAGCTAGAAACCTGCATGATGAGGTTGGTTCTATCTTATCCATGGCGAATCGTAATTTGAAGTGTATAATTAAACATGTTCCAGAAAAGGTCGACTATAAAGATGATTTGGATTCTACATTGGAGATTCTGGAACAATCGGTAGATAAAATTCGTTCCATTTCACATAATATGATACCTCATTTCTTAGTTAAGTTTGGCTTGGTAAAAACACTTACTCGGCTGGTTGAACAAACGGAGAAAGCCCTTAGGAATTCTTGTACGTTTGAATCCAAGCTTGTTGGTGACTTAGTAATTAACCAGCAACATGAAATTAATTTTTACTCAATCGTGCTTGAATTATTCAACAATTTGATGAAACATGCGCGACCTGATTCCGTTTCATTGGTTCTTGAAAAACAAAAGGAGAATTTGGTATTAACTATACAACATGATGGGGTGGCGATTACTCAAGCTGATTATGAATATTTACTTGAGAAAGCTGATGGTTTGGGTTTAGAATCAATTTCTTTGCGTTTGAAAATTATTTCCGGTGAATTGGAGTACAAACGTCAAAATAAAGGTGGGGCTATCTCGCTGTCAATGCCACTAAACAATCAAGAAAAACACGTTTAAGATGAGTAAATCGGCATATCGCAGGTCTGAGAATATTGTTCGTGTTGCAGTGGTTGAAGACCATACGGTTGTTAGGCAATCGTTGGTTTTTATGCTGAAAAAGGAAAAACAAGTTGTTGTTGCTTTTCAAGCTGCCAATGGTCAGGAGTTTTTACAAAAACTACCTCAATATGAAATAGATATTGTTTTGCTTGATTTGGATATGCCCGTTATGGATGGAAGGGAAACCTTGAAGTTAATGCGACAGAATCATCCTGAAACGAAGGCTATCATTTTAAGCATGCACGAAGACCCTTGGATTGTCTCTGAATTGCTCCACGAGGGTGCGAGAAGTTATTTGAAGAAGGATTGCTGCTTTGATGAAATGATGGATGCCCTGTTTGATGTGAAATTTAAGGGTAATCATACGAATGAGTTGGTTGAGGCTGCCTTATTTGGTCATATTGATCAAGAGTTGAGGTTTAATGATAACTCGATACGGTTTCAATTAAACGCTCGTGAAATGTTGGTCTTGAAGTTGATTTGTGATGGTAAGACCAGTGAGGAAGTTGCCGAAAGAATGAATTTATCCAAAAAATCGATTGATGTGATTCGTATGGCTTTGCTGAAGCGTATCGGTGCTAAAAATCCACTGGAGTTGGCTCGAAAGAGTACTTTACTTGGTTTGTACAAGGCGCGAACGGATAAGGAAATTACTGAGGAAGAGCAGCTTATTGCGCTTGAAAAGAAAGAACGAAAACGCTCACGATTGCAGGATTTTTTGTCTGAGGAGGGGGATTAGGATTAGTTGGGGTTGATTTTAAATTGTGGATTACGGATTCCAGATTGCGGATTCCAGATTGCGGATTGAAGATTCACTTCGTGGCTGCCTTCGGCGGTGGGGATTGCGAATTACGGATTGCGGATTGCGGATTGCAGAAAAATCAATACATTCCTTTTATTTCAGAAATTTAATACTAATAAAATAAGTTATGGCAAAGAAATATGGAAATGACGACCTTAAAAAGAAAGGTCAAGATAGTAAAAGAGATGGAAGTAAGTATGAACCCTGGGAAAAGGGGAAAACGAAGCCAACGAAGAAGAATACGAAGGGTAAGTAAAAAATTCATTTAAAGCTCAATTAATCAATGAATTCTTAACGATTTAGAAAGGTATATCTGATTATTAAATATCGCATATCGCGATACGCGATATTACCAATTCCAATTGGTTTAATTTCTGGAAATTACGATTAAATCAAATGACATTAATCGTGTATTCAAGGGTTCGTCGGTTATTATACCGGAATAATTTTTTTCTTCTTCCTGATCTTCGAAAATGAATTTGAATCCATTTTTTTCATAGTACCTTATTGGTCTTTCTTTATTGTATGAATCTACTACGAGAAAACGGCAACCTGTTTTATTATTTGAGTCGATGAACCACGATTTGATGAATTCCATTAATTCTCTTCCGATTCCTTTTCCTTCAAATTCAATATTTACTCCTAATCGACCAATCAAAACTGCCGGATAACTTTTCAAGCCTCTCTTATTATTGGATACTTTACGTGTTATCCTGTTTCGATCCGATTTTGGCATTAATTGCGCTTTAATACTATCGTTTGCGATTGTAAAGGCACAAACTATTTTTTTTGGATCATTGTCAAGTGTAAAACAATAAGTTTTCCCAAATAAATCTTCATTGTATTTTATGAAGTCTTTTGCAAAAAACTCACATAAATCTGTATCATCACAGATGAAAGGATTACAATTGTTGATTAATTCTTCAGAAAGAGGCTGAAATGTGCAATAATTCTCTAAAAAAGTCATTTTGGAATTACTTCATTTTAGCCTTTTCCAAAATTTTATTTGCAGAAGAAATTTGTTTCCCAAAGTCCACAGAACCTCTTTTTTTTGTTGCAGCATCAGCCTTACGAATAAAATTTTGAGCAACTTTATCAGTTAAGGTTGGAATACTTTTAATTGCAATTGCCATGGGGTGCTTATTTCAATAGTTAAAAACAAATTTATGAATAAAAAGTTATTCAATTTAATATAAAACGAACTATTCTTGTAAAAGTAACATTCAATAACAATTATAATTGATTTGTAATTTTTCATTTTCTTATTTCATTGTTAAACTCCATGACTTTAGAAAACAGTGAGCCGTTCAATTTCGAAATAGAACCCGATTTAATTTTGAACAGGTTTATATATTATTTAAGCCTGATAATTCGTCTCAAAAAATAGTACTTGTTCTATTTTTTTTTGGTATTTGTACTAAATATTTTGATTTAAATGAAAATTAAAAAATCCTATTTACTCAATAAATTAAAAGCTTCAGCAATATTCAAATTAGATTTTCTTGTCTAAATACGAAAACAACCCAAAATAGCATATTGGTTTTTGAAATATGTTTGCGTGAATTATTTATTTAAATTAATATAAAATGGGAGATATTTTTATCCAAAAGTCAAGCGCAACAATTTCAACGTTTACAAATGAATTAGGAAATGGTTTGACACTTGATCAATTTCGAAAAAACATTGAAAATATTGATTTCAATGATGCTGAATCTTTAAAAAAAGCTGTTGGTTCTTGTGAATCTAAGTGTCGCGATTTCACAATTGATGTTAGCTTGAAATTACAAAAAGCAGGTTGTAATTCGGATGGAACAAGTAACTGTAATGAATTTAAAACAATAAACTTAGAAGGAATAAAACTTCGTTAATTTCTAATACTATGGGTGATATTTTTATTCAAAATTCAAGTGCAACTATATCTACATTCACTAATGAATTAGGAAATGGCTTGACACTTGAGCAGTTTCAAACAAGTCTTGAAGAAATTGATTTGGGTGACGTTGAGTCAATAAAAAAAGCGTCAGGTTCTTGCGTCAATAAGTGCGCTGGAGGAACTGTAGTAGTTTCTACAAATATCAAAATTTATAACCAAAATTGCATAGAGGGAAAAGCCGATTGTGAATTTACAACTATAGATTTAGAAAATATTTCTATAAGAATTTAAATTGTTCCACTGTGTCTAAATTTGATATCCCTTTTGAATATTTAGATTGGGTTGTATCAACAAAGAAAAATGTTGATAGTTTGGATGTTGAATCTATTGGAGGATTAGAAATATTACATCATTTCATGTCTGCTTGCTATTCTAAAATGTATCCAGAATTACCAAACAGTGAACATTTTAACTTTAGTAAAACAGTGAAATTTCATCAAATGTGGGCGGCATTTGATCAGGAGTTTCCATCCTTAATTAATGACACAATTATTTCTGATTCTGATAATGTTTTAGGTAAAGCTAAAGAAGGAAATCCATTTATTATTTGTACTTATCATTTAGGTTCCTATAGATTGTTAAATTCAATATTAATATCTAAAGATATTGATTTTTGTTTAGTCACAGACAATCAATATATTAAAGATCAAGGAAAAAAGACAAAAGAAATATTTAAATCAATACGGAATTTTTACTCGCTTTTCGAAAATAAAGATTTAGAAATTTTAGATGCAGAAAATCCATTAATTGGTTTACAAACGATTAGAAAACTAAAAATGGGTTATACCTTATTGTTTTATATCGATGGGAATACAGGTGTAACAAGTAAGTTGTCAAATTTAGATAATTTCGTAAAAATAAATTTTCTGAATACTCAATATTATGCTAGAAAAGGAATTGCCTATCTATCATATATATCTGGAGTTCCGATTATTCCTGTCGTTTCTTTACGGACTAATTGGTTGGAAAGAAAGGTGATTTTTCATTCTGAAATAAAAGTTGATTTAAATGTTGATAAAGAGAATTATTGTAACAAGACGACCCAAAAGTTGTATGATATCCTCTCTGATTATTTAAAAAAATATCCAGAGCAATGGGAATCTTGGATGTATGTTCATAAATCCATAAAACTAAATGAGGAAAAAATATCTGCTCAGGAAGAAAAGAATCTATTAAATCCAGATGAAAATCTATTGGTATTTAATTTTGAAGAATATGAACTTATGAATTTTGGTTCACAATTTATTCTATTTGAAAAGAATAATCTTAAAATCCATATTATTTCCGAGCAATTTTATAATGTATTGACTTCTTTTAGAGAACCTATTAGTTTTTCAAAATTAAATTTTGAAAATTTTAAAGTAACGAAAAAAGCAATTTTAGAATTAATCGAACTTAAAATATTACATTAACTAATTAAAATGATATGGTAAAATATTTTTATACTTTTTTTTTTTCAGTTTTCAGTTTGTACAGCTTTAGTCAAACTCAAAGTTATTCACTAACAAATAAGTGGAAGTTTAATGTTGAAATTGATGGTTTTGGAAGTATAGAATTTCTTCTTGATATTAAACAAAACACGGATAGTACTTTTGAGGCGTCATCGCGCCTAAAAGCAATTAAAGACATTATTAGTTATAAACAGTTTGTTCTAGCAAAACTATTCACACAACAATATAAAAATGGTGCATTTGTACATGTCTTAAAAGGTCAAATCGTAGGAGACACTCTTAGAGGAGTTTTTATAGGTCCTCAAATGGCCTATTATTTAAATGCAATTTATTCTGATAATCAAATTCAAGGTACTTTAGGGGATGATAAATTCGGAAAAAATAAAAAAATAAGTCATAGCTTTTCTGCCGCTCCGTTTTCTTATAATCAAATTAATTATAATTTTTCAAATCTTGACTCAAGCATAAAAAAAACGTTTGAAAAAAATTTTTATAATCCACATATTCTAAAAGAAAAAGAATGGATAGAATTCTTCAGGAAATTAAATAAAGTTTCAAATAATGCTCATGATGATTTAGAGTTTTTTATTGGATTCAGTAATTTATCTAAAAATATTAAAACATCACATATTGGAATATTAAAAAACAACCCATGGAATGATCTTGAGCAGTTAAATAATCGCAGTTATGTAACAATAAAAAAAATTGATTCAACAATTAGCTACATAAAGTTTGAAGGATTTGCATTACAAGATTCAAATATTGTTAGAAGTTTTTTTGATTCTATCATTGAAAATAAAATTCCAAATTTGATTATTGATTTGCGAGGATGCGGAGGTGGTGACTATTCTTCTATGACACTTTCATCATATTTCATTAAAAAATCTTTAAATGCTGGTTTTTTTGTAGGAAACAAGTATTTCAATAATAATGAAATTCTTCCATCTAATGAATTCTTAAAAAACAAATCACCTTATACAGGCAATTCTCTAAGAGAGTTTTTAGATGAAATTATTAATACTGGATTATTAATTGGTAAAGTTGAGCCTGATAAAAATCTAAATTACAATGGTAATGTCATTGTATTAATTGATAAATTTTCCGCAAGTGCAACCGAACCTATTGTTTATTTTTTGAAACAAAATAATTTAGCAACTATAATTGGAGAGAAAACCGCTGGACAAATGTTATCTTCAACAGTAATTGATGTTAAAGACGGTTGGACTTTACTTATACCAATTGCAGATTATTACACATCTGACAGGTATAGAATTGAAAATAATGGTGTAAAACCTAATATAAAAATAAAGTCTGAAGATGCTCTTGAGTACTCCATTCAAATGATATTTAATAGAAATAATGAAAAAAGAAATTTAAAGGTTAAAGGTAGCTTTTAAAAAAAAACTCTAGAATAGTTTCAATATCGTGTTGTAGAGTTATTTTACTTAATACACATAAAATGAATTATTTATAAAATTAAAATTTTCTAACGAAAACAATGATCATGTCTATATGATAAAAACAGTAATAATGTTTTGAAATTAGCGACAGTAAAATATACTTATATGATTGAATTGAAAATATCTAAATTTATTAATAGTTATAATAAGATAAACGGTCAACAGAATATGATCGTAAGTAAGTTAGATATTGCAAGAGCTGCAATGACTATAGGCTATCCTAAAACATTAGATGCGATTCAAGATTTTGGAATTTTCAGGTTTCTAGAACTTTACTTTAGGACACAATCTTATCTTGAAAAATATAATAATTACTTCCAACTGAAACCTATTTTTCATTTGTTAGATAGTTCTGAACAGAGAACTATTTCATATTTCTTTGGTCAAGCTTTCACTAAGTTATTTGCTGAAAAATACTTAGACTGTTATCAAGTAGATAACTTTGGAAATCATAAACATAATGTAAGTCTTATTGAATCAAATATAAAATTTGTTCCAAAGCACCAATTGTACAATTCTGAAAAAAAACCAAAAGAACCAGACCTAATTGGATTTGCTAGAAATGGTGTTCATATACTGGAAGCAAAGGGCTACTCCTCAGGTTTTAACGGTAGTGTCTTACAACATGCAATCAATCAAGTTTCTGTAATTAACCAAGTTAATGGTAGAAAGCCTTTGACCAAGACTGCATGTTTCTTTGATTTATCGGAAAACCCAATAAAAGGTACGATAATTGATCCTGATAGTAACTTAAAAAACATTGATATTAATTTTAATCATGATGCATTTATATCAGATTATTACCAAATTTTCAATTTAGAAAAACATAATTTCAGAAAAACATATTGGGAAGTAGAAATTGGTAATAACAGGTTTTCTGGATTTAGATTATTTGAACGTATGTATCCAAGATATTTCTTTGGCGTTGACTCTAAAATTTTTGAGCAAGTTAATCGTGGAATATCTAAAATTGAATTTGAAAATAAAAAATACGATTTATTTGACTATGAAAACATTTCAATTGGGCCAGATGGAATATTACTTTTAAAGACTAGCCCTTTTCGTCATATAATTGAAAAAAAATTATGGATCTAAGATGGCTATTGTTAAACTGCTTTAAAGTATCAGTATTATTGAATACAATTAATATTAAGACAATGGTATTTAATTAAGTATTGATATTTGTGTTTTAGATTCTGAAATTTTAATTTAAGAAACATTTGAAACAGGCATTCTAGAGCTATCAATGTGATGCTATTTGAATAAGGCATTTCGTTTAGTACTATCAGGTAAATTGAGCCACTTAATCATGCTAATTTGTATACAATTGTCCGTTTACCCAAATCGATTTTCCAAGCTGAACCGTCTGTGTAATGTACGATGTTCAATGGTACTTGAGTTTAAAGACCAAGTTCATTTAATGCTAGACTACAAGTAGGCAAAATTCTAGCCTTATTTCTTCTTCGAATTTTTTCAGTAATATCTTCTGCGCTGGGTTTTAACTGAGACCTAAAAATGGGTAAACTGCCAGACGTGCATAAACCCCTCTTGCTTCTCTCTGTAAGTCATTGTGATGCACAAGACGCTCTAATGTATTAGCAACAGACTTAGCACTGCCGAAGGACAGAAAATCCTCTGTAAAAAATAGCGAACCCCTTGCCGCTTTTTTTACTTTTTTAATAATCTTGTCATCAATGCTTTGAGTCAATTAATATGTTTTATTATGTCGCAATGTGTAATTCAAACGAAAAACAATCACCTTACCTCACTCAAGGACTTCAACAAATTAATCAAGCTTAATTGGGGGTGGCAGTCGGATTTATCAGCTCTGAAAGAGACGTGAGTCCAAATGCCGGGCGAACCATTGAGGGCTTGGGAGTTTAGCTTCCACATGTCGGGTTGGTAGGTGTTGGGAATTTTGTATCTTTCACATAGGTATTCGAGTAGGATTTTTAAGGATTCCAATTGCTCGTCTTTGTATTTTTGGAAATAACGATGTCCGCGCCATTGCATGCCGTAGTCAATGACTTCTTCTTTGGGGACTTCGATGTTGAAGGTGGAGTAAAATTTACCGCCTTTTTCAACCAAAGCTCCCCAATTGCATATTTCTATTCCTACGGATTGTTGGTTTAATTGGGTGTTGTTTGGGTTATGAGTGCCCAAGTGATGTGCCCAATGGGCGGAACTGAAACATTGGTAAATGGTTCCTTCGCCATCAATGACAAAAGCGGTTGCTACACGAACGGGGGTGTAGCCCCAACTGTTGATAACGCTAGTTGCTCTTGGGCCACTGACGGTATGGTGCAACACGATCTGTTTCTTCGTGTGTGCTTCGGGATAATACTGTGCTTTGTTAAGTGGAGATTGAATAAGATTAATCATGATTTTTTAAATTTAATTATTGATTAGTGAGTGAGGATTTACCCTTAGTGGCTATTCCTGAATAAGTTTGAAGCTCATAGGTGCCCTTGCCTTTAATTTGTTATGAATTATCGCTTTTGAAATTCTCTTTAAGGGAAAAAATTTAGTACATGTACTAAGAAATATAGTATAAGTACTATTGGATTTGCGTAGAAATACGTTCATTTTCGTTTGTCTGGTGTGTTGTTTGGAAAAGCGATGAGGTTGAACATTTCACGCATTCGGGAGCGCAAGCGATTGCCATAAAGTGCTTCCAAATCGGATGCGCTGAGGTTGGTGGTGGCGTGTGTGACATATCCTTGCCTTATCATCAAATCGTAGCGATTCAGGAGGATTTCAGCAATAGTGTTGCATTCGTTCCCGTAGTACTTCGTGTTTTGTTCCACGCCTAAATCATCGAAGCAATAAATCTTTGGTGACCAGGAATATTTCTGAATAACTTGATAACCTACTTCGTGGAACTCAGCTGCAATGGCTCGTGAGGAACGAATGAAAAAGTGGTTGATTTCAAAGGTGAATTCTGTCATCAGGGTCATGAGTGAGGTTTTACCGCAGCCGATAGGACCAGCGAGTAAAATGCCCTTCTTTGGATCAATGCCTTTTTCCTTGCATAAATCATAGCATTTTGTGAAATAGACTAAAAGTTTTGAAATGATTGGCAAATCTTCTTTTTGAATTTTGAAGTTTTGACCAAATCTTTGTTTGCCTTTGTGCTGTAAAAATTGAATTGTATTTCCAAAATTGTAATTACGAGCGCCTTCCTCGTCTATGAAAAAAGGCTTTTCCGTCGCCGGGTTATAAGGTTTCTTCATAATTGGTGGGTTTAGCGTGTAATTGATGAGGAGCGAGTTTGCCCGCTTTTTCTGATAGGAACTTCTTGCTTCGCAGTATCCAATTTTTGGCGGCTGCTTGCCAGTTTTTCATTTTGGCTTTTCCAACAAGCCAGCCATTTGCCTGATAGTACAAGAAAAAAGATTCGGCTTCTTCCAATTCAAACTTTTGAATTTTAAAAAATTCTAAAACTTCTTCCAGTGAGGGCGGCGTAAAATTGGTTTTACGCTCTCCTTGTTTATTGTGTTTAGATAGTTTATTCTTGTTTGTATTGTTTATAGAAGGTACCAGTACTTGTACCGGTACTTGTTCAGTGGTTGTCCCAGTACTTGTCCCAGTAGTTGTCCCACTACTTGTACCGAAATTGTACATCTTCACGGTACTTCCTTTCATGGGATTGTGAGAAGGGCAATACTTGATGAATCCCCAATTGCTCAAGTCAGTAATGCACTTGTGATAGGTGTTCTTAGAACCTATCTTGGACAAACGCATGGTGTCTTCCCGATGAATGGAAATGGGATTGTTAAAACGATTCATGTTCCAGAATTGAAAAAGTGCTAAATACAAACTGACGTGACTTGGATTGAGCCGATCGTCCTTGGTGATGCGTTCCATGACAGCCGTCAAGTGTGCGATGTAATTCATAATCGGAAGATGCCATTGTGGATTTTATTTGCTTGGATAATTTTTACTAATTCATCGTAATCGTACAAACACACTTTACCAATTCGGCTGTAGGGGATAATGCCATTGATTTTAAGTTTGTGGAATGTACCCTGAGAGATGTTTAGCATCTTTCGTGCTTCGGTGGATTTCATCCATTTTCTATCTTTTGGAAAATTCCCAAATGCAGTTTGCTCTGATTTGAGTTTATGGCTCTTGAGGATTTTTTCCATTTCGCCTAAAAGGTCATTTTTGAATACCTCCAGGTCTTCTTTAGTTACTACTGAAATTTGCATTTTTAAAAGTTTTGATATCGAGTGGCAAATTTCTATTTCGTCCAATCAATAATTATCCAACATTACCGCAGTTGGTAGAAATAATTCATTCATTTAAAGTGATTTGATTGAAAAGTCTTTGTTTACAATGTTTTTCAAGGTTTCAAAAAGTAACAATTCGTTCATCAGTGAAAAAATCACCGAATTAAATCAACCTAAAAACAGAGATGGCTTGCGTAGTTATTCGGAAAATGACACGTATAACTACTTGAAATTTCAGGTTTTTAATAGGAAAGCTACCTTAAAAAACATACAATTTCCGTGATTTTAATTGCTATCTATTTGAATCTGAAATAATTCGATTGAGATTCCCTGCTAATTCATACAAAAACTTGGTATTTTCTTTTTTTCGGTTTTTTATAGAAAAAGAAGCTCTATTGATGTCATTTAAGTTCATATTAAAGATTTGCCCCAATGCTGAGGCAACATCTTTCAAATCGGTTTTTCCATTATTAAATGCTTTATAAGAATGAAGTGCCAGAATTAATTCAACCAAGTCGTATTTAGACAAGGACCACGTTAATTGCGGAACGGGTTTGTACTCTTTTTCATCCAAACTTTCGGCTTTTTCACGCATGATGTCATAAGCATACATATTGGCCAACAACATATCGTAACCGGTTGAAAAATTACGGTCAATATCCGGAAGAATTTTAGTAATGATGTCGTTCTTCGTTGAAACCAGCGTGAAGTATTGGTCGTCACGGCAGTGATTTCCTGAACTGATGTACTTGTAAAATTCTTGGTATTCCGCAAAGTACGTTCTAAGTTGGATTAGCTTTTCTAACTTGTTTTTTTCAAGTTCTTCTTCGCCCAAACGTTGCTTGAAATATAAGTCAAGCAACATGCTGTTTGCGATGCGATGAGCCATAATCTTAGGTTTTATTTCCTTGAAAAATTCAATTTCTTCCTGCTTGTCGGTAAAGCCTTCTTTTTCAAAAGACGCTCTCAATTTTCCGAGAAGCACGTCGCTTAGTTCAACGATATTATCAGCTCTTTCCTTGTTATCAGTTCGCTTCTTGTACAACTCTGATATTTCTGAATTGTACGTTGTGAACATCCCTTTGTACGTACTCATACCTCAAAATTTTAAGTTTTGAAGTTTCTACGACTGAAAATTAGCTGATTAAATCACGTCTTTTTTCTGAATTTTTATTGAAAATTTTTCTTTCAGTTTTTGCATGTCCTCACTAACCTTATGCTCCAAAACTTTTGCGTAAATCTGTGTCGTTGCTAATTTGGTATGGCCGAGCATTTTAGAAACGGTTTCAATAGGCACACCGTTGGATAGGGTAACTGTCGTTGCAAATGTATGTCGAGCGATGTGCATGGTCAGTTCTTTCTTAATTCCGCATAACGTAGCAATCTCCTTTAAATAGGCGTTCATTTTTTGGTTTGATTTTACCGGTAACAGTACTCCTGTTCTAACACAATGTGGGTGGTTGCTGTATTTCTGAATGATTTCTTCGGCCTGAGGTAAAAGAGGCACATTGGAAACCGTATTTGTTTTCTTTCTCTTGGCAAAGATCCAGGTATCTCCATCAATTCCTTTTGCCAAATCGGTGCGTTTGAGTTTTTCAACATCTGCAAATGCGTATCCGGTATAACAGCAAAATAGAAAGATGTCCCGCACTTCTTCTAGGCGTTCATGATCAAATTCTTTTTCATGTAAACGGATGATTTCTGATTCGTCAAGTATTTCTCGGTGTACGTTGTGCTTGGTGCATTTGAATGCCACAAAAGGATTTTTGTCCAACCAATCGTTGTTAACAGCCATGTTTACCACCTTTTTAAGCATGGTAATGTATTTCATTGCTGTATTGTGAGCTATTTGTTCTTTTACGCGTAAGTAATGTTCAAAATCAACCACAAAGCGATGGTTTAATTCGGTGAGAAACATATCGCTGCGTTTGTGGTTTGCTTTCAGGTATAATTTCAATTTGCTTAAAACGGTATTGAATTTAATGTAGGTCGATGGCACTACGTCAATTCCTATGCGTTCTTTCATTTTCTGATTGTGATAATCAAAGGTGGAAATGATAGAGTGTTGTTTTTCGTCAACACTGAATAATAGGTTCTTTAGCATTTCGCCGGTAATAAACATGTCTTTGACATTGAGTTCCATGAAATGTTTGTACACCTTGGATTTTACCATTTCTAAATAATTGTTGAGCATCCGCAATTCGGTGGTGTGCGGTTTTGCTTGTCCTGCTTGGGTAATCCACTTGACAGGATCAACGCTTTGACGCATGGAAATTTCTGTTCGCTTACCGTCAATAGTAATTCTACAGTAAATGGGTGCTTTACCGTTTCTTGCTTTGCTTCTGTTCAACCAGAACAGGAGGGCATAATTTTGATTCATAACACTATATTTTAAAAGTTTCGTTTTAAACGGTAACCGCCATCGGTTACCTGTTTTTGTTTTCGATATCAAAACTTTTCCAAATATAAACGCTGTAATTATCTAAAATTCAGCTTCTTGAGCTATGCCTCGGTTACCCAAAATTATAATCTTTTTTTTTGGTAACCGATTAGGTTACCTATATTATGTAATTTTTTGATTTTAAATGAAACTTACTAGAAACAAAAAACCCTCGAAAACTAAGCGTTTTCAAGGGTTTTACGTGCTTTTGTGTTTGTTTGAGAAACACTAGAAGCGGTCTGGACGGGACTCGAACCCGCGACCCCATGCGTGACAGGCATGTATTCTAACCAACTGAACTACCAAACCAATTTTTTAACCGTTTTTAACGATCTCCAGAAACATCTGGATTCAAAATCGTGTGAACCTTATTGCTAAAGCGGATACAAAAGTAATCCGATTTTTCAAATAAGCAATAAAAATGACCAATAAAAAATGAAAGTTGTACCAATTGTAGCTTTATTTGGTTTATAATGTTGAAATTTAATACTATGAATAAAACAATCCTACTTTTTACTTTGGGTCTTGGGCCGAATTTCTTGAGCTTCTCACAACAGATTGAAATATTGAAACACCCGGAATCTATAAGTATCTCAAATCTTTCGCAACTAAATACAATTGAAAGGGAATGTAATATCAGCATTATGCCTGATGGAAAAACGTTGTTTTTTATGTCTACAAGAAATCAACAAAACAGTAATTTAGGTGGGAACGGTGATATTTACCAAACAAAACTTATCAATAATGTTTGGCAAAATCCTGTTGCGCTAGGTGATAAAATAAATACAACCTCTGGGGAGGACGAACCTTCGATAGATGCTGAAGGGAAAGTTATGTATTTCCAAAGCTGGGCCGGAGATTGGCGTGCAAAAGGAGGTCCATATTTTCAAGCAAATCTTAGCGATAAAGGATGGAATAATGTCAAGGGATTAGGGGGTGGAATCACTCAGTTTTTTGCCAAAGAATCCAGTGCAAACTTTGGATATGGAACCGATGGAATGGCAGTGTCTGCCGATGGCAATCTGTTTATTGTGGCTTGTGGACCTGACTACGATGGAGAAATGGATATCTATTACAGCGTTAAAAAAATGGGGGTTTGGGGTTTTCCACAATTAATGGGCATATCTACTAATGGCGACGAAAGATCAGTGTTTATTGCCGGGGATAATAAAACCATCTATTTTTCTTCGGATGCGCTTGGTGGCTTTGGAGGCCTTGATATTTTTAAGGTGGTGATTGATAAAAATGGAAAGTTGGGGCAAATTATCAACATTGGCGCACCCTTTAATACGCCAGCAAACGATCTAGGATTTGTGGCATCAGTTGATGGGAAATCTGCTTTCTTTATTCGAGATCTGGATATTTATTACGCCGATATTAGCCAGTTATCAGAAAAAATAAAACCTATCAACCCAACTATAGACACATTAACGGTTCAGGTTAAAGAAGAGGTGGTGATCATTCAAGAGAAAAAAGAAGCTATTTCTTTACAAAATGAACTTGTGTATTTTAATTTTGACGATTATCAATTACTTGAAAGTGAAAAACAACGACTAATGGCTCGATTGAAAGGAATGGGTGAGCTGAATCAATTAAAAATAACACTTTCAGGACATTGTGATAACATCGGCGAATCGATTTACAATGACTACTTATCAGATTTTAGAGTTAAAGCAGTTGCTGCTTACTTGCAAGAATTAGGGATTCCAGTGAATCAAATCGAAACAAAAACCTTTGGGGAACGAATGCCAGTGAAGAGTAACACGAATGAATTGGGCAGAAAACTCAACCGTCGCGTTGAAGTAGTATTTACAATTCCCAATTAAATCTATCAGGACTTTCTTGCCTTGCTAATTACAAATCGGAGAGTGAAAAAGTTTCATTCAATTGAATGCCCTTTTCAGTTTGATGCAAGGTGCAACACTCGTTTACACTATCGTGTTCTAAAAAAAGAATGTATTCATTTTCTACCGCATCGCGTAAAAACTGACTTTTTTCTGTCATTGTAATCAATGGACGAGTATCATAACCCATCACATAAGGCAATGGAATATGCCCAACACTTGGCAACAAATCGGCCATAAAAACAAGGGTTTTTCCTTTATATTGAATGTGGGGGATCATCATGCTATCTGTATGACCATCCACAAACAAGACCTTCATGTTTTCAAAAATTCCTTCCGAACGGTTCCCACTACGCTCTATAAAATTCAATTGACCACTTTCTTGTATCGGCAAGATATTTTCGCTTAAAAACGATGCTTTTTCCCTAGGATTTGGCTTGGTCGCCCACTCCCAATGTTGCTCGTTACTCCAATACTTCGCATTTTTAAAAACCGGTTGATAGCCATTCTTCGAATCATTCCACTTAATAGCTCCACCGCAATGATCGAAATGTAAATGCGTCAAAAAAACATCCGTAATGTCATCTTCATGAAATCCCAACTCGGAAAGACTTTTTGATAAGGTAGCATTGCCATACAGAAAATAATAGGAAAAGAATTTTTCTGACTGCTTATCCCCTATCCCTGCATCAATAAGCATTAAACGATTTCCGTCTTCCACCAACAAACAACGCAAGGCCCAAGAGCACATGTTGTTGGCATCGGCAGGATTTGTTTTTTGCCATAATGATTTTGGCACTACACCAAACATCGCACCGCCGTCTAATTTAAAAAATCCAGTATTTATTACGTGCAATTTCATAATGCTTTTTTTAAGGGTTTGACATAAGCATGAATTGTCAGTACAGTCATTTCAGGATCCGTATTGGCCTGAACAGTAATTTTTTTGGTCTGTTCCTTTGCTTGCAAAGCGGTAGGATGAAAGACAACTTCAATGACATCGCTTTTGCCTGGAGCAATTGGCCCAGACGGTTTTTTTGGACTTGTACAGCCACAACTCGCCGAAACATTACTGATTAACAATGGTTTTTTTCCAGTATTCGTAACGTTGAAAAGGACTTTGTTATCTGTTCCTTCATTGATGGTGCCAAAATCGTGGTCTAATTTATCAAAAGACATTGATGTGATGGACGCAAAAGCTTTTTGCTCCTCTTTTTCAACCTCGCTTAATTCCTTTTTTAATGCCTTATCATTTTCTTCATTCGAAACGATGGAAGATTCAATATTGCTATTGGTTGGTTTATCTTCTGAACAAGAAGTTAAAACTAAAACCATAAGAATAAAAAAGTAAGATTTCATAAGAAATAATTTAACATAGCAAAAGTAAGAATTCTATCCTGAACCTTCGGGATAGAACCCAAGACTTGAAAATGTGATAAAATAAAAAAGTCCCACTAGGGGACTTTGGGATCGAACCCGACACTTGAACACTATAAAATAAAAAAGTCCCACTAGGGGACTTTGGGATCGAACCCGAGACTTTAACACTGTAAAATAAAAAAGTCCCGCTAGGGGACTTTTTTGGGAGGGATCCCGAAGTCTCGGGATCGAACCCGCGACTTTAACACTATAAAATAAAAAAGTCCCACTAGGGGACTTTGGGATCCCGAAGTTTCGGGAGAAGTCTCGGGATCGAACCCGCGACTTTAACACTATAAAATAAAAAAGTCCCACTAGGGGACTTTGGGAGGGAGACGGGTCTCGAACCCGCGACCTTCGGTACCACAAACCGACGCTCTAACCAACTGAGCTACAACCTCCATTATTGTGGCGACAAATATACTACTTTTCGCTGAATACAGCACAAGAAAGAAAGCAATTTTATATATCCTTGATACGGAGTGGCGCTTCATTACCATCAAATTATTAAAAAATAAAGTTCTTATAAAAGCGTTAAACCTTACCTTTGCTTAATATGAAATGCATTGCCCTGTTAATCTTCTCATTTTTATCCGCCTATGGCATTTCCCAACAAATAAAAATTGTTGGTAGCTGTATAGACAAAAGAGGAAATCCTTTAGAGAGTGTTCAAATAGAAGTAAATACCATTCCAAGTACTATTATTTTCAGTGATTCATTAGGAGCCTATAGCTTTTCAACAAGTGCCTTCGATACCTTGAAAATTAAACTAAGCATTGACGAATACCGCGAAATTCGCCTGGTGTATAGCGCTAACACTCCCAAATTGAGTTATGTAATAAAAGCCGTTCAATTCCCTATTCAACAAGAAAGAACCGTACAGGTGATTTCGTCGAAAGATGACCCATTTGAAATAACGAAACTTGCTCCCTTCGATCCGCAACGTATAACAGGAAGTGTTGAAAGAACCCTGACCTTGATCACAGCTGCTGTATCCAATAATGAATTAACCACTAATTACAATGTCCGAGGAGGAAACTACGACGAGAACTTAGTGTACGTAAATGGGTTTATGGTTTACCGCCCCTTTCTAACTCGGAGTGGACAACAAGAAGGAATGAGTTTTATACATTCCGCTTTAGTTGAATCGGTGAAGTTTTCAGCCGGAGGATTTGATGCGCAATACGGCGATAAATTAAGTTCTGTGTTGGATATTGAATATAAGACTCCCAAAAGTACGAAGGGATCCGCAATGCTCTCATTACTTGGGACAGAAGTCCATGTTGAACAAGCAGTTTCAAAGAAATTCAACTATTTAGCTGGGGCAAGATACCGATCTAACGGCTACCTATTAAATTCACTTCCCACAAAAGGCTCCTATAATCCGGTATTTATGGATGGGCAATTCCTCACCAATTACCAACTCAATCCCAAATTAACTTGGTCGGTATTAGGGCACTTTTCATCCAACAATTACCAATTCATTCCTCAAACCGCAGTTACCGACTTTGGAACAGCAAACGAAGCTTACTCTTTTCGTATCTACTTTGACGGACAAGAAAGCACGCGATTCCAAACCATGATGGGCGGCACCGCATTAAAATATCAAGCAAGCAAGAATACCGATTTGGATTTTTATGCGACTATTTTTAATTCGAACGAAAAAGAATATTTCGATATCCAAGGGCAATATTACATCAACGAACTTGAAATGGATCCATCCAAAGAAACCTACGGCGATTCCATTGCCGTTTTGGGAATTGGTACCTTTTTAAACCATGCAAGAAATCAATTAAATGCTACCATTACCAACATCTATCATCAAGGAGAGCATCGTGTTTATGCCAACTTTAAAGATTTTGAAAAAAGACATTTCTATACCTCCACCATCAAATGGGGCGTAAATCACCAACATGATATTTTTACAGATGTCTTAAGTGAATGGAAAATGATTGATTCCGCAGGGTATAGCATTCCTCAAGCATCACCTAATCAAGTGGAATTATTTGAAACCATAAAAAGTGAGTTAAGTTTGGTTGGAGAAAGAGCAACTGGTTATGCACAATGGAACCAAAGTTGGACAAACATCCACCGAAACCATGCCGTTTCAATTCAGAAAAAAACAAAAGTAAATAGCATAAAAACAACGAAACTATTTCAAGACACCTTGAGTGAATCCACCAAAAAAATAGCCGTAAGTTTCGGAGTAAGAAGTGGCTATACAAGTGTTAACAATGAATTTTACCTAACACCTCGAGCGGCATTAATTTTCTATCCACGTAATTACATGGTCCATAATGGACGGATCACCAAACGCAATATCAGCTACCGATTAGCGTCAGGGCTTTACTATCAACCTCCCTTCTACAGAGAATTCCGCACCCTTGAAGGAACGTTAAATACCCAAGTTAAATCACAAAAATCGTTTCACGTAGTCGCATCAACAGATCTCTTGTTTTCCATGTGGAATAGAGAAAATCCATTTAAGGTTTCGGGTGAATTGTTCTACAAATATTTATGGGACGTAAATCCATATGAAATAGAAAATGTTCGCACGCGCTACTACGCTGAAAACAATGCTGTCGCCTACGCATATGGATTTGATGTCAATATTCACGGAGAGTTTGTGGAAGGAATTGAATCGTTTTTTAAATTGGGCGTGCTATCCACAAAGGAAAATATTATCGGAGATTCACATAAAGAATACTATAATGCCGCTGGCGAAAAAATTATATTTGGCTATAGCCAAGATCAAACAATTGCAGACAGCGCAACAATTTATCCAGGATTTATTCCTCGTCCAACAGACCAATTGTTCAATTTCGGAGCGCTAGTGCAAGATAAAATGCCTGGACTTGAAAATTTCACCGTACAAATGGGGCTGCAATTTTCAACCGGTTTACCATATGGCCCACCAGACAGAACGCGATACAAAGACACCCTGCGATTAAAAAGTTATTTTAGGGTAGATTTAGGCATGGCCTACGACTTAATTCCAAATGATAAGGCAAGAAAAAATAATTTCTGGGGTAAAAACTTTTCGGATGCTTTGATCTCATTAGAAATCTTTAACCTCCTTGGCATCAACAATGTACTATCAAAACAATGGATCCAAGATGTTCAAGGAAAATATTATGCTATTCCGAACTATTTAACCCAACGAAGGATCAACCTGAAATTAATTTGTAAAATCCGTTAGTTTAGGGCATTTGGAGCAAACAGAAACTTATTGGGATGAACCAATTCGGTTTTTACAGCATACATAACAATTCCAGCCGTATTGCGCACCCCTAATTTACTCATGATGTTTTTACGATGCGTATTTATTGTGTGGGTACTTAAAAATAACAATTCAGCGATTTGACCATTTGTTAAACCTTCCGCTATTAATTTTATGATTTCCGTTTCTCTTTCCGTTAAAATAACAGCCTCACAAGTGAATCCATCTACGTCGATATCATGAATGTCGATATTTGCACGCTGTATTATTTCCAACAATTGGCCACAAAAAAATCGATTCCCTTTTTTAGTTTCATTAACGGCATCTAAAATCTCGGATAGTTCACAATCTTTTTTCACGTAGCTTGTTACACCAGATCGCAAAGCATCAACTAAAATTTGAGCGCTTTGATCCGGTGTAATGGCCACAAACCGCACCTTTTTATCATGCTGTAACACCTTCGTAATTACATTGATATCAAAACCAGCCGAGGTGAAGTCAATCAGCACTATGGCAGCACCGAAAGATTTAATTTGATCCAATAATTCCTGATTATTATGAGCTTCTCCCACAATACTAATGGATTTATCATTGCTCAATAACGTGCGCAAACCAAGTCGCATTATATCGTTACTATCTGCAATAATTACGCTCATCTTATTTAGAATTAATTTAGATAAGACAAATATAAAGGTGATTATCTAATTTTCCATCAATTTAGTAAATTATATTGACACGAACATAAATAAAAATCTAAGCGCCGACGAAAAATCACCCTTCTCAAACTAATTCTTTACCTTTGTTTGGTGGAAACAATCATTACAAAAGACATTTCATTCGCCTGCGAAATACTAAAAAAAGGCGAAGTGGTGGCGGTACCTACAGAAACAGTATACGGATTAGCGGCCAATGGATTAAATCTTGCTGCCGTAAAAAAAATATTTGAAGCAAAAGCTCGGCCCTTCAATAATCCATTGATTTTACATTTTGCAAATCAAGAACAAATAGATCCCTTTATTCTCGATTTTCCTCCCATTTTAAAGCAACTAACAGCCGTTTTTTGGCCAGGACCTCTTACTGTGCTATTGCCCAAAAGCAACTTAGTAGACGATCTAATTACCGGAGGTAAAGCACAGGTGGCTATTCGCATACCCTCGCACCCTGACTTTCACGCATTGCTTCAACAGGTAGGTTTTCCATTAGCAGCACCCAGTGCAAATTTGTACGGAATGGTAAGTCCTACAAATGCCGAACATGTTTATAATCAGCTTAAAGGCAAAATCCCCCTAATTCTTGATGGAGGTCCTTGTGAAAAAGGAATAGAATCTACGATTATCGGAATGGAGAATGAGCAAGTAATTGTTTATCGTTTAGGAAGTATTTCCATTGAAGAATTAGCACTTCACTTAGGCGAGGTTCCTCAAATAAAAAACGAAGCGACAGAAAATGGAATCGCCAGTGGAATGGTCAAGTATCATTATGCGCCAAGAACACCGCTTTACTTTTATGATGCATCTTCCACCAATATGGATCAAAATAATGGCTATATTTTCTTTAAGGAATACCCAAACAATACAAAGATTGAAAATGCGATTGTATTAAGTGAAACGAGTGACCTCCAAGAAGCGGCTCGGAAGTTATACAGCGCATTGCACGAATTTGACGAAAGAGGATTCCATCACATTTACATTGAAAGATTTCCTGAACAAGGATTAGGCGCCACCCTAAACGATCGATTGAATCGGGCTACTGAAAAATTTAAGGCATAAAAAAAGCCTTCCGAATTCGAAAGGCTCAACTATTTGCTGTTTGATTCACTTCATGTGACGACCAAAACGGTTATTAAATTTATCAATTCTACCTGCAGTATCCACAAATTGAGCAATTCCTGTAAAGAAAGGATGTGATTTGTGTGAGATGTCAAGCTTTACTAATGGGTATTCTTTCCCATCTTCCCATAAAATTGTTTCTCTTGTATTTGCGCAAGAAGGACATACAAATGCATATTCATTTGACATGTCTTTAAAAACAACTAATCTATAATCTTCTGGGTGTATTTCGTTTTTCATTCTATATTAGTTTTCAAAATGGATTGCAAATTTAAGTATTTCTTTTATATTTCCAATGCAATCGCTAATTATTTTATTGACTATTTTAACATCACAAGGGTGATAACTACCTGTAATTTTATTCCAGCAAAAGAACAATGTACTTAAATTTGTAATATATCTCTATCCTGTGAAACTAAACAAGACGTATCGACTAGATGAAATAGCAGCGCTAGTTGCCTGTGAATACGAGGGTGATCCTGCACATCAAGTGTTGGGAATAAATGAAATTCACCTTGTTGAATCCGGAGATATCGTATTTGTGGACCATCCAAAATACTACGATAAAGCGCTTAATTCAGCGGCTACAACGATCATAATTGACAAAAAAGTAAGCTGCCCCATTGGCAAAGCGCTCATCATTTCGGCAAATCCCTTTGATGATTTCAATAAATTAACCAAGCACTTTGCCCCCAAATTAGGTCCGAAAAATAATGAATCCGGAACGCAAACAAAATACCCCAATGTATATATTGGGCACCACGTAACCATCGGGAATAACGTACAACTATATCCGGGCGCATGCCTAATGGATGGAACAATCATTCACGACAATGTAATTGTTGGAGCCAATACGGTTATTGGCCATGATGCCTTCTACTACAAAAAAACAAATGGTAAATACAACGCCATGCATTCTTGTGGCAATGTTATCATTGAAGAAGGCGTGGAAATTGGCGCATTGTGTACCATTGATAGAGGCGTAACAGGCACTACTACTATCGGAAGCGGGACAAAAATTGATAACCAAGTACAGGTGGGTCACGATACAGTTATCGGGAAGAATTGCTTGTTAGCCGCACACGTTGGAGTGGCAGGTTGCGTAGTAATCGAGGACAACGTTGTAATTTGGGGACAGGTTGGTATTGCGAGTAGTGTAAAAATAGGTGAGTCGGTCACTATTTTAGCACAAAGCGGCGTAATGAAAAATCTAGATGCCGGAAAAACCTATTTTGGTAGTCCTTGTGCAGAAGTAAAAGAAAAATTCAGGGAACTAGTTGCGCTTCGAGCATTGCCCGATTTTATGAAAAGCAAAAAATGACGGAAGACGTAATCACCACTCTCGACAAAAAAATAGCCCTACAAGCATTAAAGCTAAACTCCTTATTGGAGATTAGCACCGCAATTAACAATAACCTTTCAACGGATCAATTAATCACCAATTTCTCCTTTATTTTAAAAGAGCAACTTAATTTTAGACGATTTGTTTTGTTTATCAATCAAGAAGGCTGGAGCTGCCTATTAAAGGAAGGATTTAAAGGTAAAATTGATACGGAGAACAACCTACTTGACCTACTTCGATTTAAAGAAACAACACTTTTAGCCGACTCAAATTCCAATTTATTACGAGAATTTAACGTGGTAATGCCCGTACTACATTTAGGACAACCTCTCGCCTATTTATTATTGTCGGACAACCAATTGAAACCCGCTACGCTCCTAGATACCGACTCACATTTATCTTTTGCACAGACATTAACCAGTATCATTACAGTCGCCATTGAAAATAAACGCTTGGTGAAAAGCAATGTGATAAAAGAATTGATCTCCAAAGATTTGGAGGTAGCTTCGGAACTCCAGAAACTACTTTTTCCTTCGGATTTACCTTCGGATAGAAAAATGGATGTGCATGCAAAATACATTCAACGACATGCCATTGGGGGTGATTATTACGACTTTATTCCTTTAGGAGATGATGAGTACATTCTTTGTATCGCTGATGTATCAGGTAAAGGAATAAGTGCCGCCATGTTGATGGCTAATTTTCAAGCAACCGTTCGTACCCTCTTCAAATACCAGCGCTTTGAATTGGCCTTTTTAATGGAGGAACTAAATAAAAAAGTCATCCTAAATGCCAAAGGTGAAAAATTCATCACATTTTTTATCGCACATTTTAACGCACATACGAGAAAACTTAAATTCATCAATGCCGGACATAATCACCCTATTCTATTAATGAATCGTAAAATACAACCGCTTGTATCTGGTTGCATTGGATTGGGAATGCTCGATGAATTACCAACCATTAATGTGGGTTCACTTACGTTAACCAGCAGCGCTACCCTCGTGCTTTTTACCGACGGAGTTGTCGAAACGGAAGACGAAAATGGCGAACAATTTGGAGTTGATCGATTAATTAAAGATATCAAAGCATATTCCAGTTTAAAAATGGAAGACATGAACAACATCATCTTTTCTCACTTGACCGATTGGTGTGGAACGCAAAACTATGGGGATGACACAGCAATAATGAGCTGTAAATTCTTTTAACGAATAAGGTACATTTTCCCCAATCCTTTTTGAATAAACTTATCTGCGCCAGATTCTAATTGCTTAATGTTTTGACCATTAATTTTTGCTTGGACACGATACAAATAAATTCCATTGGCTAATTGATCCCCAAATTGATCCCTTCCATCCCATGCATAATCAGTAATGTTTCTTCCAATTCGAATAGCGCCTAATTCTCCCTCTGTAATTTCCCGTACCACTTTGCCATTGATATTCATTACTTGAATTAATATATCATCGGGTAAAGCATCACCAGTAACTGTAAAAACAAATCGCGTGCTGGTAGAGAATGGATTAGGATAATTTAAGAATTCAGTAATCGCTGATTCATGAATAACCTCAAAATTAATTTTATACTCAAAATCCCCTGAAAGATTCCCTGACTTATCACTTCCCTGCACCAGCAATGAGTACGTTCCCGTTTTTTCAAAATAAGTGGGGTAAATGATTTTAAATTTCTTGTTTTGAATTTCTGCCGGAATCCATTGCATTACGACTTCGCCATTCGCATTCATGAAAGGTATCTTTAGTTGAATGCCATCAGGGTCAGTAATATAAACACCAAACAAGGAGGTGTCTGCATCTTCACTCATTACCAAATATGGATTTTCATCTTTTAAGCTCATCACAATTTCTGTGGTAGGCGCAATAATGTCATTATTAAGAATGTGCTGACCATTGAATGTTACGTCCAAAATAGGATTGATATCTTCTGACTGAACGGTAAAAGGAAACTGTAACAGATTATTTATATGAGTTAATTCTGGTTGATCCGTAAATGCTTGGACCAAATCGACGTAAGGATTTATTTCCATGCGTAGCCAGTTTTCACCTACCAATCCCAAGGAAGAAAATTCGATGGTATCGCGCAAGATATTTCCAGCTAAAAGCGGCGCTTGTCTTGGGTAAGATATCGGATGAATCATTTCATCTTTATCAACAATATAATAACTAACCAATAAGGAATCCATACCATAATCACTTATGTTGCGAACATCCACCGCAAATTTAACAGATTGACCTTCTTGAAGTGTATCGTTTAATATTGTCCAAGTAATCCCAGCGCTTGCATCAATTGCTGCCTCTGGTAGTGGCGCAAAAACAACATGCCAAAAATCTAATTGGGCCGGAGTTTGTGTCACCGAATCGTAATATTTTGCCTCAAGTCGCATGTAGGGATATAAAGCCGGATCAATAAGATTTGTCAATTGAATAATAGAATCATTTGCGGTCATGAGCGTATCAATCGTATATTGATAGGTACCATAAGCGTTGAACAATTTTATATTTAGCATGGTGGAATCCCCTACAGTTTGTTCCAAGGCGTCTCTTTTCCAAAAAAGCGACTTCCACTCAGACACCGGCCCTATCAAAGGACTAGTTTCTATCCCAATCAATTGAGAACCAGAAATGATCGTATCAAGGAAAATATTCTCGTTATTTTGAGAAACCAATTCTACCACAAAACTTGGATCACCTTTTCGAGTTAAAAATATAAATGGACGATTTGGTCTGCCTGCATAAATACTATCAGAACCGAGATTCAAGAATGTTGTGTATAATCCTGGATCATATAAATTCCACCAATCGTAACGAGTACTCATTGGCGTGTAAATCAAAATATAATCTCCGTTTTCCACAACATTTTCCACAAGATTTTGAAAAGCATCTATTTGCGCCGGAACATTTTGATGAAACGTGAAATACTTCATCGGACGAGGCTTACAACCTGTATTGTCATTCGCATTTCCAAAATTATTATTCGGATTTATAACGGTGCCATTTGGATAAATATAGCGCGTTTCCCAGGGCAACAAGGTAGCTTTATCAATGATGGCCACATGGAATTTGGGAGTCATATTACAAATCTCATATTCTTGTTGTTCGTCATTTAAGTACCAGGCATTATCGTAAATAAATGGCGCCGAAGTTGATGCTAAGGTTAAACAAGAAATTGTTTTTTGGATGGGAGTAAATTCACGGTGTTCATTAATTTGATTAAGGTTAACTCCAACAGGCGTGTTAAAAGTAAACTGATGAAAATCATCCTGGCCCCACCCTTCCTTATTAATGATGTATTGAAAAGAGCGAGTTTTCCACATTGGCGTTGGTTCATCAATGGCAATACGCCAATAATAAACGGTGCTATCAACCATAATTACTGGCGAAGACATATTAGAAACTCCCGAAATCCATTGATTCCAATTCACTGATTTCACTCCACCAAGACCAGAAACAGTGGCATATCTTCGGAAACCACTGTTAAAAGTATGAATGGTATCCAACTCAAAACGGTAGGTATTCATAGGAGCCAAGGGATCGATTGTTGAACCAAAAAGTGCTATGGTGTCTCTTGGCACAACTGCAAAATCCATGGGTAAAATTGGGACGATGCCATCAATATTGATCATGAAATTTTTCAATACTTGATTATTCGCTATTTCATCATATTGCTCGGGAATGTCAGAAGGAATATCCGCGCTGATTGTAAAGCGATTCAATCCCACACCTATCAATGGATAAAAAGGAATTTTTACATTTATTGTTTTCTCATAATCTATTCCATTGACAATAAAGACATAGTTGGAATCAGCCATTGAGCCTGGAAAATCACGTAGAATTTGAAGGGTAAAGTCGCCAGGAATAGATTGCCCTAAATTTCGAATCGTAACGGCAATATCAATAGAATCTGTTGCGAGCGTTATGTCCTCCGGTCCGAAAGTTATTCTCGGATCTGTTAATTCTATTTCCGGTTTATTATGAGGATTTAATCGAAGCATTGGATCCCCATGTAAGGTCATTTGGGAAAACGTTGATTCAGCTATCAAATCTGAATTTACATTCATCACGGTATCAATTAAATTTCTAATGTGAGATCCGATTGTACCACCATAATTATCTTTGGAAAACTGGCGGTAAAAATGATTGGAGAAATCATTAAGTGCGGATGTAAAACCATAATTAATTGTACCCAAATAAGCTATTACCCCAGCATTTGGTGTGAGTACAAATTGCTCTGATTTCGTGGAAGCACTTTGAAAGATATTACCGTTGTAACAAGAATTAGCAATTAATAATGGATATCGACCCTGATTATCCCAATTTTGAGGCTCATCAAGATTAACATCAAAACCACTAATGGAAGAAGACGCATGTCCGAAAAAGTTCATCACTGTAACCCCTTCTTGAATTCTATCTTGAATCGCTTGAACCTGCAATGGTGTCAACGGATTCCCGGATTGTTTTGCCACCAAGGTTGTATTCCCACCGAAATAATCATCCTCGGCAAGCAGTGCCATTTGGTTTAAATAAGCTTGGAAGAGATATTGTTCATTTGAATTATTACCTCCTGAGAAATGCAAGATTTGTTTTTGCCAATCCTTTGATTGTGAAGAATAAATAGAACCAGGGTCTTGCTGCAATTCAAACTCCTTTACTTTTGTAAAGTAAGTCTGTAATTCGGCATTATTATTAACCGATATTCTTCCAGTAGGAATTAATGGCGTCCATTTATCCGTGCCAGCTAAATTCGAGGTAATACAAACGTCACATGATGGTTGACCAAAAGAAGGCACAAGTGATAAAGCATAATTTGCGGAGGAAGTCCGAGATCCTGGACCGGAAGATAAAGCAGTAGTTACGTTTGCTTCTCGAATACCTTTACCTAATAGATATAATCCGACAGGTTTTTGTGTGGAGAGCGAGTAAATGTAGTGAGCATACCTTCTCAATCCATTGATATGCTTGGGGATGCCACCGCCAAATTGCTGGTATAATTCATCCACTTTAGATAATATCACGTTGTAATCCCCGCCCAAAATGGAACTTCGATAGGTCGCATAATCGATCACTGAAGTTTCTAACTTTGGGTGATAAACAAAAAGCAAGGCTTTTTCTAAATTTGGAATTGTTGAGAAATTGGTAAAAAACCCTGTATTATTAACTAGCTTAAATGTATTTATATTGTAGAAAGTACTAGCATCTTGTAGCACCACTTTTTGGTTGGTACCGTTGTTACTATTCGGAATGAGCACCTGATAATTTCCTGGAGAAACCGTAATAACAGGAAGCTTTCTTGGAGTGTCACCTAGCACAAAGCAATAGCTATTCGGAATAGAAAGCGCTGTCATGTTAAGTCTAATTTTGGATTGGGAAGGATTATTCTCCACCATAAAAGAAGTTTTGTTGGCATTCAAAAAAGAGGGAGAACGTGGATAAACGAAGGACCAATAATTGATCGATTGATAATCCGTTAATGCGCTTTGATCACCGATAATATTTACCTTGTAGTTCGTGCTTCCGGCTGCTGGTAAAATAGAAGCAGGGAAATATTTGTTGATGTATATCCCCTGATACCCCGTAAAAATAGTATCCATAAGCACATAATTACTGGCGCCAATTGTATGCAGCGAATGATGGTTTCCAATGCCACCAAAAGCCGCGTTAGATGCGCCAACTGTTACGGCTCGATAATTCACCAAAGGCGCATCAAGACCTTGATACACATTTTCTAAAAGTGTAGATGAAAAATTCCAGGTATACCCATTAATGCCATTTTGCACAGTACTCCCCCACCCTTCGCCGGAAACATAAAATGAACTTGCTGCTTCGGAAGATTTTTCCCCTTCAATATAAGCCTGCGCAAAAGATTGCCATTTTTCAGAAAACACATAATTCGAAGGAACATATGAATTGAAATCCACGTCATTTTCTACCACAAACCGCTTATTATTTTCACTGGAATTCCATGTGAAGAAATATTGAATGGTATCATTGTATAAACTAAATTTAGGGTTCCCCATCCACGTTGGATTATCGTAGAGAGTCGAATCTAACCAACCGTCATTCTTTTCAGCATAAAAAAAGATCTGATCACCTGCATCCAATAAATTATCTCCTCCATCTTGAATATACAAAGGAATTTCTTTTTGACGACCGAAAATCTGCACATTTCCAGCCGTAAAGGAATTAACAGGAATCCCAGCAGCCGTTAGGGAAGCAACATCAATTTTATAGAGGCCGGTCTGTGCAAGAGAAAATGAATAATACTGTTGGGAATAATTAATCCATTCATTTCCAAAAGTTTGGGCTTCAGCGGAAAAACAAAGGAGAAAATAACTAAAAACAGTAAAAATCTTTTTCATTTCACAGCATTTTTCGGTTTTGCTAATTTAAATTTAATTGAAAAGATATGGGTGTAAAAATTAGCATCCGCATCACCTAGTCGAGTAAAAGCATAATCTAAATGAAAGCCTTTAATACCAACCCCCAAACCAATATTAGGCTGGACGCCCCAATAGTTAGTACCATCCATTCTACTAAACGACTGAACAGAAGAAATTCCTCCTCTTAATTTAACAATATCTCGGTAACCGAACTGGATGCCTGCATGGGGATCTACAGAAAATGGCGCTGCACTTATTAAAGTATTTCTTTTTCCATCGGTAGTGACATCAAAATCAATTTCACCGCCAATGCTCAATCCTTTTGTTCCTAAATCATATTGACAAGCAGATGCTAAGATGATTCTAGGTAGCGTTAATTCGAGCCCATTACTCGGTATTTCGTTGCCAGTAGCCAAGAAAACTTGCTGCATTTCTGGGTCCAAGTTAAAAACCCAGGCATTAAATGTGGAAGTAAGATCACGAGCTACCACTCCAAAACGCCATGTTTTATTAACTTGATATTTCCAACCAGCATCTAAACCAAAGCCCCAAGCTTTTGCAAAATCACCCACTTTTCGATAAATCACCTTTACCGTTCCGCCAACACTCATCCCTTCCACCTTTAATTTGGAAGCATAGGAGCCTAAAAACGCATAATCTCCGGCTGTAAAAGTGGTGACGTTATCGTAATTGATAACACCGTTATTATCTATCAATTGAGTGGTATTAGGAATGTCATCGACACCAAATCGAATAAAAGAAAGGCTAAGCGCACTGCGATCATTAATAGCATGCGCCAATCCCACATAATCATATTTGGCAATTCCAGCAAAAAATTCAGAGTGCATAACACTAGCTTCCAACCAACTCTTCACTCCCACCAATCCAGCAGGGTTCCAGTAGGCAGCACTTACACCATCAGTAGAAGCGACAACCGCATTCCCCATACCGTATGCATCAGCCCCCACACCGAGCGCAAGAAACTCATTGGAATATTTTTGGCAAAAAAAGCTAGATTGTGAAATCGTAGCAAAAAAGGAAAAAAGAAAAAAGAAAATCTTCATAATTATAAAAAATTGGACCTAACTAACCCAAATATTACCAAAAAATTGTGTTATTTGCATATCAAAAAATAATTGCGATAAATATACTTTATTTATACTTAATTTTAGAGATATATTTTTCAGAGAAAATTTAACCCACTAAATGTTTAGCCTCCCGAACTTACTTACTGCAATGAACTTAGTTTGTGGGATAACATCTATAATAGCCACGATAGCGGGAAGAATTGATATTTCACCATTATTTTTATTCGCTGCCATGGGATTCGATTTCCTAGATGGTTTTGCGGCAAGAAAACTAGCTATCCAAAGCGAACTGGGAAAACAACTTGATTCCTTAGCAGACATGGTGTCGTTTGGCTTAGCGCCAGGAATTATTGTTATGGTGATGATTATTCTTGGCGTACATGACGGCACGATCGCCCCACATGACTACAATTATCAGGCAACTTCCTACACATGGTTTCAAATCCAAGCTTGGATGCAAGCTGTTTTTTATAATGTTCCGAATCAATTTGACGCTTCGATAAAGTACCTTCCTTTAGTTGCTTTTATCATTCCGGTATTATCATTGTTTCGTTTGGCAAAATTTAATATTGACGATAAACAAAGTGATCGATTTATTGGAGTACCTACCCCGCTTAATACCATTTTCATTTTATTTTTCCCCCTCTATTTTTCTTATCACTTTTCAACTTGGAATAGTCAGCATTCGCTTATGCTAATGGTTTTTGATTGCTATTCAATCGCTTGTATAACCGGACTTTTTTCGTTTCTTTTAATTGCAAATATTCCACTAATCGCCTTAAAATTTAAAAGTTACGCTTGGGCGGACAATAAATTCCGTTACTTATTACTAGTATTATCATTAATAAGTTTTATTGTTTTTTTCCTTTGGGCAATCCCAATAATTGTAATTTTGTATTTATTATTATCGATAATTGAAAACCGTCAAAACAAAACAAATGAAATTTAAAGCTGAAATTGATATAATGCCCCAAGACGCGCTGCTAGATCCACAAGGAAAAGCGGTGTCAAACACAATGCAAAACATTGGACTATCAGAAATAGAAAATGTACGAATTGGAAGGCATATTCGCTTATTTATTAATTGTGCAGACCTGAAAACAGCCGAAGAAAAAGTGAATGATGCGTGTAAAAAATTATTGGCGAATCAAATTATGGAAACCTATCGTTTCAGCATTGAAACTTGTTGAATTGAAAATTTGAATAACTAAGCAACTTAAAATTAGAAACTATGACCGAGGGAAACACAAAAAGTGGCAACGGATTTTATTTAATTACCATTTTTATTTTACTGGCAGGCTTGGCTTATCTTACTTATATGTGGTCAAGTAAAAGAGCCGAATTAAACACCTGCAGTAATGAGAATTTAGTACTTAAGTCAGACATGGATGGCATGAATAAAATGATGGCTGGCTATGTCGGGAATATTTCAAATGATTTAAAAACAGACTTCAAAAACATGTTAGATTCCTATGACAAGTTAATTGAAAAAGATCAAAGTAAAGCAGACAGTCTTAATATTCAAAAAGATAGAATAAAAAAATTATTAAATGAATTAAATACCAATAAAAACCTTACCGCTTCACAACTTTTTCAGTTAAGAAAAGAAAATGAAACTTTACGAAATATCATGAAGGGTTATGTAAAGCAAATTGATGCCTTGAACACCTTAAACATTGAATTGACATCGAAACTAGATGAAACATCAACACAATTAAATACGACGACAACAGAGCGTGATGAATTCAAAAAAGAAGTGGAAGAGAAAACAACCCAGCTTAAAAAAGGGGCTCAACTTAATGCTTACTCATTTCATTCATCTGCCTTGCAATCTAAATGGAACAGTACAATTAAAGAAACAGAAAAAGCCAAAAACACCGTTCAAATAATGTCTAGCTTTACTATTTCACAGAATCCGCTAGCAAGCGCTGGAAAGAAATCAGTTTATTTACAAATCACCAGCCCAGACGGAAGAATTCTTCAAGCTCGTTCGAATAACACTGTTGATACAGATCAAGGAAACGTAGCCTACTCGGATAAAAAAGAGATCGATTATCAAAATCAAGCCGTTGACATCTCTATTTATTATGATTTCAAGGCCGAAAAAGCCATTAAGGGGAATTACAAAATAAAGGTGATTTGCGATGGTATTGTTATAGGCACGGATAGTATCACATTAAAATAATCTCCGATTCTATGGAAGAAAAAGGTACCGTTGATGTTTCTATTAACAATGAAATTGGAACCATAACATTTGGTCATCCGCAAAGTAATTCCCTTCCAGGAGCTTTACTTCAATTACTCGCCAAAACCATAAGCGATCTAAGCAATGATGCTGGAGTTAAAGTAATTATTTTACAGTCCATTGGAGAAAAAACCTTTTGTGCCGGTGCAAGCTTCGATGAACTAGTTGCCATTGAAGATCTAGAGTCAGGTAAGAAGTTTTTTTCGGGATTTGCAAACGTTATTAATGCTTGTCGCAAATCAAGCAAGTTAATTATAGGACGAGTTCAGGGTAAAGCTGTAGGCGGGGGTGTTGGCATTGCAAGTGCAGTAGATTATTGTTTTGCAACTACGAATGCAGCAGTGAAACTTTCAGAACTCGCCGTTGGCATTGGTCCTTTCGTTGTTGGACCTGCTGTTCAGCGAAAAATTGGCTTGTCTGCTATGAGTGAACTTGCTATTAACGCGAGTGCTTGGAGAAGTGCCGATTGGGCGAAGAACAAAGGTTTGTACAATGAGATTTATGAAACTGCTTCTGAAATGGATAGTGCTATTCAATCATTGGCCATCCAACTTTCTCTTTCAAATCCCGCAGCGATGCAAGCACTCAAGCAGATATTTTGGGAAGGAACTGAAGATTGGGACGCCTTATTAATCAGTCGAGCAGGCATAAGTGGGAAATTAGTTTTAAGTGATTTTACACGTGAAGCAATCAGCACTTTCAAAAATCGTTAAAAATTTCTTTTATTTTTTATTTAATTCCTTTGTTAATAAAAACAATAATCCTATCTTTGCACCCCTAATTTTAGGGTTTTTAGTGCTCATATAAAGAATATAACGTGGATACATTAAGTTATAAAACAATTTCTGGAAATGTTCAAACTGCTAATAAAAAGTGGTTTATCGTTGATGCAGAGGGACATACAGTAGGAAGACTAGCAAGTAAAGTTGCAAAAGTAATCCGAGGTAAATACAAAACTAACTATACACCTCATGCTGATTGCGGTGATAATGTTATCATAATTAATGCTGAGAAAATTACTTTTTCAGGTGCTAAATTATCTCAAAAAGAATATGTTCGGTTTTCAGGCTATCCTGGAGGTCAACGTTTCACATCTGCTGAAAACATGTTAAGAGATCATCCTGAACGATTAGTTGAAAAAGCAATCAAAGGGATGTTACCAAAAAATACGTTGGGTAGAAGATTGTTCACCAACCTTAAAGTATATGCTGGTACTACACACAAGCATGACGCACAGCAACCAGAATTGTTAAATTTAGATTCACTTAAATAATATGGAAATTATAAACGCTCTAGGAAGAAGAAAGACGGCTGTTGCTCGTGTATATTTATCCAAAGGAAAAGGTACTATATCAATAAACAAAAAGGCTATGGCCGTAATGTTTCCAATTGATGTTTTACAAGCAAAAATCAACCAACCATTTATTTTAACGGAAACCGTTGGTCAATACGATGTTAAAGTAAACGTAATGGGTGGAGGGATAAATGGACAAGCAGAAGCTATCCGCTTAGGTATCTCTCGAGCGTTAGTTGAAATCTCAGCTGACTACAAGCCGCTATTAAAAGCAGATGGTTTAATGACACGTGATCCTAGAATGGTAGAACGTAAAAAGCCAGGACAACCAAAAGCAAGAAAGAAATTCCAATTCTCGAAACGTTAATCGATATTGGAGGTTTAGTATCCAAACTTTTGAGCACCCATCTTTAAAAGATCCCTCAACTGTTGAACTAATTAAGGAACGTAAACAAATAAATAATATATGTCTAAATTAAATTTTGAAACACTTTTAAATGCCGGAGTTCATTTCGGTCACCAAAAAAGAAAGTGGAACCCAGCAATGGCTCCTTACATCTTCGAAGAGAAGAAAGGAATACACATAATCGATTTGAACAAAACAATTGTTCATTTAGATCAGGCTTGTGCAGCAATGAAACAAATTGCACGCTCAGGTAAAAAAATTCTTTTTGTTGCAACAAAAAAACAAGCGAAAGAAATAGTTTCTGAACGAGTTATTAAAATCAATATGCCTTACGTAACTGAAAGGTGGACAGGTGGAATGTTAACAAATTTCCAAACTACTCGAAAGTCAATCAAGAAAATGACAATGATTGACAAAATGAAATCTGACGGTACTTGGGAAACATTGAACAAACGTGAGAAATTATTTAAAACACGTCAACGAGATAAACTAGAAAAAACTTTTGGTTCAATTTCTGAAATGACCCGCCAACCAGCTGCTATTTTCATAGTTGATATATTGAAAGAACATATTGCTTTAGCTGAAGCTAAGCGCTTAAACATTCCAGTTTTTGCAATGGTGGATACTAATTCAAATCCTAAGTTGGTTGATTTTCCTATTCCTTCAAATGATGATGCTACAAAATCAATCTCTTTAATTCTTGATGAAATTTGTGATGCAGTTCGTGATGGTTTAGAAGATCGCAAGAACATGAAGCCTGAAAATGAAGCGGGTTCGGATGAACTAGTTGAAGCTAAAGGAAATACGGCTCCAAAAACAAGAAAACGATTAAATTCGGTGGAGAATACAGAAGCAGTTGTTGAAGTAGCTGCAGTTGTTGAAGAAACTCCAGTTGTTGAAGAAGCACCTGTTGTTGAAGAAACTCCAGTTGTTGAAGAAGCACCTGTTGTTGAAGAAGCACCAGTTGTTGAAGAAACTCCAGTTGCGGAAGAAAACAACGAAGAAGAAGCTTAATCTCACATATTTTTAACCAATAAATTTTAGACCATGGCAATTACAGCTGCTGATGTAAATAATTTACGTCAACAAACAGGTGCAGGAATGATGGACTGCAAAAATGCATTAGTAGAATCTAATGGTGACATCGAAATAGCGATTGATATTCTTCGTAAAAAAGGACAAAAAGTTGCTGCGAAAAGAGGTGATAACGATGCCAAAGAAGGCTTAATCATGGCTCAAGCAGCTGCTGATGGTCAAACAGGAGTTATTCTTGCTTTAAATTGCGAAACAGATTTCGTTGCTAAAAACGAAGGGTATGTAACTTTTGTACAATCAATTGTTGACTTAGCATTAAATCATAAGCCATCTAACGTTGATGCGTTAAAAGCTCTTGCTTACGATGATAAATTAACATTAGAGGAAAAAATTATCGAGCAAATTGGTCGCTTAGGAGAAAAATTAGAATTGTCTTCTTACGCGATTATCAAATCGGAGAAAGTAGTTGCTTATAACCACCCAGGAAATCAATTGGCTACCTTAGTCGGATTAAATAATAGTGTTGAAGCTGCAGCGGAAGCAGGGCGACAAGTTGCCATGCAAATTGCTGCAATGAATCCAATTGCTATAGATAAGGACGGTGTTGATGCAAGAACAATTGAACGTGAAATAGAAGTTGGAAAAGAATTGGCTATACAAGAAGGTAAGCCAGCTGAAATGGCAGAGAAAATTGCAATGGGTAGACTAAACAAATTCTTTCAAGAAAATACCTTGTTAAGTCAGCCATTTGTTAGAGATAACAAATTAAGCGTTGAACAATTTTTAAATGCTACTGAGAAAGGTCTTTCAATTACTGAATTTAAAAGGTTTTCTTTAAGCTAATAATAAATTATTTAGTTGTAAAATCCCGTTTTTAGAAACGGGATTTTTTTTTGTCTAAATTTTAAACCTATTGAATTTAAGAAGTCTGCCAAAAGGACTATAAATCAATTTGTTTGACATGGTCTATTTCAATACCTTTGAGGGATGGAATCCAATTTAAAGCGCTTAAACAAATTTATTAGTGAAAAAGGAATTTGTTCACGCAGAGAAGCGGATAAACTTATTGAAGAAGGTCGCGTTACCATCAATGGCATTGTTCCTCAAATGGGTACTAAGGTTGCACCAAGCGACAACGTTTGCATCGATGGAAAATCGATTAATGAAACAATCGAAAAACTAGTCTATTTAGCATTTAACAAACCTGAAGGAATAGAATGTACTACCAGCTTAGATGTTGTGGACAATATTATCGACTTCATTGATTATCCAATAAGAATTTTTCCAATCGGACGGCTAGACAAAAATAGCAATGGCTTGATCTTATTAACCAACGATGGAGAAATCGTCAATAAAATATTGCGTGCGCGAAATAACCATGAAAAGGAATATATCGTTCGTGTTGACAGACCTATCAGCAAAGAATTTATTAAACAAATGGGAAATGGCGTTCCCGTGCTAGATACCATAACTCGTAAGTGTGTCGTTGTCAAAATAACCACTTTTAGCTTTAAAATTATATTGACACAAGGATTGAATCGCCAAATTAGGCGAATGTGTAATTATTTAGATTACGAAGTAGTTGAATTAACGCGAACAAGGATCATCAATATAAAATTAGATCTTCCATTAGGGCAATACCGTGATTTGAACGAAGAAGAATTAAATGAATTGCAGCAATTAATTGCAGAATCCAGCAAAACAGAAGACGCGAGTTTACCATGGGATGGTGATGAAGAATAAATTTTACCGATAAACATGGGGGACCATACAATTAATGATCCAACAAGCTCCCATAAAGAAATCCCATCAACCAACCGCCATTGTTAAAAATTTCAAATAATCATACTATCTTTGCTAAAAATCAATACCATGAAATACAAACGCATCCTCCTAAAATTAAGCGGCGAATCCTTAATGGGGAGTAAACAATTCGGTATTGACAATGATCGAATCGCTTCTTATGCAAAACAAATTAAAGAAATTCGAGATAAAGGTGTTGAAATAGCCATCGTTATTGGAGGTGGTAATATATTTAGAGGCGTACAAGCCGAACAAGGTGGCATGGATAGAACACATGGTGATTACATGGGAATGCTCGCTACAATGATTAATTCCATGGCATTACAAGCTGCTTTAGAAGCTATTAAAGTAGAAACACGCCTTCAATCAGCTATTGAAATGAAAGAGATTTCTGAACCATTCATTAGACGAAAAGCAGTTCGGCATTTAGAAAAAGGACGCGTAGTAATATTTGGAGCTGGAACTGGGAATCCATTTTTCACAACCGACTCCGCTGCTTCATTGCGTGCAATCGAAGTAAATGCAGAAGTAATATTAAAAGGAACACGTGTAGATGGTATTTATACAGCAGACCCAGAAAAGGATCCTACCGCAACGAAATATACCCAAATCACCTTTGATGAAGTATACGCTAAAGGTTTAAACGTAATGGACTTAACAGCATTTACACTTTGTAAAGAAAATAACTTGCCAATCATTGTTTTTGACATGGACACAGCCGGAACACTTTTAAAAGTTTTGACCGAAGACCATGTTGGAACTTTAGTACATAATTAATAAAAGAAAGAGATGACCGAAGAACTTGAAATGGTATATGATGAATTAGAAAGTTCCAATTCAAAAACAATAACTCATTTTGAAAATGAATTATTGAAAGTACGCGCTGGAAAAGCGACACCTGCTATGCTAGTTGGAGTTATGGTGGAGTATTATGGAGCAATGACCCCTTTACAGCAAATAGCGAATGTGAACACCATGGATGCCCGAACAATCACCGTTCAACCTTTCGAAAAAAATACCTTGAACGATATCGCCAAAGGGATTATGAATGCCAACCTTGGATTAAATCCACAAAGTAATGGTGAACAATTATTAATTGCCGTTCCACCACTTACAGAAGAAAGAAGAAGAGATTTAGTGAAAAAGGCAAAAAGCGAAGGTGAAAACGGAAAAGTTGGTATTCGCAACAACCGAAAAGACGCCATAGATTTTATTAAGAATTTAAAAAACGATGGTTTATCGGAAGACATGGCCAAAGACGCCGAGGCTTTTGTTCAGGATGTCACCAACAAATTCATTAAGAAAATCGAAGAACTTTTAGAAATAAAAGAAAAAGAAATTATGACCGTTTAAAAAAAACGGCCAGTTCGCTATAACGTCCCTCTATTTTCTTGTTCTCTTTCAATTGCTTCAAATAAAGCTTTGAAATTCCCCTTGCCAAATGATTGCGCACCTTTACGTTGAATTATTTCAAAAAACATAGTTGGGCGATCCACAACAGGCTTGGTGAATAGCTGTAATAAATACCCCTCTTCATCTCTATCAATTAAAATTCCATGTTTCTTCAACAATTCAATATCTTCATCTATTTCTCCAACACGCTCTAATAAATCGACGTAATAACTATCAGGAACGTATAAAAACTCAACACCTCGATCCCGCATTTCAGAAACAGTTGCGATAATATCATTGGTGGCTACAGCAATATGTTGTACACCAGCCCCATTATAAAAATCAATGTATTCCTCAATTTGGGATTTCTTTTTTCCCTCCGCTGGTTCATTAATTGGAAATTTAATACGGCCATTTCCATTGCTCATTACCTTACTCATTAATGCCGTATATTCCGTAGAAATATCATTGTCATCAAAGGAAATGATCTGGGCAAATCCCATAACATTTGCATAAAACTGACACCAAGTATTCATTTCATTCCAATCCACATTACCTACCATGTGATCTATAAATTTCAACCCAACTGGAGAAGGGTTATAATGTGATTTCCATGCTTTATATCCTGGTAAAAACACCCCATTATAATTTGCTCTTTCAACAAAAATATGAACAGTTTCTCCGTAGGTATAAATACCTGAACGAATTACAAATCCATTTTCATCTTCTTCACGAGTTGGTTCCATAAATGGCTTTGCTCCTCTTTTAGTTGTTTCTTCAAAGGCCTTTGTCGCATCATCCACCCATAAAGCAATAACTTTTACGCCATCACCGTGTTTATTAATATGTTCATTGATAACACCGTCTTTTGTTAAGGGAGTGGTGAGCACCAAACGGATTTTATCTTGCTTTAAAACATATGACACCCGATCTTTTACCCCGGTTTCCATACCCATAAACGCTTCTGATTGAAACCCAAAAGCGGTCTTGTAATATAGAGCGGATTGCTTGGCATTTCCAACATATAATTCGACATAATCAGTACCTAATAGTGGTAGAAAATCAGCCGCATCAGCGAACAATTTCTTCAAGCCATATTCTGTGTTTTGAAGATCTTTTAAATTTTTAATTTCTGTAGACATATAAATATATTTTTATTGTGGTAACCATGATTTTGAATAATCATCATCTTCTATACCCATTGCAAAGGTAGTAAGTTGTAATGGTTTAAATGTATCAACCATTACCGCTAATTCATCCGTTGCTGTTTTTCCTATACTTCTTTCATAGGCACCTGGGTGAGGACCATGTGGTAATCCTGAAGGATGCAAGGTAATTTGTCCTTTTTCAATGTGATTTCTACTCATAAAATCGCCATCCACATAATACAATACCTCATCAGAATCAATATTACTATGGTTGTAAGGAGCAGGAATTGATTCAGGATGATAATCGTATAATCTGGGAACAAAGGAACAGATTACAAATGCTTTGGTTTCAAAAGTCTGATGAACGGGTGGTGGTTGATGAACACGTCCAGTAATCGGTTCAAAATCATGAATGCTAAATGCATAAGGAAAATTAAATCCGTCCCAACCTACCACATCAAACGGATGAGAAGCATATACATAATCGTATAAAACATCTTGTTTTTTAATTTTCACAAGAAAATCTCCTTTCTCATCATGCACTTCTAATGTACTTGGAGGGCGCATGTCACGCTCACAATAGGGCGAGTGCTCTAACAATTGTCCGAATAAATTACGATAGCGCTTAGGAGTAAAAATTGGATGAAATGATTGAATGATCAACAATTTATTATCCGTAGTATTAAAATGAATTTGATAAATAATCCCTCTTGGAATAACGATATAATCCCCGTACTTAAAATCAATATTTCCCAATTGTGTTTTGACAGTGCCTTCCCCGCGATGAATAAAAATAACTTCATCCGCATCGGCATTTTTATAAAAATAATCGGTTAAAGAAGTTGTTGGTGCCGCCAACTCAAGGTAGACATCACTGTTTACCAAAATGGGCTTGCGACTCTCAAGAAAATCCGAAACGGGATCAACTCGGAAACCCTGAAAACTTCGCATTTTCATGTTTTTACCCACTGCAATTTTTGGCGCACAATCTTTTTCACCCAAAATCTCCTTAACAATTGTAGGAGGATGTAAATGATAAAGTAAGGAAGACATCCCTTCAAAACCTGCTGTTCCAAACAACTGTTCATGATGCAATTCTCCATTCGCCTTTCTAAAAATAGTGTGGCGTTTATGTGGTATTTTTCCTAGTTTATGATAAAATGGCATAAGTACTAATTTACGTTATTAAAACAAATGTAAGACATAATAATGCTTAAAATAAATGACAATCATCAGTTTTGTTATCAAAAGTTCTTTTTTTACTCAACATGGACAAAAATCAAAAAGCAAAAGTTAAATTTGTCTAAATAAAATTGGATGAAAAAAATACTTATACTAGGAGCCTGTGGGCAAATTGGAACAGAATTGGTTCTTACGCTAAGACAAAAACATGGAGAGGAAGCTGTCATTGCTGCAGATCTTAAAAATGAATGTCCCCCAATAATTAAGAATGGTCCCTATATTCAATTAGATGCACTAGACAAACAACAAGTTAGATCGTATATCATTGAAAATAATGTAAAGGAAGTTTATTTACTTGCCGCTTTGCTTTCTGCAACGGCAGAGAAAAATCCTGACTTTGCATGGAAATTAAATATGGAAGGATTGTTTACAATTTTAGATCTCGCCAAGGAAAAGTATATAGATAAAATATTTTGGCCAAGTTCAATTGCCGTATTTGGCCCGACCACTCCGATGGACAAGACGCCACAACACACCATAATGGAACCAACAACGGTTTATGGAATTTCAAAACAAGCCGGTGAAAGATGGTGTGAATATTATAACTTGAAATTTGGAGTAGATGTACGAAGTATTCGGTATCCTGGATTAATCTCTTACAAAAGTCTACCAGGCGGTGGAACCACTGACTATGCAGTTGATATTTTTTATAAGGCGATAGAAAATGTGAAATTTAATTGTTTCCTCAAAGAAGATACGGCATTGCCAATGATGTTTATGGATGATGCCATTCGAGCAACCATCGAACTAATGGAAGCGCCCATTGAGAATGTAAAAATTAAATCTTCCTACAATTTAGCGGGAATTAGCTTTACTCCTGCAGATTTAGCAAAAGCTATACAAAAAGAAATACCCCACTTCGAAATTGAATACAACCCAGATTTCAGACAAGCAATTGCCGATAGTTGGCCAAATTCTATTGATGATTCAATGAGTACCCAACATTGGGGATGGCGACCTAAATTTGACCTCGATGGAATGGTAAGAGAAATGCTTACTAATCTCAAAAATTAATAAAATCAACACTTTACCTTTCTTTATATCGATCTACACTAAAATTTATTTGTTTTTAGATAAAAAAAAAGGGCAACTAATAATTATTATTAATTAATCTTGTTTAACTTTGTTGCATAATATTTAAACAAAATAATATGTCAACATTGGAATTTAATCAAGCTCTTGTAGATTTAGAATACAGTCTTCGTTTTTTTGCTATGAATTTCACAAAAAACAAAGCAGATGCGCAAGATTTAACACAGGAAACAATGTTAAAAGCACTTAGCTATAAAGAATATTATGCGCCCCAAACAAACTTCAAGGCCTGGGTATTTACAATCATGCGAAATACTTTTATTAATCAATATAGAAGGAAAGTAAAATCAAGGTCCATCTTTGATAGTTCTAAAGAATTGGAACAATTTTCAACCATTAAAGGTGCTAAGGAAACACCTCTTGAATTCATTTCAACAAAAGACATTCAGAATAAGATCGCAGAACTTGACGGGACCTATAAAACACCTTTCGAAATGTACTTTCAAGGATTTAAATACCAAGAAATTGGAAACAAATTAAATATTCCGATTGGAACAGTTAAAAGCCGTATTTTTATTGCAAGAAAAAAATTGATGTCAGAACTCTCTGATTACTCCTATTCTAACTAAAAGATGGGGGTAATCAAAATACTTTTGTCTTCCTGCCTTAAAATAAGATTACAGAATTAAATTATTCAAATAGAAGACTATGCTAAAAGTTTGTAGACGCTCCACTTTTAATGCCGCCCACCGCTTATACCGACCAGATTGGAGCGAGGAAAAAAACGATGCTGTCTACGGAAAATGCAACAACCCTAACTTCCATGGCCATAACTATACCTTAGAAGTTTGGGTGGAAGGCGAAATTGATGCATCAACAGGCTACCTGATTGATTTAAAAATCTTAAAAACAATCATTCAAACAGAAATTATTGATCGTTTTGACCATCGAAACCTAAATCTTGATTGTTCGGAATTCGCTAACCTCATCCCTACAGCAGAAAATATTGCCATTGTTATTTACGAAATTCTTCGGAACGTACTTGATGCGAAATACAAGGTAAGTATCACATTATGGGAAACTGAAAACAATAGTGTTTTCTATGATGGAAAATAAAAAGATACCTTCCAATAAAACCAGTCTTTTTTGGCATCGGAGAGACCTTAGAATTGAGGATAATGCTGGACTTTTTAAAGCCTTAAACTCAGGGAATAAAGTACAATCTGTATTCATCTTTGACACCCAAATTCTCTCACTTCTCACCAATAAAGAGGATGCGAGGATAACTTTTATTTATCGAGAAATTTCCCGTTTAAAGGCCGAATACCAATCTTTAGGCGCTGACTTACTTGTTTTATATGGCGATCCGATTGAAATAATTACCCAATTAGCACTTGAACTTGGAGCGGAAACGGTATTCACCAATAGGGATTATGAACCAAAAGCCGTTCTGAGGGATACAAGAATAAACGAGCTGCTAGCAAACCATAAAATTAAATTTATTGGTGCAAAAGATCATGTCATTTTTGAGAAAGAGGAGATAACGAAAGGGGATGGATTACCTTATACAATCTATACACCCTACGCAAATAAATGGAGAGAAAAGTTGACCAGCGCTTCTTATTCAAGCTTCCCAACGGAAGGTAATTTTCATCAATTACTGCCTATTCAATCTCCCCAACAACTTTTATCTATTGAGGAAATGGGATTTAAAGTAAATAAAATAATAGATTTTCCACCGCTAACAATTCCAAGTGAAATCCTCCATAATTATCACGAGACAAGAGATTTTCCTACTATACGCACTAGTAAATTAAGCATCCATTTGCGATTTGGAACCATCAGTATTCGACAATTGGTTCAAGTAGCATTACTGAAAAATCAAGTGTTTTTGAATGAATTAATCTGGCGTGACTTTTATCAAATGATTATTCATCACTTTCCACAATCGGTGGATATGGCGTTTAAAGCGAAGTACGAAAGAATAGAATGGGAACATAATGAATTACACTTTAAAGCCTGGTGCGAAGGAAAAACAGGTTATCCACTTGTTGATGCCGGAATGCGTGAGCTCAACAATACTGGCTTCATGCACAATAGAGTACGAATGGTCGTTGCGAGCTTTCTTTGCAAACATCTTTTGCTCGATTGGAAATGGGGAGCGGCGTATTTTGCGGAAAAATTATTAGATTATGAGGAGGCGAGTAATATCGGTGGCTGGCAATGGGCTGCTGGTTGTGGCTGCGATGCAGCACCATATTTCAGAGTATTTAACCCAACACTACAACAACAAAAATTTGATCCTAAATTGGAGTATATAAAAAAATGGATACCCGAATATGATACATTATCGTATCCTGAACCAATAATTGAACATACTTTTGCAAGAGATCGAGTAATTAATAGATATAAAAAAGCACTAAACGAAATCGCATGATAGCAATTGGAGACCCTTGTCCCATTTTTCAATTACCCAACCAAGATGGAGAATTAGTTGACATCCAAACGATAATTGGAGAACAAAATATAGTTATTTATTTCTATCCGAAGGATGATACTCGCGGATGTACAATTGAAGCTTGTTCTTTTAGAGATGCGAATCAAGAATTTTTAGACCTAGGAGCAACCGTTATTGGCATTTCAGCAGACAATGTTGATGCGCATAAAAGATTTTCAACTAAATATCAATTAAATTTTAGCCTACTAGCAGACCAAAAAAAAGAAGTTAGAAACTTATTTGGGGTACCTGCTAGTTTATTCGGTATACTTCCTGGACGAGTCAGTTATGTAATCAACAAAAAAGGAGTTGTATGTGGAATATACAATTCAATGTTAGATCCAAATGGACATATAGATAAAGCCTTAGCCTTGCTTAGAACCTTATGATTTTAACAGCCCTCTTGAAATAACAATTTTTTGAATTTCTGAAGTACCTTCATAAATCTGCGTGATTTTAGCATCGCGCATTAAGCGTTCCACATGATATTCCTTTACAAAACCATATCCACCATGAATTTGAACGGCTTCAATTGTTTGTTCCATCGCTACCTTTGAAGCATATAATTTTGCCATTGCGCTTGACTGATCATAATTTCTACCGTTGTCTTTATCTAATGCAGAGCGATAAACCAATAACCTAGCAGCTTCTATCTCCGTTGCCATATCAGCCAATTTAAATGCAATTGCTTGGTGCTTGTAAATTTCTTTCCCGAATGTTTTTCTTTCTTTCGAATACGCCAAGGCCAATTCAAAACCTCCAGCAGCTATCCCTAATGCTTGTGCAGCAATACCAATTCTTCCACCACTCAAAACTTTCATGGCAAAAGTGAACCCGAAGCCATCCTCCCCTATTCTATTTTCCTTTGGAACCTTAACATCATTAAACAATAATGTATGGGTATCGCTACCACGGATTCCTAATTTATCCTCCTTTGCACCAACGATGAATCCCTCCATTCCACGCTCAATTATCAATGCATTGATTCCCTTATGTCCTAACTCTCTATTGGTTTGTGCAATTACTAAATATACAGATGCACTCGATCCATTCGTAATCCAATTTTTGGTGCCATTCAACAAATAATGATCCCCCATATCGATTGCAGTAGTTTGCTGTGATGTAGCATCTGAACCTGCTTCTGGCTCCGACAAACAAAAGGCTCCAATTTTTTCACCCGTAGCTAAAGGCCTTAAAAACTTTTGTTTTTGTTCTTCATTACCATACTTTTCAATACCCCAACACACCAACGAATTATTTACAGACATACAAACAGACGTAGAGGCATCCACTTTAGAAATTTCTTCCATTGCCAAAACATAGGATAAAGTATCCATGCCGCTTCCTCCATATTTAGGATCCACCATCATACCCATAAAACCTAATTCGGCAAGTTGCTTAATTTCCTCTTTAGGAAACTTTTGAAGATTATCTCTTTCAATTACACCCGGCTTTAATACATTTTGAGCAAAATCCCTTGCTGCTTCTTTGACTGCTAAATGTTCTTCTGTTAATTCGAAATTCATAATGGTAATATATTGGTAATGCTTTTGCAAAAATAACGTATTTTGTGCTTTTATTTCAACAAATGCAAGAGAAGATTCACATTATCGGTTTAATGTCCGGGACATCAAAAGATGGATTAGACATTGCCTATGTTTCCTTTACCAATAATACTGGGGTGTATTCTTTTGAGTTACAACAAGCTGAAACCATTTCTTACCCTTTAGAAATTCTGAATTCTTTGAACGAAATCGAAACCCTAACAGCAAGGAAAATTTTTCATTTAGACAAAATAATAGGTGCTTTTTACGCATCAGCGGTCAATAATTTCATGCAAAAATTCAATATTAATCCAAAAGATATTGAAGCAATAGCAAGCCATGGACAAACCATTTTTCACCAACCGAATTTAGGATTTACCACACAAATTGGATGCGGAAGCACACTCGCATACCATACAGGCATAAAAGTAATTAACGATTTTCGCACCAAAGACATATTAGCTGGTGGACAAGGCGCTCCGCTTGTTCCTTTAGGTGACGAATTATTGTTTTTAGATTGCGCAGAAGCGTTTTTAAATATTGGAGGCTTTACGAATATCAGTTATAAAAATAAGGATCAAAATATCGCATTCGATATTTGCCCAGGAAACATTCCTATAAATTTATATGCCAATAAATACGATATGGAATTTGATGAAGGTGGGGAAATATCAAGAAGTGGAGAACTAAATCAAAACTTGTTGAATTTGTTAAATAAGTTAGAATTCTACTCTATTTATGGCGCAAAATCATTGGGAACAGAATGGTTAAATGCTGAATTCTTACCATTACTCGATGATTATTCAGTGGCTAGTTCGGTGATGCGCACGGTTGTTGAACATGAGGCATTTCAGATTGCAAAAGTGCTAAACGAGGCGGGAATAAAATCTGTTTATATTACTGGAGGCGGGGCCAAAAATCATTTTTTAATCGAACGAATTGCTTCCCAATATACAGGAGAAATACGAATTCCTAAAGAAGAAATCATCGATTTCAAAGAAGCTATTATCTTCGGATTTTTAGGATTTCGGTACCTTGAAAACAACGCAACAAACTGCCCAAATGCCACCGGCGCAAATAGAGAGGTAGTTTCCGGTGTATTACATATTCCCGGGTAAAAACTCCACTCAAGCGCCCTAATTTTCCTAAAGTATTAAATGCGTACCTTTGTCTTTGCAAAATAGCAATCATTATGAAAGAATTATTACAAAAGTTTGAAAATAAGCGCCCAGAAATAGTATTTGAATGGAAAGATTCAGAGACAGAAGCCGAAGGATGGGTTGTAATAAATAGTTTACGCGGTGGGGCTGCTGGTGGAGGCACTAGAATGAGAATAGGACTTGATAAAAGAGAAGTAGAATCGTTGGCTAAAACAATGGAAGTTAAATTTACTGTCGCTGGCCCACCCATTGGTGGCGCTAAGTCAGGTATAAATTTTGACCCGACAGACCCAAGAAAAAAAGGCGTACTAAAAAGATGGTTTAGTGCTGTTTCTCCTTTATTGAAACACTACTACGGAACGGGTGGAGATCTAAATGTAGATGAAATTCATGAAGTTATTCCGTTGACAGAAGATTGTGGCGTATGGCACCCTCAAGAAGGCGTTTTTAATGGACACTTTCAACCGAAAGAATCTCAAAAGATAAATAGAATAGGTCAATTAAGACAAGGTGTATCAAAGGTTGTTGAAGACGAACGGTACTCACCTTCTATTAGTCGAAAATACCTTGTTGCCGATTTGATTACTGGTTTTGGAGTTGCAGCCTCTATTAAACATTATTATGCCATTTGGGGAGGTGAATTAAAAGGGAAAAAAGTAATCGTTCAAGGATGGGGAAATGTTGGCTCTTCTGCTGCCTACTATCTCGCGAAAGAAGGCGCCCTAATTGTTGGAATAATCGACCGATTTGGTGGATTAATAAACGAGAATGGCTACAATTTCGAAGAAATTCGATCAATGTATTTAAATAAACAAGGGACAGCCCTTTCCCACGAAAACTTATTGTCATACGATGACGTTAACGCTCGGATTTGGGACATCAAAGCCGATGTCTTTATTCCTTGCGCTGGCAGTAGAATGATCACCCAAGAACATTTAACGCGCATGTTGAATGCTGGAGTTAGCGTGATATCTTCTGGTGCGAATGTCCCTTTTGCTGATCCTGAAATATTTTTTGGTCCCATTGCAGAACAGGCAGACAATAAACTTTCCTTGTTACCTGATTTTATTGCTAACTGTGGGATGGCGAGAGTCTTTGCGTATTTAATGAGTTACGATATTGAAACTATTGAAGACGAGTTAATTTTTGAAGATACCAGCCGAATCATAGAAAAAGCTTTACGCGAAACCTATACTTCAAAGCCCCACAAAACTGGCATTGCAAAGGCGGCATTTGAAATAGCCTTGAAGCAGCTCGTCTAACTTTTCGTCCTACTTAGTAAAGAAGTAGCATGTACCATTTTTCAAATTACTTGTTTCCTACAAAAAGGTAACAATTTGATGTGGATATCTAATTATGTATAAAAAATTACGGAAACACCTATTCCTTATTTTTGATCAACTTTACTATTATTCAACTATGAAAAAACAAACCAAACTATTAATGACCGTAACGTTTATGCTCGCAGGAGTATACGCAATTGCACAAACTGCTCCTATTGTAGAGAAAAAAACGTCTACAGATATCTCGGCATTTGAATTCCTAATGAAAGGAGGTTTCTTTTTAATTCCAATTGGCTTATTGTTATTTTACTCTTTAATTGTTATCGTAGAAAAATTTCGCTACATACGAAAAATGACAAAGTACAATTCGAATTTGTTAGGTGAAATAAAAAATGATTTGTTATCCACCAACTATGATTCGGTTTATCAAAAACTCGAAAGAGACAAAACGGCTTTTGGTAGCGTAGTAAATGAAGGCGTACAATCCATGGATAGAGGATACGTTGAGCGTCAATCCAACATGGAAAAGGCTGCCAACATAGAAATTGGTAAAATGGAAAAGAACCTTGGTCATCTTGGACTCATCGCTGGAATTGCACCTACCTTAGGATTTATAGGAACCATCTCAGGGGTAATTAAAATTTTCTATTCTATTTCCATAACCGAAAATGTTTCTATTAGTAATATCTCTGGTGGACTTTACGAGAAAATGATAAGTTCTGGTTCTGGATTAGTGGTAGGAATTATTGCATTCGCTGGATATCACCTCTTAAACGGAATGATCGATAACTATGCTTTGAATATCCAGAAAGTAAGTTTAGATTTCGCAAACCTTCTTAGAACAAACAATGGCAATAAAGCGCAATAAACGCTTCCATGTAGAAGTGGCTACTTCTGCTTTAAGCGACATCATGTTTTTCTTACTCTTATTTTTCTTGATCATTTCCACTTTGGCGAACCCTAATGTGATCAAGGTTCCGTTGCCGAAATCGGATGCCAATGAAAAGACAAATAAGCAGCATGTTACCTTAACCGTTACAGCGGACAAGAAATATTTTGTAGATAAAAATGAAGTAAGTAGAGATGGCATTGAAGCTAAATTACTTGCTGAAACAGCTAAATTAAAAGATGAAACGGTTATTTTACGTATACCAAAAACATCTGAAGTGCAAGAATTAGTCGATTTACTTGGTCTAGGCATGAAAAATAACTTAAAAATTATTATTGCTACGACGGAAGATTAACTGAATTAAAACCATACTATTTAGTAACTTTTTACTATATCTGTCGTTTGGAAGATGCTAGTTTCACTAACTAAAAAATAAGTTGTATGTACTCAATAACGTATCAAAATGAAAATGAAAACCAAGAGCGCAAGATTGCTATTGTAGCAGCTAGTTTGACGATTTCGTTCGTTTTGATTGCAGCTTGCTTCATACGATTGTTTATTCAAGCTCCTCTACCAAAAGATCTTCCTCCACTTCGTTCGGATGAAGTAATTGAAGAATTTGTGATTGATAACGTGGAAATTGCGCAAACTGGTGGGCGCGATGGTGGTGGAACAGAAAATAATCAACCCTTAAATCCAGTAAAAACAACGAATCCGAATACTGTACAAGGCAATGACTTTAAAGGACCACCAATTGTTGGGAATAATAAAGGCACCAATCCATTTGGCACAGGGGGCACTGGTGGCGGAACTGGAACAGGGAATGGCCCATTTTCTGGAGATGGAAATGGAACAGGAGAAGGAGGAACTGGAACAGGTACCGGAACAGGTGATGGAAGAAATCGCGTTCGACTTAACGACCCCACTTTACCAAAATACAAAACAGATGTTGATATTTTTGTTCATTTAAAATTAATAATTAACGGAGATGGAAAAGTGGTAAGTGCCAATAATTTAACATCAAAAACTACCACAACAGACCAACGAATTATCAACGGAGTTATCAGCGAAGTAATTAAGCAAGTTAAATATAAGCAAGACAAAACCGCTGGTTTGCAATATACTTTTGTTACTTGTAGAATCCGTGCACAATAATTACACTCAAATTATTGACTGGTTATATAAGCAATTTCCATCTTATCAAGAAATTGGAGGAAGCGCTTATAAACCAGGCCTAGAAAATGTAAGTCACTTACTTAAATCTTTAGGCAATCCTCACTTAAAAACAGAAACAATTCATGTAGCAGGTACCAATGGAAAAGGTTCTACTTGTTCATTTATCGCTTCTCTACTTACAGAAAAAGGCGAAAAAGTAGGTCTCTTTACCTCCCCTCACATTTTTGATTTTAAAGAACGGATACGAATAAATGGCACAAAAATTTCTGAAGAGGAAGTAGTTTCATTTTGCCATCTATTAAAAGAAATCGAATTACCTTTCCAACCTTCCTTTTTTGAAATAACATTCGCAATGGCAATGCATCATTTCGCAAGGAATAATTGTACTTATGCGATTATTGAAACTGGTTTAGGAGGGCGATTAGATGCTACGAATGTAATTACCCCGCAAATAAGTATTATTACGAATATTTCCCTTGATCACCAAAACTTTTTGGGGAACACTATCGAGGCGATTGCTGCCGAAAAAGCCGGGATAATTAAACATAAAGTACCTGTATTTGTTGCAGAAGAAAGTTCCATTACAAAGGAAATATTTGTCAATACTGCCCATTTAAATAACACCCAAGTCACCTTCCTAAACCCCTCGCAAAAAGTGCATCAACAACTCGCGAGCTATCAACAAACAAACTTACAAACTGCCTTACAAGCCTTAGTGATTATTGACATTCATCCTACAGAACAAGAAATTACCTCAGCGATAATCAAGCTTTATCAAAACACAGGATTATTTGGTCGTTTCCAAGAAATTAATAGTTTCCCCAGAATTATTATTGATGCTTCCCACAACGAAGGAGGAATAAAAATCCTCTTGAAGGAATTACAGGATACACCGCAAGAAAAATTAAAGTTTATCGTCGGGAGCAGCGGAGATAAAGACCTAAAAAAACTCATTTCTACTCTACCCTCAACAAGCGAAATAAATTTATGTGTTTTCAAAAATGAGCGAAGTACTACTTATGATGAATTATCAAAAATGGCTTCAGAAAATAGCGCGATACGTAAAGTATATAAAGAGGTAAATCATGCCCTAAACGAAATAGTGAGCAATACCCTGCCTGACGAAACAATTGTCATCTGCGGAAGCTTTTTTCTTATTAGCGATATAAATATTTTGACTGGTCTTAATTATACGACAAGAAGATAATGTATAACCCCGATAAGGGGTTAACTATTTATAACGCTGGATGTAATCCAGCGAAAAAATAGGAAATAAATCCCTTTTGGGCATGTATTTTTATTTAAAATCATGACAAAAAGATATTGTGGTAAGAAAGCGATCAGTCAATTAAATCTTACTCTGTTCTCCTAGAACCTAATTATTAGTAATTTTGAAAAGAATTATTATTTGAATCACTATACATGATTGATAAACGCACTAGCTGTATCGATATAAAAGTAACTACCACATTTTTGGAGAAAGAATCTACTCTACCAAATGGCCCTTACCGGTATAGATACGATGTGAAAATAACCAATCATTTGACCAATCCCGTACAATTAATTAAACGCTACTGGAAGATTGAGCATGTATTATTAGGCAATGCAGAGGTTGAGGGAGAAGGAGTGATCGGATTTACTCCAATAATTGATCCCGAGGAGAGCTTTGAATATTCGAGTTTCACTGAGTTATATATGCCGTATGGAAAAATGTCTGGGCACTATACTTTTATCGATTTAATGCAAGGAGATCAATTCAATGCTACCATTCCGGCGTTTGTGTTAACCTACCCTATCCTTCTTAATTAAGCGACACATGAACCACTTTTTTAGTTTCAAAAAAAGGTTCAGTAAAATAATCACTTAAGGAATATATCTTGAAAGAATTCCGGATGGTACTCATTTCTTGCTGCAAATCGCCCCCTTTCAAATAAAGGATCCCATTTTTTAATGAATGAGCTGATTTTTTTTCAATTTTTGAAGAAACCCAGTTTAAAAATTCAGGCATTTGAGCTACCGCTCTACTTACAACAAAATCGAATTTACCTTTTGTTTCTTCCGCCCGTTGATGAAAGGCGTTTACATTTTTCAATCCCAATTCCAGGGATACCTCGTTAACTACTTTTATTTTCTTTCCAATGGAGTCAACCAAGGTAAATTGAACCTCGGGAAATAAAATCGCTAATGGAATACCAGGAAAACCACCGCCTGTTCCCACATCCAAAACCTGAGTTCCTTGGTGAAAGGATAACACCTTAGCAATTCCTAAGGAATGAAGCACATGCCTCTCTTGAAAATTATCAATATCTTTCCGTGAAATCACATTGATTTGCTCATTCCAAAAACGGTATAAATCAGGTAATTTTTCGAATTGTTGCGCTTGTAATTGCGTCAGATTGTCAAAATATGATTCGATTATTTTCACTTAGATGGTATCCTTCGTTTTCTCCATCATATTCGCTAAAAAGTCTCTAGCGCGAAATAGCTGTGCCTTCACAGTACCTAATGGTAAATTTAATTCCTTGGCTATCTCCTCATAACTTAATTCTTCAAAGTAGCGTTTCTCTACCAACTCCCTATAGCGTGGTTTTAATTTACTCACCAATAAGCGCATATGAACAATCCGTTGTCCATAGATCAATGATTCCTCCGGATTATGCGTCATGGATTTGGCATCTATACGTCTTGATCCGCCATCGGGCATCGAAATACCGGTATCCATACTCAATACTTGAATGCGTTTTTTGCGAATAAAATCGATACAGTTGTTGGATGCAATCTTGAACAACCAAGTACTAAAAGCAAAACTGGGCGAATACTGATCGAGTCGATTAAAGGCTTTTCCGAACGCTTCGATGGTTAAATCATCTGCATCATCTTGGTTTTTCACCATTTTAAGCATCATGAAGTAAATCGATTCCCTATAGCGATCCATTAATTCCGCATAAGCAGATTGTTTCCCTTTTTTTGCAGCTTCCACCAAAACAAAATCATGTTTCGCTTTATCAGATAAATGTTCGATTTCTACCATTTTTTATACCGTTTATGATCTGAAAAATTATACATTATGGGCATTAATAATGCATGTCCTAAATCCCATAATGGGAAGGCTATTGCAAAACTTTTTTCATTCAATTTTCGAAGGCATTTTCCTTGAATCAACCATTTTAGTATCAATAACAAACTAAAAATAATCAATGCAATTATCCACCAATTCGCATTCGACAACAAAATAACAAATGATATCCATGTCATCAACAAGGAGATTGGATATATTCCTAACAATGCTTTCTTAATAAAGTTATATCTACTTGATGTGGTGTAATGCCTTGTTTTCTGCCTTATCCAACTTTTCCAAGTAGTTGCTGGTGAAGAAAAACAAAAGGATTCCGGGGAAATCTGTATCGTATAATTTTGATTCACTGCCGCTTCTTGAATAAACAAGTCGTCATCTCCAGAAGGTAATGAATAATGTGACTTAAACCCCTTTACCGCATCAAACACTTTTTTAGAGTACGCTAAATTACGTCCAACTCCCATGTATGGCAACTTCACCAATGCCATGGACAGATAACTCACTCCAATAAAAGCGGTATCATAACGAATGATTTTGTTTATTATTCCTTTTGACTTATAATAAGGCGCATAACCCAATACGATTTGCTTTTTATCTGAAAAAGATGCCGCCATTATACTAAGCCACTTATTCGAAGCGGGTCGACAATCTGCATCCGTAAATACCATATTTTCATATTTCGCTCCCTTAACGCCAAGAGTAATTGGTAATTTTTTACCCGGTAATAAATGTTTGTTTTTTGCAATTTCAACTACACGTAAATTTTTATGCTGAAGACAAAGCGCTTTCAACAACCAACTGCTATCATCAATCGATTGATTATTGACAATAATCACTTCAAATTCAGGGTAATCTTGGGTGAGAATATAAGGCAGATTATCGTATAAATTATCCGATTCATTTCTCGCGGCTATAATGATACTAATGGGAGGTTGCGCATGAGGCTTTTTTTCTTCCTCCTTGTAAAATGCCAATCTACCAAAAACAATTGCAACATAAAATAACTGAATACTCGCAAAAAATACGAGAGTCAGAAATGTAATTGAAAAGAAATCCCATTGCAAATGGGTAAATAAAACCATGTAATTTGAATTTCTACAAAGATGACATTGCAAATTAAATAGCTGTATCTTTGCTTTAGTTTTTTTTCAACATTGTTATGCACTTTGATTTAGTCCAAGAAGATAAAGATACCTCAGCTCGTCTTGGTCTCCTACACACCGATCACGGAACGATCACCACACCTATATTCATGCCTGTTGGAACTGTTGGAAGTGTAAAAGGGGTCCATCAACAAGAATTAAGGGATGATATTAACGCCCAAATAATCCTTGGAAATACCTATCATTTATTTTTACGTCCTGGGGTGGAAATTATTGAAAAAGCAGGAGGTCTGCATCAGTTCATTGGTTGGGAAAGGCCCATACTTACAGATAGCGGTGGCTATCAAGTGTATTCCCTATCGGGATCTCGAAAAATAAAAGAAGAAGGCGTAACGTTTCAATCGCACTTGAATGGAAGCTACCTGTTTTTTTCGCCAGAAACGGCCATTGACATGCAACGTAGTATTGGAGCAGACATCATCATGGCTTTCGACGAATGCACCCCTTACCCTTGTGAGTATAGCTACGCGAAAAATTCCATGGAACTAACCCATCGTTGGTTAAAACGATGCCATGACCACATGAATAATACACACTCTTTATATCCGTACGAGCAAAACTTATTCCCGATTGTGCAAGGCAGTACATTTAAGGACTTAAGAACAATTTCTGCAGAAACCATCGCAGAATACGGAACAGTTGGAAATGCCATTGGCGGATTATCTGTTGGCGAACCAGAGGATGAATTATACGCCATGACAGAACATGTCTGTGGTATCTTACCAAAAGACAAAGCCCGCTATTTGATGGGAGTTGGAACGCCATGGAATATATTAGAATGCATTGCTTTAGGAATTGATATGTTTGACTGCGTTATGCCTAGTCGTAATGCGCGACATGGCATGTTATTTACTTGGGAAGGCACCTTAAATATTAAAAACAAGAAGTGGGCAGATGATTTTAGCCCTATTGATTCAACTTCAAAAGTTTGGGTAGACCAAGTATATACAAAAGCGTATTTAAGGCATTTAATAAGTGCCAAAGAATACTTAGGGATTCAAATAGCCACCATTCATAATTTAGCATTTTACCTTGAATTAGTAGAACAGGCCCGTGTGCATATTAAAGCGGGGGACTTTCTTTCCTGGAAAAACAAAATGGTAAAGCAATTAGCACAAAAAAGATAATTGATGCTGAAAATACTTGACAAGTACATTATTCGAAAGTTCTTAAGCACTTTCTTTTTTATGTTAGGAATTATCATGCTTTTCGCCGTAGTTTTTGATGTTTCAGAAAAGTTAAGTGAATTCATTTCGCATCATGCCCCATTAAAAGCAATTGTATTTGAATATTACCTTGGATTTATCATCTTCCATGGAAACATGTTTTCATCGATGATTATTTTTATTTCGGTGATTTGGTTTACGGCAAAAATGGCACAAGACACTGAAATAATTCCTATGTGGTTCAGTGGTAGGCCGATAACGCGCTTTCTCCGACCTTATATGATTGCGTCAACGATCCTAATGGTTTTATCCTTGATATTAAATCATTTAATCGTACCCAGAACTAATAAAATTAGGTTAGAATTTGAAGAAAAATATTACCGTGATGTCATGATGGTAGAAGATTACCATGCCGAATACCCCGGGAATCAAATAGTATATTTTTCAAATTATTCGAATCAAGAAGGGGAGGTGAAAGATTTAGTTATTCAATTATGGAATGATAGCTTGCGGCCCACTTACTTCTTAAAAGCCAGAAAAGCCAAGAATATCATTGGATCCAATAAGTGGCAACTTACCGATGTGTATGAAAAGTGGCTGTCCTTTCCGAAAGGAAAAATAATCCACTCAGCCAAAAAGGATACGGTCTTTGATTTTCAAATCAATGAAATGGCACAACGAGAAAATATTGCTGAAACAATGAACTACACTGAATTAACAAGTATGATTCAACGTGAAAAGTATAAAGGATCAGCATTTGTTCCCTTCTATGAAATTGAATTATACCAACGAACCTCCTACCCTTTCGCCACCTATATCTTAACGATTATTGGCGTCGCTGTTTCATCAAGAAAAAAACGTGGAGGAGTTGGCGTTAACATTGCAATCGGTTTAGGATTTGTATTTATTTATATCTTCTGCATGAAAGTGATGGCAGTGACAGCCATAAAAATTGGATTCCCGGCCTATCTTGCCGTTTGGATGCCTAATTTATTGTTTGCTATTGTTGCCATCTATCTATTCCGACTAGCACAAAAATAATCCCCACCCTTTTGACTACGTATAAATACCTAGTCAAACTGATAAACTACGTATTGCTTAATTAGTAGCATAGTGTATTTTATCACCCCACCCTATAAAAGTTGTTCTGTAAGCTTTTTAATATTAAGTCCTTTGTGTCATAGATACAAACAACTAAAATAAACGGACATGAAAAACAACAACTACTCCTCGAAAATTTTCTTAGTATTTGCAATCGGAATTTTGGCTTTTACTAGTTACAGTCAAGAAAAATCTCAAATCTGGGCAACTATATCTACTGAAGGAATAATTCCTAGTGTTAATTCAGACGGCAATCTTGTTTCTAGTAATCCATCTTTTAACACGTTAATTTCAACCTTGTCTATTACAAATGTTGTTAAGGCATTACCTGCTTCTAAACAAGAAAAATTACAGAACGTATACGAAATAACTTGTAACTGCAACGAGCAAGATTTAGTTGAAGCCTTTTCAAAAGTTCCAACAATTGCTCAAGGAATTGTAATTGCACCAAAATACGAAACACTATACACCCCAAATGATTATTCAATTGAGTTTGCAAATGATTATGCACTTAATTTAATCAATGCAAACAGCGCATGGGACATTACACATGGAGACAGTTCAGTTGTTATCGGTATCTCCGATCAGAATTATTATGTAAATCACGATGAATTACTAGGTAAAGTGACCCATTATGATGCAACGAATACCACTACACAAACACACGGAACAGCAGTAGCAATTATCGCAGCTGGAAACACGGACAATAATTTAGGTAAAAGCTCCATCGGATTTAATAGCTCTTTGGCTTTATATCAAATGTCTTTTAATGAAATTCTTGTTGCAACCTATGCAGGAATGGATATTATTAATCTAAGTTGGACCGCAGGATGTTTCTACAACCAATATATCCAAGATGTCATCAATGAAGCGTATAACAATGGTAGCTTTATTATTGCTGCAGCAGGGAATGGCAACACGTGTGGTGGAGCGGAGCAATTGGTTTACCCAGCGGCATTAGCGAATGTATTTTCTGTAACAAGTATTGGTCCAAATGATAACCACGAAAAAATTTCTGGCGACCCATTAAGTACTCACCAACATAATGCAACAGTAGACTTATGCGCACCAGGTTACGACGTGGCTATTTCAGCGGCACCGGGATGGTACCTTACAAGTTCAGGAACCTCTTATGCTGCTCCCCTAATTAGTGGTGTTGTAGCATTAATGCTTGATGTGAATCCATGTCTTAGCAACTTAGATATCGAGTATATCTTAAAAAACAGCTCAGTAAACATCGATAATCTAAATCCAAACTATGCTGGAAAGATTGGGGCAGGAAGAGTAGACGCTAACGCAGCGGTACTAATGGCAAGTAACTTCATTACAACACCTATTCAAACAAATGCCGAAATAACTGGGACATGTACTGGTAACTCTGGAAGTATTTCAATTAGCCCTGCTGGCGGACAAGGACCATACACAGTTCAATGGTCAAACAATTTTATTGGCTTAAATCAGGACAGCTTAAGTATCGGACTTTACGCTATTAATATTACAGATGCTCGTGGCTGTATGATTGATACCACGATTCAAGTATCAACTAATGCACCTACTTTAATTACAAGCATTCAAACAAATGTAAGCTGTTTCGGACTTGCAAATGGGGCAATCGATGTAACTGTCGTTCAAGGGGTTCCTTCCTATATATACGCATGGGACAACGGGGCAACAACTGAAGACCTTAGCAATTTAAATCCAGGAACCTATCAGTTAACGTTAAGAGATGGAAATGGATGTAGTACAGAATTCACTTACACCATTAGTGAAGCAAGTGCACTAATTCTTTCTGCAACTGCAACAAGCGCTGACAACAGTAATAACGGTACAATAGACCTAAGTGTTATCGGTGGGACACCTGCTTACACTTACCAGTGGAACAACAATGAAACATCAGAAGATTTAACAAATCTAGCACCTGGATTATACACGGTAACCGTAACAGATGCGAATGGATGTCAAGCAACAACTGCAGGAGAAGTGATTTTCGAAAACACGAACTCAGTGAGTGAAGTAGAAAATAACGAATGGATGATTTTCCCAAATCCAACCAATAATGATGCAACCATAAAATGGAATAACAACAAAGTAGATGAAATCTTTATTACTGATTCAAACGGTAAAATGATCAGCAAAAAAAGCGTGCTTGGTTTAAATGAATTTCAAGTGGAAAACTTAGAATCAGGTATCTATTTTGTTAACTTGTACATACAAAACGAAAAAATAGCTTCAAAGAAACTAATCGTATTATAGTAAGTTAGTTAGGTTAGGTTAAGTTAAGTTAAGTTGAAATAAGGCTGGTGAAAACTAGCCTTATTTTTTTTGCATTAAATAATGTTGGATTTCTCCAAACAACAAGTGCGATTTCTCGGTAACCTGAAAACCCATTCGTTCATAAAATGGCACTGCCATTTCTCTTGCGTGCAAGATGACATTTTTTTCTTGCTTCTTCTGAGAATGAATCAAAATAAATTCCATCAAGGATTTGCCTATATTTTTTCCTTGAAATAAAGGGTCTACCGCCATAAACCTAACTTGACAAGTAGATTCGTTTAGTTGATCCAACCTACCAACCGCAATAATTTGTTGCTCTTTAAAAACCGCAAAATGCTCCGCTTCGGCCTCCTGTGCGTCTCGTTCACTCCCTTTTTGTTGATTCCACGGTGCGCGAAGTACCCGAAACCTTAAATCGTAATAGGCTTCCCATTCCGTTTGGGTAAGTGGTGACCTAATTTCTATTTCCATTTGAACGCAATTTGAGGCATTCTTTTGCTAAAAGTTGTGTCAATTATTTCTGATTTTACCATGTCATTGGCCACATCACTATTCAAAACCTCGGCTAAATTTTTTACAATGCCATAAGGAACCTTTTCTTGACGCATGGCAGTAGAAATTTCCTCTGCCGTTTTAAGACAAACTTGATCTGATAAATAGTCGTATAGCGATGAGCGGTTAATCACGCGGCTTTTATTATCCGCATATCGCACATCCGTTGGCAAGGACTTCAAATTAAAATAAAGGCATAATTTTAAAAAATGGAGGTTACTACCAATGGCAAAAGTGATCGTTTTTTGATCCAACGTTTGAAACAATTCACCATAAGGCGCAATATTAGGATGCAAACTCCCCATTCGTTCAGGGAGTATTCCTGTCATCAAATAATTAGATGCTTGATTCATTAAGCTACAAATCGCCGTATCATAAAGCGATACCTCCACCGTTCTTGCCGTTCCATTTTCTTTTAAATCTAAAAGTGCGAGGAGCAATCCTTCTTTTAATTGATGTGCAGCTAAGACATCAATCAGTGCAACTGGTAATTTCAAGGGTCCACTTTCCTTTGTGCCATTAATTGACATGAAACCTGTTTCAGCTTGTAGAATCAAGTCATAGGCTACCCGATCACTTTCGTGGCTAAACCCACTTATTTTTCCAATAATTAATTGGGGATTCACAGATCGCAGAAAATCATCTGTTAGATTGAGTTTTTCTTCATCCCCCTTTTTAAAATTACTGATAAGTATATCTGCATTCACTACTTCTTTTAAAAACAAAGCGTGATCGTTCGAATCCAAAAAATCTAACTTTCTGTATTCTTTTTTATAATTAATACTTGCAAAATACGCCGATAATTGTCCAGCTTCCTCTCCTTTTGAAAACCACGATCGAGTTACGTCTGGATTGTTTTTGTTTTCAATTTTAATGACTTCACTTCCTAATTCAGCAAAGAAAGTAGCTACAGATGGCCCTGCCAATACTGTAGAAAGATCAATAATTTTAAGTTTTCTTAACACTAATACCAAAGGTACTTGTTGGCTCTTAAAAATACTAATTTAATTTTAGGCCTAAGAACGAATCAAAAAACAATTATGATTCATTTAAGGAAAAAATATCGGTTTTTAGCAGTGACTCCTCGAGCAAAATTCTTAATTTTACTCATTATTTTTAAGAAATTAACGTATGGTTTTTGATATTGACATGATTAAAAGAATCTATTCCTTGTATCCAACAAGAATAGAAGCAGCAAGAAAATTAGTTGGGCGACCACTAACATTGACAGAAAAAATTCTTTATACACACCTTTGGGAAGGTAACGCAACAGAAGCATATACCCGTGGAAACTCCTATGTAGATTTTGCACCTGATCGTGTAGCAATGCAAGATGCCACTGCGCAAATGGCCTTGCTTCAATTTATGCAAGCAGGTAAAAAGAAGGTAGCCGTTCCTTCCACCGTTCATGCGGATCATCTTATCCAAGCAAAACTTGGTGCAACCAAAGACTTGCAAGAATCGCTCAATCAAAACAACGAAGTTTTTAATTTTCTATCCTCTATTTCCAATAAATATGGTATTGGATTTTGGAAGCCAGGAGCAGGAATTATCCATCAAGTTGTGTTAGAGAACTATGCCTTTCCTGGTGGAATGATGATTGGAACAGATTCTCATACCGTCAACGCTGGAGGTTTAGGAATGATTGCCATTGGAGTTGGTGGAGCGGATGCAGTAGATGTAATGGCAGCAATGGCATGGGAATTAAAGTTCCCTAAATTAATCGGAGTAAAATTAACAGGAAAACTAAACGGTTGGACCTCTGCGAAAGATGTAATTCTTAAGGTCGCAGATATTTTAACCGTGAAAGGAGGAACAGGTGCAGTAGTCGAATATTTTGGAGAAGGAGCACTTTCCTTATCCTGTACAGGAAAAGGGACTATTTGTAATATGGGAGCTGAAATCGGCGCCACCACTTCAACCTTTGGATACGATGAATCAATGCGACGGTATTTGAATGCGACGGGAAGAGCAGAAGTAGTGAGTGCAGCAGATCAGATAGCAGAACATTTGACTGGAGATCCTGAAGTATACGAGAATCCAACAGCCTATTTTGATCAATTAATAGAAATAAATCTTAGTGAATTAGAGCCTCATATCAATGGCCCTTTCACGCCAGATCGTGGGACGCCAATTTCAAAAATGAAGGGCGACGCAGCGGCAAATGCATGGCCAACAAAAGTGGAATGGGGATTAATTGGTTCATGTACGAATTCATCGTATGAAGATTTAGCTAGAGCAGCATCGATTGTAAAACAAGCTGTTGCCAATGGGATTATGCCAAAGGCTGAATTTGGAATCAATCCTGGTTCTGAACAAGTACGCTTTACAGCAGAACGCGATGGGATATTGGAAGATTTTAATAAAATGGGAACCAAAATATTCACCAATGCATGCGGTCCGTGTATAGGACAATGGTCACGCGAAGGATCAGAAAAACAAGAAAAAAATACCATTATACATTCGTTTAATCGTAATTTTTCTAAACGTGCTGATGGCAATCCAAATACACACGCTTTTGTAGCCTCGCCAGAAATAGTTGCTGCGATTGCAATATCTGGTGACCTTGGATTTAATCCATTAACTGACTCGTTAATAAATAAAGAAGGGGAAGCGTTTAAATTCTCGCCACCACAAGGTGACGAACTACCTTTATTAGGCTTTTCGGTAGAAGACAATGGTTATCAAGCACCTGCTGAAGATGGAGCAAGTGTTCAAATTATTGTTGCTGAAGATTCTTCTAGGTTGCAATTATTAGACAATTTTCCAATGTGGGACGGCGAAAACATTACAGGAGCCAAGTTGCTTATCAAAGCAATAGGCAAATGTACAACCGACCATATTTCTATGGCGGGGCCTTGGCTTAAATACCGTGGACATTTGGATAACATCTCCAACAATTTATTGATCGGTGCCGAAAATGCCTTTAATGGCAAAGCAAATTGTGTCAAAAATTCACTTACATTAAATTACGGAGAAGTTCCTGCGGTGCAACGAGCCTATAAAGCGGCTGGTATTCCAACAATTGTTGTGGGAGACCATAACTACGGAGAGGGTTCCTCCCGTGAGCATGCGGCCATGGAGCCAAGACATCTAGGTGTAACTGCAGTAATCGTGAAATCATTCGCACGTATCCATGAAACTAATCTCAAAAAACAAGGAATGTTAGGCCTTACTTTTCAAAATGAAGCAGATTATGATAAAATACAAGAAGATGACACTTTCAACTTTATTGATTTAACATCATTCCAACCCGGCAAAGCATTGACCTTAGAAATTGTTCATTCAACTGGTAAAACGGATACAATTTTATTGAATCACACCTACAATAGCTCTCAAATAGATTGGTTTAAGGCAGGGTCGGCCTTGAATTTGATTAAGTTAATGGAAAACTAAAATCCTAAGCTATAGCGCATAAAAAAAAAGCCATCCATCTCTTGATGGATGGCTTTTTCATTTAATGCATTTCTTAGAATTTAGCCGAAACGCCAAATTGGATTGTACCTCCGCCAAAACTTCCCAGTTCAACGTGTCCTCCAAAATTACGGGTAAAGTAAAATTTAGCGCCTATTGCCAAACGAAAACTGATAGGGAATAAAACCTCATCAACGAAGTTAATAAAACTTGCACTTGAGGGATCATATGGCGTAGTAGTGAAAGATCGATTAACACCATAATAACCAATTCCCAGACCTCCATAAAAATTTACTTTCTCATTACTTGAGAAATAATAATTCAACCTGCCCATTGCACGGTATCTTTCGGCCGTATACTTCTCACTATAAGGCATTAGCAGCGCAATACCATTGGTGTCAAATAATTGATTATTAAATTCATCGTATTGATAACCGATATAATCCGAAGTATAACCCGACTTTACATAATTAAAGTCTGTACCCAAGCCTAATTTGTCAGTAAGCATGTACTCTAAACGAAAACCATACGAAAAAAACCCACCAACAAGTTTATAGCTATCAGATCCCTGTGTATTAATTGAAAACATTTTAGATACTCCCAAGTTAGGATAATTTGGTATACCAACGTAAGGATCAACTAGTATATCTCCTTTAAGCAATTGTGAATTAAAACTAAGGGAGTTCACAAGAAAACAAATGAATATTATTTTTTTTAGATTCATGATCTTAAATTGTAGGATTAATAGTTAATTTGGTATAAATCTAAGTCTTTTTTATGACCAATTTGAGCAAATATTATTCTACCCTCTTTCTGATCTTAACGATTGTTCTTTTTGGCTGTAAAAAAAACGGTTCGAGTAACATGAAAGTACACATTGAATGTATTCCTGGGAGTATGTACCACCAAGAAAACGGGACCTGGTGGGGATATAACCAGCAAAAAATTGTTCGATTTGAGAATAAAGTCTTCATGACGGTTGTCGATAATGATAATTTATCTAACGGTTTACCTAACGCAAGCAACCCCTCTACCGTTTACCTCTATTGTAAAACAGGAAATGGACCTTGGGTGAAAGGAGCAGGAATTCCTACTTCCCGACCCGCAAATATCTTGGTCGATTCAAAAGGCGGTATTCACTTAATCGTTTTTGAACCTACAGAAACTGATCCATCAGAAAATGGGTCGCTTGGAAAACTGAAACACTACACTTTTCCAAATGCTAAAAGTGGTGATATATTTAATCATACAATAGAATTAATCGTTGATCATACACCTGGAACCTCTGAAACTGTCAACATACGTATTGGAGCATCCATCAGCGCGGACGATATACTGTATGTTTCGTTTGGATTGTACCAAGACCTTAAACTCTATTACAAGCAGGTCGATGCACCCAATTGGACCGAAGAAATGGCAGGCCAAAATTTGGGTAATTCCTACTACTACCCTTTCGTATTAGGAACACCAAATGGACCTTGTGTTTTGGCTGTACAAGATGATTATGTTGGTCCCGGATTACCCGCCATTTATTATAAAAATAAATTATTTCATCGATTTAATGGCACATGGACCAACCAAACTATGTGTGATTTAAGTACTCACCCCTTGGCAGCAACTCGCAACAGATTAGTAGACAATTGCGAATTATTTCTGAGTTCCTCTAACAAGGCAATAGGTATTTATCAAAAACTACTAGATCCCTCAGCGGAATGGAAATCAAGCTTCTATCAACTAGAAATAGATGCAAGCGGACAATCTACCGAAACTCCTATTCCATTAGATATGGATGATATCAATCGAATTAGACTGATTGAACACCAAGGAACCATCTATTACCTGTGTATCAAGTACAATGGTTTATTTATAAAGAAAGGAATCGATGGAAGTCTCAGAGAAATCAAATTACCCTCTTTTGTTTCAGGAAACTATATGTACTTGAGTAATGCGTCTAATGGCAGTTCCATAAATTCAAACTACATTGACATTCTTTTACTTAATGGGAATTCACAAGATTATCCCAATGGGTCCAACCATTATGTGCGTATAAATAAATGTGAATTAGAAAAGTTATGATGAAGTAACTTTAATTGACTTCTGTATAGAAAATAACTGGCGGATACATGCCGAAAAGGGATTCATTTCCTATTTTTTCGCTGGATTACATCCAGCGTAAAAAAGCTAAGCCCTTGCGGGGTTATAAATTATATTCTTAAAGTATAATTAAAAACTGTCAAAAAAAATAATTTAAGCTTTCACAAAACATTATTGTACTTTTAACAAAAAGAAAACAATCGACCATGAAAAAAACGCTACTCTTATTTATCATCATCGCAGCGAACACCTGTTTGGCGCAGAATGGACCGATATCATTTGAATCAGGTGGTTTTGGAACACTTTGGACCTGGACCGTATTTGAAAATGACAATCAACCGCCATTAGAAATAGTTGACAATCCATCAGCTGCAGGAATAAATCTTTCAGCGCAGGTGGCGAAATTTACTGCTAAACAAAATGGAATGCCTTGGGCAGGCTGTGAGTCACAGCATGGTGCAGGCATAGGTACGTTTACTTTAACAGCGAGTAATTGCATTGTAAAAATTATGGTCTACAAACCAATTATTAGCCCTGTTGGGATAAAGTTTGCGACTCCTGCAGGTGCTTCTACGGGAGAACTATTGGTTAGCAATACACTCATCAATCAGTGGGAAGAATTGACATTTGATTTCAGTGCCATCGTTGGAGCACCTTCTTCTACAGGTATCGATCAAATCATTATTTTTCCAGATTTTCAACAACGCAACCAAGACAACATCTGTTATTTCGACAATATCAAATTTAGCAATCAGGGCCCTCCATTAAACGAACCTATGGTAGCGGCACCAACACCAACTTATAATGCTACAAACGTTATTTCCATGTTCAGCAATCCTTACACGAACGTAAGCGTTGACACTTGGCAAGCCGTATGGTCGCAAGGAACACTTAGCAATCTACAAATTACAGGAAACGACACTAAGAAATATACCAACTTGGATTACGTGGGAATCGAAACATTAGGAGCGAATATTCTAAATGTAAGCACAATGACCCACCTCAGAATAGATGCTTGGACTACCAATATCACTAATTTAAAAATTAAACTGGTTGATTTTGGGGCTGATATGGCCTATTCAGGTGGCGATGACAGCGAGCACGAATTGTCCTTTGTCCCTACATTAGAACAGTGGAACACTTACGACATTCCATTGAGTAATTTCATCTCCTTGAATAGCACACAACACATCGCGCAGCTTATTATTTCTGCCGCTCCTGCAGGTTCTGGCGTTGTCTATATTGATAACGTATTATACAGAACTGACAATAATATTGGTTTGGGAGAAAATAACAACATCGAAATGGAAGTCTTTCCCAACCCAACACGCGATGAATTAACCATTCGACATACTAAGGAAACCAAACGAATTATACTTGTAGATTGCTTTGGAAAACACCTAATGGAGATTATCCCTACCACTTCAGAAACGATCATCGACCTTTCTAACTTTCCAGCAGGATGTTATTTTCTACAAAGCGAACAAGCTGACCAAAAGCTAACAAAAAGAATAGTAAAGCTGTAGTTCCTACATGAACTAAAACGATTTCCTCTATCTGAAAAGGTCGTTAGAAATCTAACACTTTACTTTTGCGCATAAAAAAAGCCATCCGTCAAATAATGGATGGCTTTTTTTATTGAGTGCTTCATTTAGAATTTAGCTGAAAGGCCAAATTGGATTAATCATAAAATTACCTTGCAGGATTTGAGCATTAACAGCAACTAGACTAATTGAAAATCCAGCGATTAAAAGAAGTTTTTTTATCATTTTTTTTTTTTAGTTTAAAAATTTAATTAAAAAGTTAGTTCCAAAATTCTTGGTAAACATTTCCTCGTTTAGTCGCGAAAATAATAATTATTATAAAGGCCGAATATTTTTTTACAAAAAATTTAGATCAATATAATGCAGGAAATTATGACCTAATTCGCTAATTTTATAGCTTCCAAATCGTTAAAAAAGTTGGGGTATGATTTAGCCACGCACTCCACGTTATCGATGGTAATTTCAGATGCAGCGATACTAGCTGCAATTGCGCCAGCCATCGAAATGCGATGATCATTATAGGTAGCGATCGTTCCGCCCTGCACTACTCCATTGCCTTCAATAAAGATGCTGTCCGAAACAATTTTAAAATTCACCCCAAGAACGTTCAGCATCTTGACAATACTAAGTTGACGATTTGATTCTTTATTCACCAAACGATGAAGTCCTTTAATTTCAGTCGTTCCCACCGCAGCGCATGCCAAAATAGCAAGAGGAGGAAATAAATCAGGGCAATTTGAGGCGTCAAATACAAATGGTCTTTTTTCATTTTGCTTCACCTTTATTTCACGTTCATTAACTTCCACAATCGCACCAAAATCAGCGAGCACTTCCAACATACATTTGTCCGCTTGAGTAGAAACAATCGACAACCCTTTCATTGTAATTTCACCCGAAATGGCGGCACCCACCAAATGATTCGATGCCCCGCTCCAATCACCTTCCATATTAATTTTTTGAGCTGACAAGGATTGATTACCTTCTATATAAAATGTATCGTAATTATCATGGCGAATACGTACCCCAAAATCTTTCACAACATCAATGGTTAAATCAATGTAAGGCTTACTGCTTAATGCCGACACATGCACCACACTATCAAATGGTCTTTGTGATAGTGAAATCAGCAAACCAGAAAGGAATTGAGAACTGTCCGATGCATTCACCGACAAGGAAGAATTCGTAATTTCTCCCTCAATTACTATAGGAAGAAAACCATTATTGGATTGAACATGCAAGCCTATTGCTCGCAATTGATCTGTAAGTGAAACAATCGATCGATTCAGCAAAGTACCCTCTCCCTGAATAATCAATCGTTTGGCAAACCCCAAACCAATCGTGGACATTAAGCGAAGCAACAAGCCGGACTCACCCACATTCAATATCAATTCATCCTGTCTATTCGTCGAAGAAGTTGGGGTGACAATCCCATTTTGAAATGATGCACCCAAAGCAGGCAAAAGACGAAGTGCAGCAGCTACATCATCGGAAGGATTGTGTATTGAAAAATGTGTCTTTTCTTTGGCAAGGGCGGCGCAGATAATTGCCCTTTGCAGGTGACTTTTGGATGGATTAGCCATCATACTTCCTTGATATTTAAATGGAAGAATAGATCTACTCATTATTTTTGTCATTCAAAATTTGTGACTGAATATGAATTGATTCTTGATGAATAAGCTTAAACAATTGCGTTGAAAATTCATTAGAGAGCTTAAGTTTTACTGCTTTATCTACATTACTCATAAGCAGCTCTTCCCAACGGGCTTTCTGCAAGATCGCTAAATTATGTTCTTTTTTAAATTTACCAATCAAACCTGAAGTAAACATCCGTTCGGTCAGCAAATGAATTATGGCTTCATCCATTGCATTAATTTTCGCTCTAAACTCCATTAATTCCGCCTCCTCAATTTCCCTTCGATCCCTAAAATGCAATTTAGCCAAAAGCTCCGCTAGTTCCGCCGGAGTAACTTGTTGTTTAGCATCCGTCCATGCTTCCCGGGGATTGCAATGCGTTTCAAGCATTAAGCCATCGTATTTCAAATCAATAGCTTTCTGAGCAACTTCCAACAACATGGAAGCATCACCTGTGATATGAGAAGGATCACAAAGAAGCGGTAGTAGAGGCAATTCCTGTTTGAGATCAATTGGAATTTGCCAATTAGGGTTATTGCGGTATTTCGCAATTTCATATACAGAGAATCCACGGTGAATGGCGGAAACATCATTGACACCAACGTTATAAAGTCGTTCAATAGCACCGACCCATAATTTCAAATCGGGATTAATCGGATTTTTCACCATGATGGGCATGTCAACACCTCTTAGCGCATCGGCAATCTCTTGAACAGAGAAAGGATTAGTGGTGGTGCGAGCGCCAATCCACAACATATCAAAACCAGCGTTCAAAGCTAGCTCAACATGATTCGCATTCGCCACCTCGGTACATATTTTCAATCCATACGTAGCTTTTGCCTCTTTCATCCAAGCTAATGCTGGATTACCCGAACCCTCAAATTCACCGGGTCGAGTTCTAGGTTTCCAAATACCTGCTCTAAAATAGCTTGGTTGAATATGAACTAAGTCTTTCGCCGTTTCCAATACCTGCTCGCGTGTTTCCGCGCTACAAGGACCTGCAATTAGTTGCAAATTTGTATTCATGAAAATAAACTTTATTTAACAACAAAGTTGACCACGAAAGGTTTCAAAGTATTACTTTGCGTAATTTATTGATCTTTTTTCGCGGATTACTGTGACTTTAACTTGACCTGGATACGTCATTTCTGTTTGAATTCGTTGCGAAATAGTAAATGACAATTCTTCTGATCGCTGATCAGTTACTTTTTCTGCTTCAACCAAAACACGCAACTCTCTTCCTGCTTGAATTGCATATGCGCTACTAACGCCATCATACGAAAGTGCTAAATTTTCCAGTTCTTTAATTCGTTTAATGTACGTTTCAACTATTTCACGTCTAGCACCAGGTCTAGCGCCTGAAATAGCATCACAAACTTGCACAATAGGAGAAATTAAGGAAGTCATTTCGATTTCATCGTGATGCGCACCAATGGCATTAAGCACCTCACCTTTCTCACCGAATTTCTCAGCGACCTTCATCCCAAGAATAGCATGTGGTAATTCAGGCTCTTCATCGGGAACTTTTCCAATATCATGCAATAGTCCAGCCCGTTTCGCCAATTTAACATTGAGTCCAAGTTCTGCTGCCATAATCGCACACAGATTGGCTACTTCACGAGAGTGTTGCAGCAAATTCTGTCCATAAGAAGATCTGAATTTCATTCTTCCCACCATGCGCATTAGTTCAGGATGCAAGCCATGAATACCTAAATCTATGCAAGTTCTTCTCCCCGTTTCTGCGATTTCCTCATCCAATTGCTTGCGGGTTTTAGCCACCACCTCTTCAATTCTGGCAGGATGAATTCGGCCATCAGAAACCAACTGATGGAGTGCAAGTCTTGCAATTTCTCTACGTACTGGATCAAAACAAGAAAGGATAATTGCTTCTGGCGTATCATCTACAATAATTTCAACTCCCGTGGCTGCTTCCAAGGCACGAATATTTCGACCTTCACGTCCAATAATACGACCCTTTACTTCATCCGATTCGATATTAAATACCGATACCGCGTTCTCTACCGCTTGTTCTGTAGCAACTCGTTGAATAGTTTGGATAACAATTTTTCTCGCTTCACGATTCGCATTAAGCTTCGCTTCTTCCGTGATTTCTTTTATTTGGGCCATGGCTCCCGTTCTTGCCTCATCCGTTAATGCCTCCATTAACATTTTTTTAGCATCCTCCGGTTGCATTCCACTAATTTTTGACAGCTCAGCAACTCGCTTACTCTGAATTTTATCTAACTCTTGCATGCGCACTGCCAATCCCTGAAATTTAGCATCAAAATCATTTTGTAAACCTTCCGTGATTTTCTCTTTACGTCCAAGCTCTTCAATTTTTTGATCTATGTTTTTCTCTTTAGCACGAGCGCGATCTTCATTAGATTGAAGCTTTCTTTCACGATCTTTAATCGCCGATTCATGTTCTTCTTTCAAACGCAAGAAATTCTCCTTGGCCTGCAACGCTTTTTCCTTTCGAATAATTTCAGCTTGTAATTCTGCTTCTTTAATTAAGCCTTCGCTTTTGGTTTTCACCAAACTCTTTTGAATAAAAAAAGTTGCTGATCCACCGCCAATTAATCCCATTAATATCCATAACACTTCCATTTCAACTTTGTTTTTAATAATTAATACTACAAGTTGGACGAATGGAAAGAACTAATCGAGTTGATCTAACTCTTCTGAGAATTCCTGTAAAGCACGTTCAATAGATGAATAATCGACTGGTTCAATTTCTTTTTCTATTTTCTTCGAGGCCCCTTTCAACATAAATTGAAGGGAAGACATGGCTAACAAATCTTGCGAATCGCTTACCGCGTAATTCGTTTTCAAAAGCGCGACAGCTTTGTTAATGTCTTCAACCGCTTTGAGTACCGTTTTCTCTTCACTATCAAGCACAGTGAGGGGATACGTACGTCCAGCTATTTCCACTTTCAAAGAAATTTTACCCATTTCTTATTTTTTTAGGGATGCTATACAGTTTTCTATTTCTTTCACCAATTCGTCAATTTGTTCATTATTTCTGCCTTGAGAAACGACTGGACTATTAACAACTTGTTTGTTGGCCGCTACAATTTCCAACTTTGCTTTTTCTAAGTCAGCTTCTAACAATGTATTTGATTCTTTCACATTATTTAAAGCCGACATAAGCTTTTCATTTTCTATATTCAAAGCAGCAATTTGTTCTTTAGCACTCAGTAAGTTTTTATGGAGGCCCATAAACTTCGTGCGCAAAAGAGTTATGCTTTTTTGAATTTGTTCAGTCATTGTAGCAACTTTTTACAAAGTTAATATACATTAGTTGATAACAATATTTTTAGGTAGGTATTTTTATCTTTTTTGAACGCTTAACTTTGTTTATGCAAAACAAACAACTATTCGCCCTGCTTTTTGGACTATTACTAGTGCGTATTTTCAATGCACAAGTTACAGCGCCGAGTTACCACTCCCCTCTAGGAATTCCTCTAAAACTTTCTGCCTCCTTTGGAGATTTGCGGCCCAACCATTTTCACATGGGGATTGATTTTAGGACAGAAGGAAAAGTGGGACTTTCTTTGTTTTCGATTGAATCCGGTTATGTTTCACGGATAAAAATCACGCCACTTGGCTATGGAAGAGTAATTTACGTGAATCATCCAAATGGAGTGACGAGTGTTTATGCGCATTGCACCAAATTTGAAAAAAGCATACAAGCAATCGTTAAGTTATACCAAGAAAAGAACCAATTAAACGAAATAGATTTAGTTTTTGAACCGCAGCAAATACCCGTAACGAAGGGGCAACTTATCGCGTATTCAGGGAATTCTGGAAATTCTTTTGGCCCTCATTTGCATTTTGAATTGCGTGACACAAAAACAGAAAATGCCTTGCATCCATTAGCACATGGAATCAATATTGTTGACCAACAAGCACCTGTTCCAAGCAAATTATATATTTATGCAATAGACCAAAATGGCTACTATCTCAATGATAAAAAAATGGCCTTTCCAGTTATTAAGAAGGGTACGGAGTACACCGTCGCAACAAATAAAATAATCATTCCATCAGCCTTTATGGAAGGTACAGATAAACTATTAATAGGCATAGAAGGCAGCGATAAAATTGGTGCCGACTTAAGCACGTGTGGCTTATTTGAGAACCTGTTAATTGTCTCTAATGACACTGTTTTTCATAGCAGAATAGACACCGTATCCTTTTCACATGATCGATTGATTAATGATTACTGTGACTATCACGAATACAAAACAAACAATAAAAAAATCCATAAATTAATCCATAAAACCCATAATCATCTAGCTGTTTATAAGTCTGATCCTCTAAAAATAATAAACTTAAAAGGCCACGATTCTATTCCTATAAACATTCAATTACTTGATGCGAAAAAAAATAGGAGCACCATCAAATTTGATATTGTTTACCGCACTCCATTAGGAAAAATAATTGTTGACCCAAAACCAAGTGGACTCTATTTAATTCCCGATTCCGCTTATTATTTTGAAGGCTTTGGAAATTCAATTACACTAAACGCTTTATCACTTTTTGAACCTGTAAAAAAAGACGTGTTAATAACCAAAGATAAAATTCAACTTGGAAAGGCAAGTACTCCCCTATTCGAAGGTGCAAAAGTTACCATGACCCCTATCGAAAACACGCTAATAACCAAGCAATACATCTATCTAGTTGGGGATAAGGATCAAAAAGAAGCCATTAAAACCCAACTAATAAACGATAAATTAGAAGCCGTCATATCGTCATTAGGAACTTTTAAAGTGGGCAGTGATTTCACTCCACCAAGTGTCTCTCCAAGTAATTTTGTGGCCGGAGATACCAGTTTAAAGAAAAGCAGTATCGAATGGAAAGTGAGTGATGCAAAAACCAGCATCAGCAGTTATAACCTATTCATTAATGGAAAGTGGAAAGTGCTGGAATACGACAAAAAAAATAAGTTGTTAATCCATGTATTTGAAGCCTCAGAAAAAGGACTAATCAATTTCAAGCTACAAGTAAAGGATGCTTGCGGCAATGAAGCATTGTGGACCAAAAAAATTCGCGTTAATTAAGGCGTATAGAACTCTTTTCCATAATTTGGAACGAAATAAGCGGTGTCTTCAACATCTTGTGCGCTATATTTTTGATAGGCCAGCGTTACTTGTCCTTTGGCCGATGGAACTATGGAATCATCCAACTTCAAATTTCTCTCCATCCACAATTCTTTTATTTTATTGGTCCCATCCCCCACAGCCAGAAACGGTTCATAATCAACCATTGAAAATTCATCTAGCACTTGAGGGCCAACCGGCACTAATTCCACCCCATTTTTATCGACGACTTGCCTAAAGACCTCCATTCTTCGGGCATCAAACATGGCACAAATAGTTGTTGTTGGATGTCGTTCTTTTGCTAAAGAGATGAGCGATAAAAGCGATGGTACAGCAATGAGTGGTATCGAAAGTCCAAAACACAAACCTTTTGCAGTCGACGCCCCTATTCTTAATCCAGTATATGAACCAGGACCAGATGAAACAGAAACAGCAGATAGATTTGAAAGCTTAATATTGGCTAAAGAAACAACTTCGGAAATGTAGTTCGTTAATTGTTCACCGTGCACAAACTCATCGTTAGAGGATTCTTTACAAGAAATAAGATTACCATTTAACGAAAGGGCAACGGAGCAAACTTTAGTTGCCGTTTCAATATGCAAAATATAGTTGCTCATTCTACTATTTCAAGTTTAAATCCAACGCCATGAATATTTGTCAATGTTATGGATTCATCATCCCGCAAGTACTTTCTCAATTTGGTAATAAAAACATCCAAACTACGTCCGACAAAGTAATCATCTTGACCCCAAACTGCATTTAAGATCACCTCACGAGGCAATACCTGACCTTTAAATTTATATAACAGTTTTAAAATTTGTGCTTCTTTTTTAGTCAGTGACTTCTTAGTATCGTTAAGCAACAAACAAATATTCTCTGTATCGAACAAAAATAGACCTAGTGGTAAAATTTTGTCTTCCGGCTTATCCATTTTAATATTCACCCTTCTCAACAACGCCTTTATTCTCAATTGCAGCTCTTCCACGCTAAATGGCTTGGTCAAATAATCATCCCCACCAGACTTAAATCCTTGTACTTTATCTTCCGTCATGGTTTTGGCCGTTAAAAATAGTATCGGAATTTCACTATTAATTTTCCTAATATCACTCGCCAGCGTAAATCCATCTTTTTTTGGCATCATCACATCAAAAATGCATAAATGAAAATCTCTTTCGTTAAAGCGTTGCAAGGCATCCATTCCATCGGTAGCCAATGTGACATGATAGCCATCCAATTTAAGTTGGTCCACAATAACGAAACCCAAATTAAAATCGTCTTCTGCTAATAATATATTTACATCCATTTTACAAGCGTTAATTCTATTTTATTGTTAATCAAACTTAATTACATCGAGTTCCCATTTTGTGGTTCAAATCCAAGATAAAAGTAAGCTATTTTCAGTGAACTCAACTACTTAAAAAAGTGTACTTTAAGAATAAAAACAACATAAATATTTAATAATGAAAGAAACTTAGTAATTTTGAATTATCATGGCAAAAATACTAATTGTAGACGACGACGAGGACATCCGAGAATTACTAATGTACAATCTTAGAAAAGAAGGTCATGAGGTATCTTGTGCTGAAAACGGCTTAGTCGCATTAAAAAAGATTGAATCGGACATTCCGGATTTAATTATCTTAGATGTAATGATGCCCCAAATGGACGGAATAGAGTTTTGTGACCATGTAAAAGCTGACCCAACAAAACAAAATATCATCATTTGTTTTTTAACCGCGCGCAATGAAGATTATAGTCAAATTGCAGGCTTAGAATCTGGAGGAGACGATTATGTTCCCAAACCAATCAAACCAAAAGTTTTAATAAGTCGCATCAATGCCCTTTTACGTAGAAACAAATTAAATGAAGTTAAAGTTGATTCTAAAGCTTTTGTAATTGATCGCGAACGATACCTTGTTGTGAAAAATGGAAAAGAGATTAAACTTCCAAGAAAAGAGTTTGAGTTACTTTCTTTTTTAGCTTCACGTCCTAATGCTGTGTTTAAACGAGGAGTTATTTTAGATACTGTGTGGGGGTCCGAAGTAATTGTTGGAGATCGAACTATAGATGTTCACATTAGAAAATTACGCGAAAAAATTGGCGATGAATACATAAGTACCATTAAAGGGGTGGGCTATAAATTTAACTTGTAATGTCAAAAATATGAAAAATATACTTTTATTTTTTTCGCTAGTCTTGCTTCAGGATGCGTATTCCCAACAAGCGCCTGTTATGGATTCAAATGATACGTCAAGTGTTACAAAAAATATTTTATTCGAGCTTTCAGATTGGGATCCTATTCGAGGTCTTTGGTTATCCCAAAGCGTTATGGCGATGTCATCTAGCCAAGTCATTCCAGACAGAACTTTTGCTGAAGAATTAACTCCCTATGAAATGTTGAGTTTGTTACCTAAAGAAAAAAGGGAAGACTTGAAAAATTATATTGAGACCAACAACTCGGGTGCACAACAAACAAATAACTCATTTGCCAATTTACTCTTGGCACTAATTAATAATACATTCTGCAAAACAATTCAAGGACGCAGCTTTGGTGACCCTCATTTAAAATCCTTTGACAATGCTACCTATTCATTTCAAACCGTAGGTGAATTCGAATTGTCAAAGTCTTCAGATAGAAACTTTGAGATTCAAGCGAGACAAAAAGCACAAAGTGATAATTTTTCATTGAACTCGGCAATAGCGATGAATGTTTATGGTGATAGAATCGGGTTTTATGCGGAAGACGCTCCCTCAAGGAATATTACGCCATTATTTTTAAATGGTGCCCCCATACAATTGCATGGAAGAACCTATTTTTTGCCTCATGGAGGAACGATTTACTTAAATGGAAGTAATTACATCGTATCATGGCCTTCCGGTGAAAGTGTGATTCTTAATAATAGAACCAGTGTTGGAACAAATTTCATTAATGTTACGGTTACTATATTTGAATGCGGCAATCAACAATATAGTGGCTTACTTGGGAATGCTAATAAAAACATGAATGATGATTTTAATGGCAGAAACAACAATCAAACACCACCAGTTTACCAAGCATTCTCAACATTTGGAAATCCGGTAATGCAGCAAGCGTCTATAATCGCTGAAAAAGAATATTTAAGTTACCTATCTCAAAATTTTGCGGATGATTGGAGAGTAACAGATATGACAACATTATTTGATTATTCAAGTGGGACTAATACAGCTTATTTTACTGATAGACGATTTCCAAAAGTACATTTAACAGTAGCAGACCTGAATGCTAATCAGCAATCAAATGCTAGACAAAGATGCGAAGCCATGGGTATAAGTCCTGATGAAATGGGGGGATGCATCTTCGACCAAGGCTATTTAAACATTGGTCCAAATCCGGTGCCTTCACCATCACCTGCAACACAAGGTGTGGTTCTCAATAAATTAGAGAGACCCTTATTGAATACCAATACGCATCAAATTTTAGATGCCAAAAATCCAAGTGGAGAAGCCCTTCCAATAAAACCTATTGAAAATCCAACAAATGAAAAACCTATAAAAACGGAGATCAAAACAAATGATAATAATAACACGATCATAAATCCCAGACCTCCGATTGAGATCAAGGTACCAAACATCATTAACAAACCAGACCCTACCAATACCAACAAGCCAATCAACACGTCACCTGTAATACCAAATAAGAATGCGAAACCAGGTAAAGGATAATTTTTCATTCTTTTTATTAGTTGTTATTCTCTTCTCTTTCACAGGGTATGCAACAGCACAAAAGAAAAGCAAACTAATCGTTGGAATTGTAATTGATCAAATGTGCTATGATTACCTCTATCGATACCAGCAGCACTTTAAAAAAAATGGATTTAACACTTTCTTGAAAAAAGGGGTTAATTGTCGCAACGTAAATTACAATTACGTCCCCACTTTTACAGGGCCAGGGCACGCATCCATTTATACTGGAACAAGCCCAAACAATCATGGCATTATTGGCAACGCGTGGTTTGATCGACAAACAGAAACCACTGTTAACTGTGTGGAAGACCTCAGCGTTATTGGCATAGGAACCACCTCCTCGGCATGTAAAGCATCTCCCAAAAATCTACTGACCTATACCATCACGGACCAACTCAAACTTAGTTATCCGAACGCCAAGGTGATTTCAATATCCATAAAAAATCGTAGTGCTATACTCCCAGGAGGTCATTTAAGCGATGGAAGCTATTGGTTTGATAATGTGAATGGCACATTCACAACAAGCAGCTATTACAAAAATCAATTGCCGGATTGGTTGCTTGAGTTTAATAAGACAAAAAATGCCAATACCTATCTCAAAGACTGGGACCTACTGTATCCAATTGAAAAGTATATGGCAGGAAAAAATGATGCGAGTAAATACGAAGGACTCATTAACGGAAAGACCAGCCCAACATTTCCATATAACCTCACCGCTTTGCCTTCAACTGATTTTTCCAATTTTACCATTTCACCTTTTGCCAATACTTTACTCACTGACTTAGCCATAACAGCGATAGAAAATGAGAAACTTGGTATTGATTCACAGACGGATATGCTTTGCGTTAGCTACTCAACTCCCGATATCGCAGGGCATGTATTTGGCCCTTATTCACTAGAAATGGAGGACATGTATGCACGTCTAGATCGTGAAATAGCGAAGCTAATGGACGAATTAAACAATCGATTTGGCAAAGACAACTTTACCGTTTTTCTAACAGCCGACCATGCGGTGGTCCCCATACCACAAATGCTTGTCGATATGAAACTGCCCGGGGGTTATTTGAATATGGCGACAAAGAAAGAAGTGTTAAAGAATTCTTTAAACACCCAATTCGGGAAGGCGTTAACAATAAAAGAGATCAATCAAAACATTTACCTTAATCGGCAAGAAATTGATTCGTTGAAATTAGATTTCAATACGATTTGTCAATTTATTGTGAAAGAAATAAGAGATTGGCCAGAAGTTAAAGCGGTATACACCGCCCAAGAATTTTTAAATAATGAAGGTAACAATGATAAATGGCGAGAAATGGTTCGCTTAGGTTTTGATGCGAAGAGAAGCGGTGATGTCCTTTTTATTCTACAGCCTGGTTATTTACCCATCCATGATGAATCAGAACGTATGGGAACCTCACACGGGTCCGCTTTTAATTATGACACGCATGTTCCGCTCATGTGGTATGGAGGAGGATTGCACCCAAAAGATATCTTTCGACCATTAGAAATTGTTGATATTTCAGCCACCTTAACACACTTGCTTTTTTTACAACGTTCTGGGGCGATGACTGGTGAACCGATAATTGAAGTGTTAGATAATAAATAACTATCCGATTTCTTGCTGAAGATACCTTTGTACATTATTGAAAATGCGCTCTTGAATATTTTCCGTGTCCGATTTAACAAAGTCATGGCCGGTTATTTTTTCATACAACTCAATGTAGCGCTCAGAAATAACCTTAACAAATTCATCTGGCATAGTCGGGATTTCTTGACCGTCCAATCCTTGGAAGCCATTTTCAATCAACCATTGTCGGACAAATTCTTTTGACAATTGCTTTTGTTCTTGCCCCAAAGCCTGGCGCTCTTCGTAGCCCTCCGCATAAAAATAACGCGATGAATCTGGCGTGTGAATTTCATCAATTAAAATTACCTCTCCGTCAAGCAAGCCAAACTCATATTTTGTATCGACCAATATTAGTCCTTGTTTAAACGCCATTTCAGTTCCTCTCTGAAAAAGTTTCCGTGTATACAATTCCATTTTTTCATATACTTCTTGACTAACATGGCCATGCAGCAAAATATCTTCACGAGAAATGTCTTCATCGTGCCCTTCCTCCGCTTTTACGGCTGGGGTAATGATTGGAGAAGGTAAACGATCATTTTCAATCAATCCTTCTGGTAAATTCACCCCACACAATTCTCTTTTACCTGCTTTATATTCCCTAGCAGCATGGCCGGCCAAATATCCTCTGATAACCATTTCAACTCGAATGGGTTCGCAGGAATGTCCGATTGAAACAGATGGGTCGGGCGTAGCGATCAACCAATTGGGAACAATATCCTTCGTTGCATCTAAAAAATACGTAGCTACCTGATTAAGAACTTGCCCTTTAAAAGGAATACCTTTAGGCAAGATATGATCAAATGCAGAAATTCGATCAGAAGCTACCATCACCAAGCGCTTTTCTGTTAATGTATAAACATCTCGAACTTTACCATGATATACACCAATTTGTCCGTCAAAATGATAAGTAGTAGTGGAATTTGTCATTCTTTTTTTTATTTATTCTAAAGTGGAATTTGCCTCCGATTTTTCGTAAGCTTCAATTATTTTACTAACTAATTTATGTCGTATTATGTCACTTTTTCCCAACCTAATAATACTTATTTCTTCAATGTCTTCCAAAATGTCCAAAGCATAATTAAGCCCTGATTTTTGCCGATGGGGCAAGTCTACTTGAGACATATCTCCTGTAATCACAAATTTGGCAGTCATTCCCATCCGAGTTAAGAACATTTTCATTTGCAGACTGGTTGTATTCTGAGCTTCATCGAGAATCACAAAAGCTTTGTCGAGGGTTCTTCCACGCATGAACGCTAAAGGTGCTATTTCAATGATGCCTGTTTCAAGCATGTTCGCTAATTTTTCAGCGGGAATCATATCGCGTAATGCATCGTATAAAGGCATTAAATAGGGATCTAGTTTTTCCTTCAAATCCCCCGGAAGAAATCCCAAATTTTCACCTGCTTCAACTGCCGGTCTTGTCAAAACGATGCGTTTTACTTCCTTGGCTTTAAGGGCGCGCACTGCCAAGGCAACAGCCGTGTATGTCTTACCTGTACCAGCTGGACCAACAGCAAAAACCATATCGTGTTTATTGATGGCTTCAACCAACTTTTTCTGGTTAACCGTCCTCGCTCTAATTTTATTCCCCCCATTTCCATGAACGATAATATCATCCTCTTGATCACTGGAGAGTAAAATCGCTCCATTTTCAAGCATTAAGTTATCGATGTTGTTTTTGGAAAGGGAATTATATTTGTGATAATGCGCCATAATCAATTCGAATTTTCGTTCAAATTCATCCATCGTATCATCATCCCCTTTTATGGTGAGGATATTGCCTCTAGATAAAATAGATAATTTAGGGAATAAGCTTTTTATATGCTTTAAATAATCATTGTTAACTCCAAATAAATCGGCGGGATTTATTTGCTCAATAACAATTTCTCTACTTTCTGACTTCAATTAAATTGCATTATGGTTATAACTATCAGTAAGAAATACCTTACTTTTGGTAAAATTAGAAATTAAAGCAATACTTCACCAAAAATCATCATGCAAATCATCACCCTTACCACTGATGCCGGATTAAAAGATTATTATGTTGCTTCCTTGAAAGCAACTTTATATAGCCAACTTCCTGCTGTTGTATTGATTGATATTTCCCATGAAATCCGTCCTTTCGATAGTTCAGAAGCTGCTTTTCAATTGCGCAGTTGCTATAAAGATTTTCCAAAGGGGACCATTCATATTATTGGTGTCGACAGTGAACCTAATTTATTAAATACCAATAAAGAATTCTCAGCTAATGATTTTATTCCGAGCTACCCTTCCATTTTGTTCTACGAAGAACAATATTTTATAGCTACGGACAACGGTTTTTTTGGCGCCTTTTTGGGTGAAAACAAAGCGACTGCTTTTTATCGCTATAAAGAAATTGATTCCCATCCCGAAATGCTCAAATTCCCTACAAAAAATTGTTTGATTCCACTTGCGGTAAAAATTATTCAGGGAGAAAAACCAGCCTCTTTTTGCGAAATGGCTGAAGACTATAAAATGTCATTATTATTGAACCCTATCCTTGAAGCAATTTCCATACAAGGACATGTTATCCATATCGATTCCTACGGGAACTTAATTTCCAATATTACAAAACAGGATTTTGATCGTTTTGGTGAGAATGTCCCATTTACAATCTATTACCATAACAAAACGTACCATTTAGATAAAATATCTCCTACCTATAACAGTGTTATTTTGGGAGATAAAGTAGCTATTTTCAACAATGCAGGACTTCTAGAAATCGCAATTAACCAAGGTGCTAATCGTACTTATGGTGGAGCAGATAAACTATTTGGAGTTCGGAAAGGGGATATAATTCGAGTTATTTTTGAGCCCGCAGGATCACATAAATCCATCAACACCTTGCAGTTTTGATCACACGAATCGTTAAATTACACTTCCAAGCCGAAAAAAAAGACGTATTTCTTCAGCTATTTAATGAGACCAAATTAAATGTTTCAAATTTTGAAGGATGCTTAGGAATGCAGCTATTGCAAGACATTAAAGACCCATGCTTATTTTTTACGTATAGCCAATGGGAAAGCGAGGATGCATTGCAAAACTACCGACAATCAGACCTGTTTAAAACGCTCTGGAAGTCCATAAAACCACTTTTTGAAATACCTGCAGAAGCTTGGAGCACAGCCATTTATTTTGATGGGTTTGAATCACAAGAGAAATAAAAAGTCTTATTGTTTGATATTTTAAAATAATTATAGTAATTTTACATAAATAATTAATTTAGAATTAGAATGAGTAAAGGAACAGTAAAATTCTTCAATGAGACTAAAGGTTTTGGTTTCATCGTAGACGATGACACGAGCAAAGAGTATTTTGTTCATGTAACAGGATTAATTGACAAGGTTAAAGAAAATGACCAAGTTGAATTCGAACTTGAAGAAGGTCGAAGAGGTTTGAATGCAATTAATGTGAAAAAAGCATAATCATATTCATCACCTTTAAAAAATTAAGTCCCTTTTGGGACTTTTTTTATTTATACCCATTTCAAAACACTTTTACGCAAAATAATTGTCTATAATTAGAATGAAAATTCTACTTTTGAGAAGCTAAATATTTTTATGTTATCACTCTATTTAAAAGAAGTTAGAAGTTTTTTAAGTTCAATAATCGGATATGTGTTCATATTGATTTATTTGATCGCTTCTGGCTTATTTCACTGGATATTATCCTATAATACCAACTTGTTAGAAGGAGCGGAAGCGGATCTTATTCCATTTTTTAATTTATCTCCATTAATTCTGCTAGTCTTAATACCAGCAATCACAATGCGCTCAATTGCTGAAGAAAGGAGAACAGGGACCATTGAGTTATTATTCACCAAGCCCATTTCAGATTTGGGAATTATCTTAGCAAAGTATTTTGCTGGAATTACCCTCATGTTGATTGCCATTATCCCTACCGTTATTTACTACTTCTCGATGTATTATCTTGGCGATCCAGTAGGCATCATTGATTTAGGAGCGACCTTAACCTCTTATTTAGGATTGATTTTATTAGGGGCTGTATTTGTATCAATTGGTATTTTTGCTTCATCCCTGACAAGCAGCCAAATTGTTTCATTCATTTTAGCCATGTTCCTTTGCTGGTTTATTTATGATGGACTGGAGCTTTTAGGTGCTTACGCGCAAGTGGGCGAATTGGACACAATTATTCGTTATTTTGGAATATCATTTCATTACAATGCCATTAAGAAAGGAGTGATTGACACGAGCGACCTTATTTATTTCCTTTCGGTGATCTTCTTGTTTTTGTATGCAACCTTAACAAGTGTTAAATCTTTAAAGCGTTAATAATGGGCAAAAAAGAGTTTTCTTCTAAAAGTTTATTTAATTGGGGGTTTCTGATTATTGCAACGGCTGCCATTATACTTGTTAATATAATTGCATCATTGGTATATGTTCAGTATGACATGACTGATGATCAACGCTATACACTATCAAACGGCACGAAAACATTTCTCTCCGATAAAGAGAAGTTTAAAAATCGGATTTCAATAAAAATATACTTAGAAGGAAATTTACCGGCAGAAATAAAACTATTTAGAAATGCTATCGAAGATAAATTGAGGGCATTTAAAAAAATTAGTAATGACCGAATTGAGTACCTTTTTATTAATCCAAATAATGGTTCGGAAACAGATCAAAACGCTTTGTTTCAAACCTTATATAAACAAGGAAATGGTATACAGCCTTTAGACCTTTCCTATCTTAAAGATGCCGAACAAACACAAATAATGCTTTGGCCAGGCGCAGAAATATCCTATTCGGTAAATGGCATAATCAAAGAAAGTAACATTCAATTCCTTCCTGGCACCAAGCCCGGAAATCCAATGAGCTTAAATGATGTTACTGAATTACTAGAAAACGCCATTAATAATCTTGAGTATAATTTACTTTCTGCCATACGGAATATAACACAAATTGAAAAGCCAAGAATTGCATTTCTTCAAGGTCATGGGGAGTTGAATTACAACCAAACCATACGTGCAAGAGCCCTCATCGCCCCCTATTATTCCTTAACAGAAATAAAACTCAATGATTCTTTGGCTTCACTCAACGATGTTGACGGACTGATCATTGCAGATCCTCAATTGCCTTTTACGAACAAGGATCTATACATCATTGACCAATTCGTCATGCGCGGAGGCAAGTTAATGTGTTTTATGAATACATTACATTTAGAAGAAGACACCTTAATGACAAGGGGATTAACGCATACGATAAGGAAGAATCTAAAGCTTGAAAACATGCTTTTTGATTATGGTCTAAAAATTAATGAGAACTATGTTATTGATGTTTCGTGTGCACCTAAAATTGTCCCATATGCAGAACAATCTATGATTCCTTGGTTTTTCCATGTACTCGCCACACCAAGCCCACACCCAATTACAAGAAACATTGACCCAATATCACTGAACTATGTTAATGAAATTCAGTTCGTGCCATCGAAAACAACAAAAATAACCTCACTTTTAACTTCATCACCCAATTCAAACAAAACAGGATTGGCTCCTTTGGTAAGTTTAGAAATGCCGCTTTCCTATGGCAAAAATCCTAAGCTTATTGAAAATCCTATGCAAGACATCAACAAGCTTTGTTTGGCGGGAATGGCAGAAGGAAAGTTTTCATCGCATTTTCAAAACCGGATTTCACAGGAATTTACTAATAATAAAAATTCAAAATATTTAAAAAACAGTACGAAGGAAGGGAAGATTCTTTTAGTAGGCAATGGATCATTTATTGCAAACAGTTATGACTCACTCATGAATGAAAAAACCGGTCAATTCATGTATAGAGCCATCGCGTTTAATGAATTAAAATTCAATCAACTACTTGCAAATAAAAAAATAGCGATGTACTATGGAAATCAAGATTTCTTTGAAAACTTGGTGGATTATATGATGGGGGAAAATTCAATATTAGACATAAGAAGTAGGCAAATCGATATAAAAAACATTGACAAAGAGAAACTTAAAACAATGTCAGGTACGTTAAAAATCATCAATTTCACGCTACCTATTCTGTTAATTCTGATTTTTGCTCTAATTTGGAATTTTAATAGGGTAAAGAAATATAGATCACAGCAAAATCAACCTAAATGAAAAGAAATATAATTACCTTACTTACAGGTGTTTTACTTATAGCATTTTTAGCTTGGATTAGCTTGAAATTGATGAGCAATAAAGGAAAATCAGATTCAGAATTAATTGAGTTTGCCATAAGCGACACCACTAAAATTTCACAAATTATTATTACAGACGCCCAATCAAATAAAATAACATTAGTAAATAAAAACGGTTTATGGACAGAGGATAATGGGGACTGTGTCAGCCAGCAAAATGTAAGCTTTATTCTTGATGCAGCAAAAAATATTGAGTTCAAAGGCTATCTGCCGGAAAATTCAACACGGAAATTCACCGAGCTAATGGCAAGTCAACATACAAAAGTGGAATTCTTTGTAAGCGGAGAATGGGTTAAAACTTGGTATATTGGACCATCTTCTCAAGATCATTATGGACAAGTAATGTTGCTAGAAACTAGCGACGAAGGAAAAAGTAATCGCCCAGTAATGATGCGAATTAAAGGTCTAAAAGGCATTATCGAACCACGATTTTTTGCTGATAAAAGGAAATGGATGTGCACCAATGTCTTTGCGCTAAGCGTTGACGAAATTAAAAATGTAAATATCCAATTTTTTGACGAGCCGAGTAGAAGTTTCAGCGTGAAGAAAGACCATCAAAATTTCATCGTTAAACAAGGCGGAAATCCATTGAAATTTGTAGACACAGCGAATGTTTATCGATACTTACAAGCATACAAAAAAATACATTTTGCATTGCCTAATTACGAGATGACACCACGTCAATGCGACAGTATCAAAAAGTCCATGCCTTTCTGTAAGTTACAAGTAACTCAAACAAATGGGAAATCAACCCTACTGAAATTATACAGAATAAAAGCTAAAGAACAAGAACGAAATGAATTTGGCGAATTAGTCAATATGGACATGAATAATTTTTGGTGCATATTACCCAATGGACAATTGGTTAAATGCCAATATTTTGTCTTTAACCCCTTATTATTAGGACATGTTTATTTTCCAGCGATGGTGTTGGAAAAAAAGCCACTAACAAAATGACATTAACTACCCAAAATATCAAGTGAATTGCTATTTTTGTAATCAAAACTTTTTTTCATGAACTTCATTACCTCTAGCAGTCACTTACTTAAGCACTTACAAAGCATTTCTGGTGTATTAAGTACAAATAGCACATTGCCTATTTTGGATAATTTCCTTTTTTCAATTGTTGGTAATGAATTAACTGTATGTGCTTCTGATCTTGAGACTACCATGATGACCAAGCTACAAGTGCAATCAGAAAATGATGGAAAAATTGCGATGCCCGCAAAATTAATTTTGGAGGTGCTTAAAAGCATGCCTGACCAACCTTGCACGATTAAAGTAAATCAAACCAATTTCTCAATCGAAGTTGTTTATGATAATGGAAAATCTAAAATGCCTGGTTTTAATGGCGAAGAGTTTCCTAAATTGCCAAAAACTAACTACAACAGCTCCATTCAACTCACAGGTGAACTTCTTTCAAGAGCCATAAACAAAACAATTTTTGCGACAGGTGTTGAAGATATGCGCCCAACAATGACGGGGGTCTATTGCCAGTTTTCACCGGAAGACATTACATTTGTTGCTACTGATGCGCATAAATTAGTGCGATATAGACGATTTGACATTAGCACAACAAGTTCTGCAGCATTTATATTACCAAAGAAACCGTTGAATTTATTAAAAGCAAATCTTAAAGGAGAAGAAAGTGTAACGCTGGAATACAACGAATCAAATGCCCTTTTTACTTTCGGAGATATTGTTTTAGTTTGTCGATTGATTGAAGGTAAATACCCAAATTACGAAGCGGTTATTCCGAAAGAAAATCCGAATGTACTTACGATTGATCGTCTCCAATTCTTAAGCTCATTAAAACGAGTAGCTATTTTCTCCAATAAAACCACTCATCAAGTAAAATTGAAATTAGCTGGATCTGAATTGTCGCTATTTGCAGAAGACATCGATTTTTCAAATGAAGCCAGCGAACGGTTAACATGTAATTACGATGGAGATGACTTAGAAATTGGGTTTAATTCCCGATTTTTAGTAGAAATGCTTGCAAGTATTGATACCGAAGTCGTGAAACTAGCAATGAGTGAACCAAGTAGAGCAGGCTTGTTAATGCCAGTAAATGGGGAGAATGATAAAGAAGATATTTTAATGTTAGTCATGCCAGTCATGATTAATAGATAGATCGAATAAAGAAAATGGAGCCCGAGGATAGAATTAACATCCGAAATTTATCCTTAGCGGAAATCACCTCCCAACTAGTGATCGCCAAGTTCCCTGCCTTCAGAGCGAAACAATTATTTGAATGGCTTTGGAAAAAAAACATGACTTCCTTTATTCAGATGGGTAATTTGGGAAAAGAGTTGATTCTCTATTTAGAAAATAACTATTACATTGATGCCTTACTCGTTTCAGACCAGCAAGTAAGTAAAGACAAGACCATCAAATGTGCTTTTTCAATTGATGAAAATAAAATAGTGGAGGGCGTATTAATTCCTACACCAAAAAGAACAACCGCTTGTATCTCCTCTCAAATTGGCTGCAGCTTATCTTGTAAATTTTGTGCCACAGGTCGCTTAAAATTAATGCGGAATTTGACTGCAGGCGAAATGGTGGATCAAGTCGTTCATTTACGAGATCAAGCTCACCAACTTTACGGAAAATCCCTAAGTAATATCGTATACATGGGAATGGGAGAGCCGTTACTTAATTATAACAATGTCTTGCGATCAGTGGAATTACTTACTTCTGATGCAGGTTTGGGCATTTCACCTAGACGAATCACTGTTTCGACAGCGGGAATTGCAAAAATGATCCGAAAATTAGGCGATGATAAAGTAAAATTCAACTTAGCCCTCTCATTACATGCAGCAAATGACGAAAAACGCAGCAAAATAATGGAGATTAACGATTCAAACAATTTAGAAGCATTAACAGAATCATTGATTTATTTTCATGAGGCCACCAATACAAGGGTTACCTTTGAATATATTATTTTCAAAGATTTCAATGATGCAATAGAAGATGCAAGAGAGTTGGCTATTTTTGCCAAATCCATTCCATGTAAAATAAATATTATAGAATACAATCCAATAGACGGAGGGACATTTCAACAAGCGGATCCAGAAAAAGTTACCGCTTTCGCTGAATACCTAGAAGCTAAAAACATCATCGTTAATATACGTCGAAGCAGAGGTAAAGATATCGATGCGGCCTGCGGTCAATTGGCCAATAAAAACAAAGCCATAGCAGAAGATGCGCGCGTATTAAAGAAAGAATAAAGTAATTGGTTAGGTGGCTTAAATCGAATTAATCAATTCATTTAAATCAGAAGCTTTTCGTTCATCACCGATATGCTGAAAGGAAACCATTAAGTCCTTAATCATCCTTTTTATTAAACTTGAATTCGAACATGGCTCAAAATGAGATCTATTAGGATCCAGGTTGCGTGATGATAAAAAAGCATCTATTTCTCGGGCGTCTAAAATGTCCCCTAATGATTTCGGATTAATATAAAACAATACCCCAAAATCGTTTTGCTGATTCAGAATAAAATTGGATTGATTATAATCCATAAAAGCCAAAACAAAGCTATTTGGTAAATTTACCCCATACACAGGCAAGTCTAGGGATTGAGCTACAATACTATAAATCAATCCAATTGTTAATGGAGCACCTTGTTTTGATTCTAACACTTTAGAAATATCAATTTCATCAGGGCTATAACTTTCCTTATTCAAACATTTGAACTGAGAGACCCCAAAAAATATTTTATTAAAAATCTTTATTTGCTCAAAACTGGTTTGATAATCATTAAACTCTAACCATATATCACGTCGAAGCGATTGAATTGTTTCATGAACAAGCGAATCCTCTATGTAGGTATCATGATGTTTTGAAACAATTATTGAACCCAATAACAAATCTTTTTCTTCAGAATTTATCCATTGAATTAATTCATTCTTCAGCACATTTCTTTGAATTTCATTAATTAATGAATGTACTCGCTCATTAAATTGATCGCCAAAACTGTTTTTCTGTGCAGCGGTTTCCAATGGAAACAAGGCTTCATCGCCTATTAGTATCAGCTCATTTTTCACCTGCTCAAAAACCTGATTATTAGGGTCTTCAAGTAAACGGATTAAGGCATCTATCTTTGTCATTCGCATATTCACCCTGCAAATTTATTCCCTATTGCGATCGATTTAATGTTCAAAGTCATTCTTTATCAATGTTCAAATGTTAATTCCGCTGTAACTTTAACTAAATATAGCCGTTAAGACATTCCAGATTCAAATAAACTTTGCTACAGGTTGTTTGAAAGAAGAGGCTTTCGGGCCTCTTTTTTTTTATCTTTGAAAAAAATACCATGAAAACAAGCTTCTTATTATTTAGTTTACTGATTTTCTCTTGTAAAGCACCCTGCCATATGAAACATCGCAATTCAAGTGCTAATAGAACCATTGGAATTGTACATGTTGCAGAAGCTAGTTGTCCTTATTACATAGAAGTGATAGATGGAGCAAAAGAAGATCTCCATAAAAAACTATATCCTATTGATTTTAAAGACAATTACAAGAAAAAAGGTCTAAAACTTTCCTTTGTTTATACATACAGTAAAGCCATGAGTCCAGAGAATTGTTCGGTAGATGCTGTGGTAATACTTGATAGCGTTCAAGTTATCCCATAGTCACACGATTCAATGACAAATAAAATCGCGCACTAAATAACTCAAAGCCTTTCCGACCTTTTTTTTGTCCTCCTCACTTGATGGAGCTGCTTCCGTTAAATGTAAATATGCTATATTCAAGGTTGATTTTGCCAATTTTCTTACGACAGTTCTAATCTCATCAAGTCGCCATCCAGATGGCGATATCGCCGAACTTGGCATATCAGCAATGCAATCCATGTCTATTTCAATTCCTATAGGATCGGGGTTTAATTTATTCACAATCAACCCATTAATATCATCATGTAAATTACGATTACCATCTAGATAATCCTCATAAAAAGCGTATTCAGCCTTATTATCAATTAGTAGTTGTGTGCTTGCAGCATTTAAATATGCCTGATGCAAACCAAAAACATAATATTTATTTATTAATCCTTCCTGCATGGCGTAAGAAAACGAATTCCCACTATGCCTTCCCTCCAAAGCACGGCAGTCAGCATGCGCATCTATATTTAATACATCTATTTTAGCATGAAATAAATTTGCCCACCGAATTAAAGGAAGCGCATTATTATGTCCACCACCAATAACGATAGGTATTTGATCTACACGCAACGATTTAGTTAATACCTCATAGACAAACTCATCTAACTCAACTACTAATTCAGATAAGTGTCCATTGTTTGCAGTTAAACCAATCCATTTGATATATCCAGCACAAGCACAATTATGTGGAAAGTCTTGTGTATTTAAGAAGGAGGAGGCAAAAGAAAGAAAAGCATTTTCTGCTCCTTGCAATCCACCATTGGCCAAAGGCCCAATAGATTCTGAAATCCCTAAAAGAATAAACTTCGCTTTAAGAGGATCATTGTTTGCCATAAAAGACTGCCCCACTCTATTTTCTCCAGGCCGCAATGACGTATAAAAAGAAAAATCCCTCTCCGTGAAAGTGATTAATTCAAAATTACTGTTCTTGGATAGCATAAGATTGAATAATAGAAAGTAATTCTTTAGGTGGAGCTACTGGTTTTTTAGAAATTGCATCTATAAAGACAAGACTTGTCATAGCAGAGGCTAATAATTTTTGATTGTCGTTGTAAATAGAATAATCAAAATATATACGAACCCCTTTGATGGCAGAAATTTTGGTTTCAATCAAAAGCATATCATCATAATATGCAGGTAATATATACTTAATCTGAAATTCGGACACTGGAAGCATAATACCATTGTCTTCTAATGACTTATAAGATATCCCTAATGACCTCAAAGACTCCACCCTTCCAACCTCCAAAAAAGAAGCGTAATTACCATAGTAACAGTAGCCCATTTTATCGGTTTCAGAATAGCGAACCCTAACATAATGCTTATTCGTGTAGTTTATTTTCATCTAAATTCAAAAATACAATTTTAATGTGCTATAATCCCTTTTTTTATCCTTATATTTACGACTCCTAAATTATTTCAACTGCTTATTATTATTTTTACCTACATGTAAAAAATAGTTTAAAATCAAGAGCGTTTTCGTTTTTTTTTTAACTTTTTTATACAAACCTTTGTTGATATAAAATTAATATTGGCCAAACTTACAGGTAAAAAAATACAGTCGGTTTAAATCGACAAATAAATACATTGAAATAAGAAAGAATATGATTAATAAAGATCACGCCGGGACTTGGGAAAAATGCCTTAATGTAATAAAGGACAATATCTCAGCACAAGCTTTTAAAACTTGGTTTACGCCAATTATCCCCGTGAAAATCGAAAATAATACCTTGACAATTCAAGTTCCCTCTCATTTTTTCTATGAGTGGCTTGAGGAACATTATATTAATTTATTGAGCCGTGTCGTAAAAAAAGAAATAGGTCCTGAAGGCAGTTTAGAGTATTCCATTTTAATGGAAAGTAACCACAAAAATGCCATACCCTATACCGTAAAACTTCCGACACAAAACAATAACTCAATTAGAAATTCACCTGTTTCGATTCCTTTTAACAACGGTGAAAAGCAGATAAGAAATCCATTTATCATCCCTGGTCTTAAGAAGATTAACATAGAATCGAATTTAATGCCTCAATTTACCCTAGACAATTTTGTGGAAGGTGAGTGCAATCGATTGGCCCGAGCGTCTGGATATGCCATTGCAAATAAACCAGGTGGAACAGCATTTAATCCCTTGTTGATTTATGGTGGTGTTGGTTTAGGGAAAACGCACTTAGCAAATGCTATTGGAATTGCGATTAAGGAAAAGCAACCCAACAAAACCGTCTTATACGTTCAATCTGAGAAATTTGCGCATCAATTTATCGATGCAATAAAAAACCAAACAACCAATGATTTTGTACATTTTTATCAAATGATAGATGTATTAATAATTGATGACGTTCAGTTTTTTGCAGGAAAAGAAAAAACACAGGATGTGTTCTTTAGCATATTCAATCACTTACATCAAAACGGAAAGCAAATTGTTTTAACTTCGGATAAGGCACCAGTTGAATTACAAGGAATGGAGCAACGCTTATTGTCTCGTTTTAAATGGGGGCTTTCAGCAGATTTATCCGTACCAGACCTAGAGACAAGAATAGCCGTTTTGCATAAAAAGATGCACGGAAGTGGCATTGAACTCCCAAAAGATGTGGTAGAATACTTGGCTTATTCCATCAATACAAATATTCGCGAAATTGAAGGTGCTCTTAACACTTTGTTAGCGCAAGCTTCTCTAAACAAGAAGGCAATCACCTTAGAATTAGCCAAACAAATGGTTGATAAATTCGTGAAAAATACAGCCCGTGAGGTTTCAATAGAATACATTCAAAAAGTAGTTTGTGATTATTTTGACTTGCCCATAGAAATGCTCAAATCCAAAACACGGAAACGTGAGGTGGTACAAGCACGTCAAATTTCCATGTATTTTTCTAAAAAAATGACAAAGTCTTCCCTTGCAAATATTGGCGCTCACTGTGGTGGAAAAGACCATGCTACTGTACTTCATGCTTGCAGGACTGTCGTGAATCTTTCCGAGACCGACAAACAGTTCAAGGTTTACTTAGAGGATTTAGAAAAGAAGCTAACACTTCAATAGAATTTTTGCAATCTGACTAGTTTTCATTAACTAATTTCATTTATCTCATCATTTTTGTTGATAACAATAATAAAATATAGATTATATTATATAATTGGGTAGTATTTTTGTATAATGTTCTAGCCCATGAATAAAATACTTTTCTTTTCTATTTCATTACTCTTACTACTACCTTCCTGTATTGAGATCATTGATGACTTAACCATTCACAATGATGGCAGCGGAACATTTAAATACACCATTAATCTAAGCGCCAGTAAAATTAAAGTGAATTCAATTCTAGCCTTAGATAGTCTGGACGGAAAAAAAGTGCCTTCAATGGCTGAAATAAAAGCAAAGGCAAATAGCTTTGCGGCAAATTTAAAAAGTCAACCTGGAATTTCGAATGTTACAATGTCCATTAATGATGTTGATTTAATAATCAAACTTTCTTTCGACTTTAACTCCGTTCTAAACTTTAAAAATGGGCTCAAAGCGGCCATTATTTCAATTGGAAATTCAAAGCAAGTGGATGAATTGAATCAAAATTGGTTAAGTTGGGATGGAAAAGTTCTAAAAAGAGACATTCCTCTTCTATCGCTTACCATATCAGAGCAATTAAAAGAAACAGATTTAGACTTGCTTAAAACAGGAAGCTATACGTCAATTTGTCGCTTCGATCGTGCAATTGACAAAGTGGAGCGGGCAAACACTAAGATTAATCCTAACAAAACCGCCGCCATGTTAAAAGTGAATACCTATGATTTGCAAAAAAACAATTCACTTTTAGACAATTGTATTTACCTAATACCCCTTAAAAATTAACAATCCTTACCCTATGAAAAAATTTGTACTTTTTCTGTTTACACTTAGTTTTTTGAATTTATATTCACAATCTGAACTATTAATTCCGCGTGATGCTGTAACCGTTTTTAGCATCAACAATGTCAGTTTATTACAGAAAATATCAATGGACGAACTCGTTCAATATGATTTCATGGAAGAGGTACATCAGGAACTTTTTGATGGTTCAACAGCTGAAAAAACTTTAAAAGATTCAGGTATTGACTTTAACCAACGACTTAATGTTTTTTATGGTAAAAGTGATAATTCTGAGTTATCAGGATTTACCTTTGGCGTCAGCAATACTAAAAATCTATTTGAAGTGTTTGATGACTTTGAAGAACTTCAAAGTAAATACAGCAACGTAAAGATTTATGGTTCTTTTTTCAACAATTTAGTTATCAAAAACAATACAGCTTTACTGATAAGAATTGAACCCTCAAGCGAATTGATTGACGCGCAAACAGATTCCATTTGGTACTCAAGAGGGAACTCATATCCATATGGCTATGATCCATATGACGATGATGAATTCAGTGGTGAAATAATCTTTGAAGAAGAAGTTTTTGATGAAGAAGATTCATTAATAAGCCCTGAATCTAATGATTTCCCTATAGCAAATGAGGATCCTACTGAAAAAAATTATTACGAGCTCAGAGATAGTGTTCAATTAGAATTGCAAAAAGGGCTACTGACCAATCTTCTTGATGAATTACTTATTGAAAATGCGAATCTAGTTTCAAGCGATGCGATATTCAAAGATCAGTTAACACACCCATGTGAAGGCACATTCTATTTAGACAATTCAAGAAGTTTGAGTCAAACAAATAGCTTATGGTATTTCCAAACAGTAATGCCTTCCTTGTACAAGGATATAAAAGAACTTTACACGGGAAATATCATATTAGGAGATTTATTTTTAAAGGAGCAATCCATTGAATTTTTAGTTGAAGCAAGATACGGTGAAAAACTCGGCTCCATTTATCAGGAAATGAATGATTCTAAATTCGATAAAAACATAACTAAATATATCCACAAAGGGAATTCCGCCTATTTTACGTATAATGTTAATATGCGTAAGGCATATGAGAAAGCATATGAGGTATTAATGCCAATTCTGTCTTCTGAAAAAAACTCAGATATTGCCATGAATGTCTTGGCCTTTGAATTACTTAATGAACTCGTTAATAAAGATGCACTCTTTGAAACGTATAGAGGAAGTATGTTTGGGACCTTTAATGGAATTAAAAAAATCAATACAAAAAAGATTGAATTTTATTACGATGAAGAAACTTTTGAATACGGAGAAAAAGAGACCGAAGCGACAGAGGACATGCCCGTATTTACCATTGGATTTTCTATAGGAAGAGGTGACATTCCTGAAATTATTTTGAAGAATCTTGGCAGAGTTACTAGCAAATTCGAAAAACATGATGATTATTGGGTATTTAAAAATGCCATTCTTGATGCTGCCCCCTTGTATATGATTAATAAAAATGACTTATTTATTTTTACAAATGACGAAGACTTGGCGATAAACCATTCGGATGGGTATGGTTCAAATTCATTGCCAAAAAAAATAGTTAAAGAATTAAAAAAAGAAGGTTTCATGAATGGATATATTGACATTGCAGGAACGCTTAATAGGTTTCCAAGTGATTTATTAAATGAACGAAGAACTGAAATGATAAATTCACTGAAAGGAAAATCAGGCAAAATGTATTTGGAATCCTCGAAGACAACCAACAAATCAACGAATTTCAAAATGACATATGAATTCCGTGGAGATGAGAATTCAGGTAAACACTTATTGGATTTAGTCAATACGATTTATATTTTCTCAAAGTAATCCCATATGCTAAAAAAGTCGCTTCTTATAGCTACTCTTGCGCTGTCACTTGGTGCCTTTCTATATTTACAGCCATTATTTTTTGCAAAAGGTGCCGCGCCAAGAATAATTGACCGTTTACCTGACGCCGACTTTATTGGTAAAATGAATCTTCTTGATTTCATTAATGAATCAAATGGGCTGCTCTATTTTTATAAAACACCCTTTAGAGATTTAACAAGTGCTGATTATATCTTAGGACAAGGAAAAACATATGGGTTAAATCTCCAAAAACCGATATTTATTTTTGGGAATAAAAACGGCGAATGGGGAGCCATTATACAACTTAATAATCCAGAAAAAACAAAACAAGGCATTGAGAAATTAAAGCAAAATTTAGCCGTAAAAGATTCAACCAAGAATAAAATAATTCTATATTATATTCCCAAATTGAAAATCTACCTTCATTATAGCGCTAACTATTTACTAATTTATTCAGGAAACAAAGTCAATAATGTTATTGCTCGGGTTAATAACGCAAAATACAAAGGCATTTCGAAATTATGGAAGGGATTTCTCACGAATACCACTTTTCAAAATGAACATTTAGTAATCTATTCCAAATGGAAAGAGCTAAATAAGTATGGAGTCGATTATGCAATGCTTGCCCATGATAGCGACTCAACAGATTTTAACATTAAATATTATTTTCATAAACAAACAAATTTTCCATTTTCAAACAAAAAAGCCGGCTTAAGTTTTTCAGGGCAAGAATCGCCGATTCGGTCAATTGAATTACACTTGAACGCTGAAAAATTCAGAGAAGCAAAAAACGATCCCTTAAAAAATTTATTAATTGAAAAAGGGAAAAGACTAAGTTTTCCAACTGTTTCATTTCTTGAAGCGTGGGACGGAGTGCTTTCATTCGTGGAAGGTGGCAAACAAAAAGTGTCAGAGCGAATAATCGTGTCAGAAATGGATGAAGATTTTAATGTTACACAGGTTGAAAAATATCGAATGGTTGATGTTCCAGGTTATTCCTTGCTTTTTAACACCAATGATAAAGGACCAGCATTTATTAACTCCTTACTACAAAAAGGCATCATGCGAAGTGAAGGCAATCAATATAGGGTTCTTTTTTCCCCGCTTTTAAATATGAAGCGAAAAGATAATTACTATTTCTTTTACTCTGGGATTAATGCTCCTAAAACAATCGAAAATATCCAGAATCAGCTCTTATGGCCAATCAATGAAACTAATTATTTTTTCAAAATTGACACCATTAATCAAAAAGACATTAGTGGTTCCTTTAAAATTCCAGCCAATAATATCATCAAGAAAATATTTAGTGTAAAATTCTAACTTACACATCAAGTTGATTGAATAAAAATTGATCCTGATTCGCCGCAATCCAATCCAATAAATCATTGACCTCGCTTAGGTCATTCGAGGTTACTAACTGCGTTCGATACTCTTTAAAATGGCTAATCCCTTTAAAATAATTGGTGTAATGTCTTTTCATTTCAGCAATTGCGAGGTTAACGCCCTTCCACTCCACGCTCATTCTTAAATGATCTTTCGCAGCTTCAACTCTTGCTCGAATTGTGGGAGGTTCCAAATGAGTCCCGTGTGCCATAAAATGCTTCACTTCATTAAAAAACCATGGATTTCCAATACTTGCACGACCAATCATTATTCCATCAACCCCGTAACGATTTTTATATTCCACTACTTTTTCAGCAGAATTAATATCCCCATTACCAAAGATGGGAATATGCATACGTGGATTGTTTTTCACTTCACCAATTAGAGTCCAATCCGCATCCCCTTTATATAATTGTACACGGGTCCGCCCATGAATTGAAATCGCCTCTACACCTACATCTTGTAATTTTTCAGCTGTACTTACCACAAATTTCGTTTTATCGTCCCAGCCTAAACGCGTTTTTACCGTAACAGGTAAGTTAGTGGCCCTAACAATTTCGTCTGTCATCCTGATCAACTTCGGTATGTCTTGAAGCATCCCTGCTCCTGCTCCTTTGCAAGTTACTTTTTTAACTGGGCAACCAAAATTTATATCTATAATATCTGGATTAGTTTTTTCAATAATTTTCGTTGCTTCCCGCATACTTTCAATGTCGTATCCAAAAATCTGAATGCCTACTGGCCGTTCATATTCATAAATATCCATTTTCTGCACGCTTTTGGCCGCATCTCGAATTAATCCTTCAGAAGAAATAAACTCCGTATACATTAAATCTGCCCCGTGTTTTTTGCATAACGCACGAAATGGTGGATCACTCACATCTTCCATTGGTGCTAATAACAGCGGGAAGTCGCCTAACTCAATGTTTCGAATTTTTACCATCTACTTATTAAATAAATCAGGTAAAACAGCTTCTATTTCTTTTAAATATTTTTTCAATTCTTGTTCATTTTCTTTTTTTATGACCAACAACATATTATTCGATTCCACCACAATAGAATCTTCAAGTCCATCTAGCACAACCAATTTATCACTTGGCACATGAACTAAGCAATTATTGGTATTAAAAGTAAATACGTTGGCCCCAACTATCGCGTTGTTTTGGCTGTCTTTATTTAGGTGATCCGTTAAACTACTCCACGTACCTAAATCACTCCAGTCAAAATCTGCTAAAACAACCGAAATATTTTTAGCATGCTCTAGAATAGCAAAATCAATGGAAATATCTTCACATGCATGAAAGGCATGTTGAATTCTTTCTTTTTCCTTTTCACTTCCATAAATCGACAAATCACTAGCAAACAAGTCAAATAAATCGGGACGGAATTCTCTAATTGCATCCGTAATCACAGCTGCTTTCCAAATAAAAATACCGGCATTCCAATAAAAATTACCAGAATTCACAAATGCTTTTGCTACATCAGCGGTAGGTTTCTCTTGGAACTTAATTACCTCATTTACGCTTCCCGGCTTACTGCTATTATTTTTATCGAATTCAATATATCCAAATCCTGTATCAGGTCGAGTTGGCAAGATGCCCAATGTGACAATTTTATCATCTGACGCTGCCACTTCAATTGAAATTTGGATTAACTCCTTAAAACGATTTGTATCTATGATCAGATGATCAGATGGAGTAATCACTAAAACCGCATTTTTATTTTGAGAAAGTATTTTTGAAGAGGCATAAGCAATACATGGAGCAGTGTTCTTTCTTTCAGGCTCACAAATAACTTGTTCTGCATTAATTTCAGGTAATTGTTCTAAAACTAAATCAAAATAATTTTCATTCGTTAAAATGTAAATTTTATCATCTGAAGAAATTTTTTGCATTCTTTCGAATGTTAATCGCAACAAAGACTTTCCGATTCCCAGTACATCAAGAAATTGTTTAGGGATTTGAGGTGTTGATTTAGGCCAAAAGCGACTGCCTACTCCACCTGCCATAATCAATGAATAGTTATTCTCCATTTTCTTCAATTTTAATTACAATTGCCAATGCATGAACTAGATAAATTTTTCCACTTGATACTTCTTGGCATTCATACCTAGTGCGTCTTTTAGCCAATTTAACAAATTGCCGTTTATTTAGCGCAAAGGTAGTGTTTTTAGGAATTTCTTCTAATTTAAATTCAATGGAAGAAGTTTTGTCGTAACGATGTAAAGCCCGGCTTAAATTTAAGTCAGAGCAAGAAGATGCCTTAGTATTAACTAATGAAGCTGTCAAGGCATGTTCAATATCTTTAGGTAAATGACCGCTACTAATAATTGGCAAGAGTAATATTCTAAAAGCGTCTTTCCATTCTTCTCCATGTGGAAAGACGCGATTACCAAAACGAACAAATGTATGATAGTGAGCAAACTCGTGCAAAGAAGTGATCAAGAAAGCATACGGATTTAAGTCCCCATTGACGGTGATGATAGGCTTATCAGCCAATTGTCCCATGCGAAAATCCCCCAGCTTAGATTTTCTCCCCTTTACCACTTTAAATCGCACATTTGACTTCAAAAGTAGATCCGCCAACATAGGTGAAAATTCAGTTGGAACATATTTTTCAAACACATGAATATATTTCTCGCGGTTTGTCATTTCAAAATAGGCTTAAAAGAATTACACATGTTGCTTCTCGAATGATTATGATGTAAATTTATCCTTAATTTAGCAAAATGAAATCATTAGCCACAATAGGAAAATATTTTTTAATGCTACGCATAATATTTACCCGCCCTAAAAAGTGGTCTATATTTTGGAAAAGTTTATTCAATGAAATCCAAGTTATTGGTATAAGCTCAATTCCTATTGTAATCTTAATGTCGGCATTTATGGGTGGAGTAATCGCTTTACAAACGGCCTCTAACATGGACAGCCCACTCCTACCCGCATATACAGTCGGATACATCACACAATCCAGTACAATTTTAGAATTTTCCCCTACTATTATTTCGCTAATATTGGCTGGAAAAATTGGATCAAACATCGCCTCACAAGTTGGAACAATGCGTGTTACCGAACAAATTGATGCCCTAGAAATAATGGGAGTAAACTCTTTAAATCATTTAGTTTTTCCAAAAATTGTTGCAGCCATATTGTTTTTTCCTGTTTTAGTCATTTTCTCCATGTTTATGAGTTTAATCGGCGGATATCTTTCACTTATCTTATCTAATTTAACAAGTACAGAAACGTACATAATGGGAATAAGATCTTTTTTTGAGGTTGGAAATGTCTACTATGCTTTAACTAAAACAGTGGTTTTTGGATTTTTAATAGTTTCTGTTTCCTCCTTTTACGGATATTACGTGAAAGGTGGTGCTTTGGAAGTCGGACGCTCTTCTACCCAGGCCGTTGTTGCGAGTAGTGTTGCCATTCTAATAGCAAATTTCTTATTGACCCAAATGATATTATTATAATGATAACAATAAATAATATTAATAAATCATTTAAAGACCAACAAGTATTATTTGATGTGTCTGCACAATTCGAGACAGGTAAAGTAAATTTAATTATTGGTCAATCTGGCTCCGGAAAAAGCGTATTAGCTAAATCCATGGTTGGTCTACACGAAGTGGATAGTGGCGAGATATTATTCAATGGTCATGACTTTACATCCATGGAAAGAACTGAGAAATCAGCTATTAGACAAGAAATTGGCATGTTATTTCAAGGTGCAGCGCTGTTCGATTCGTTAACTGTTGAAGAAAATGTAATGTTTCCATTGTCCATGTTTACAACCATGACAAAAAAAGAAATGCAAATGCGTGCCGACTTTTGTCTTGAAAGGGTCAATCTTAATGGGAAAAATAGGTTATTTCCTTCGGAATGTTCTGGCGGAATGCAAAAAAGAATTGGTATCGCACGTGCCATATCGATGAATCCTAAATACCTTTTTTGCGATGAACCGAATTCCGGATTAGACCCAATAACTGCGATTCTAATTGATGGATTAATAAAAGACATTACCTATGATTATGGCATTACAACGATCGTAATAACCCATGACATGAATAGTGTTATAGAAATAGGCGATCAGATTCTATTTATATATAAAGGTAAGAATTGGTGGCAGGGAGATAAAAACTCCATCCTAACAACAGACAACAAAGAAATCAACAACTTCGTTTATGCATCTGACTTCATGAAAGAAATCAAAGCTAAAATGCAAGAAAAAAATACAAGACCGCATTAAAGTTTCTTGTGTTTTTTAAAAATAGCGCTATCTTTGCACCCCTAATGGTTCATTATGAATCATTCGATAGATTAAAAGTAATCTAACGTAAATTAAATGTTATTGCGGATGTGGTGAAATTGGTAGACACGCCAGACTTAGGATCTGGTGCCGAGAGGTATGCGGGTTCGAGTCCCTCCATCCGCACTATTATTAGGTCTCTGTTTACGATGGGGGCCTTTTTTATTTATTGTAAACTAAGTTTTAAATGATTGTTGTAAAAGAAAATGTAGACAAGCTGAACGCTAATTTAATCGTTAAAATTGCGAAAGAAGATTATGCTAACAAAGTAAGAAACGCATTAGAAAAGTATCGCAAAACGGCTAAAGTACCTGGTTTTAGACCTGGAAATATCCCGATGGGGATGATTCAAAAACAATATGGAAAATCCGTATTAGCAGAGGAATTAAACAAATTAGCCAACGAAGGAATTTACAATTTTATTACAGAAAATAAAATGGAAATATTGGGTAATCCAATTCCAAAAGAAAATGCAGAAGTAAAAGGCGACTTTAATGCGCCTGAAGATTTTGAGTTCTGTTTTGAAATAGGCTTGTCTCCCGCCATTGACATGTCAAAAGCAATGAATGAAAAATATAATTATACAACAATCAAAGTAGATGATAAGATCATCAACCAACAAATTGAAGACTTAAGACGTCGCTATGGCAAGTTAATTACCACAGATATCGCAGCAGAAAAGGATATGATATTAGGTAAATTTCAAGAATTAAACGAAGACGGCTCAATTAACGAAGCAGGAATTTCAAACGCCACAACGATTTCGCTAGAATTCTTAAAAGATGAAACGGTTAGCCAATTATTAGTAGGCAAAAAGGTGAATGAAACATTTGAACTTGCTCCCTCAAAAGTGGCAAAAGATAGCAAGGACATGGCGAGTTTACTAGGTGTTTCGGAAGAAATTGCAAATGAAATAACCAGTAAATTTAATTTTACCATCACCGAAATTAAAAAAATGGTTATGGCTGATTTAAATTCAGATCTATATGCCAAGCTATTTCAAGAAGGAGAGGTTGATTCCGAAGAAGCATTAAAAGCTCGTGTTAAAAAGGATATGGAACAAATGTTTTCCAAAGATTCAGATAAATTATTGACACGTTCGGTTTTTAATTCCATTATGGAAAAAACGGATGTTGAATTTCCAACTGATTTTTTAAAAAGATGGATTAGAATGACCAATGATAAGCCGGTAACAGAAGAGGATATTAATTTAGAATTCGATAGTTACTTAAAATCTTTAAAATGGCAATTGATTCAAACGAAAATATTTAAAGACAACAACATCAAACTTGATCAAGCAGAAGTTATCGAATACACAAAGGACTTACTACGTGGAAATTATGCTCAATACGGAATTCCGGCGCCGGAAGATGCTGAGCTTAGTGAAACAGCGATTCGTCTACTACAGAATAAAGAACAAGCCAATGGAATCTACGACCAACTGGCCGAACAGAAACTTACGGACTTCTTTAAATCAATGGTGAGTTTAGTGGCTAAGCCTGTAAGTTATGATGAATTTGTAGAAATAGCAGGAAAGTAAGCGGATTATCTCACGTTTATTTCCATCCTAAAATATCGAGTTTCTTTTGTTTAAATTCCGAACTAAACTGTTTTTGAACATCTAAAGCGAGTAAGTTTAATCCTTTTAATTTCATGGATCGACTAGGGAATACCGCTATAATTTCTCTAGCGGGTGCTCCAAAACTAGACTTTACCTTAATCACTGCCTTTTTTCTTTTGGCTGAAATTGGTAAATTCTCCGGTATAAGCGTGTAACCACCTTCATTATCAACCATTTCCATTAATAACTTGAGATTTCCACCTTGATAGTTCCACTTACCCTCTCTGAGGCTATCACTTAACTGACAAAACTGGATCATTTGCGTGCGCAAACAATTACCTTTCGACAGGAGCCAAGGATGAAATTGCTGTAACTCACTTATTGTGATTTGTTTTTTCTTGTAAGAAGGACAATAGATTAAAATTTCCTCTACAAATAACGGCACCGTTTTAAAGTTAATGGAAGAGTGTGGGCCAGCAAAAATCGCAATATCGATTTCATTTTTCACTAACTTATCCAATAATACTTCCGTTGTTAATTCCTCGATAGCGATTTTCACCTCCCCCATAGTGGTCCGCCAATGTCCAAACATTTTAGGAATTAAATAGGCGGCTACGGTAGGAATAACACCTAATTTAATTTCTTCCTTATAATTATCTTGGTACTTACTCTTTAACAATTTCAAGCGATCATTTTCAATCAGAATTGCTCGAATAATTTCAACAACCTCATTTCCAAATGCTGTCAAACTCAGTGGGTTAAAAGTTCGGTCGAATATGGGGTTGCCTAACAGATCCTCCGCTTTTTTTATCTGCATAGATAATGTTGGCTGCGACACAAAACAACGTTCACTCGCACGCTGAAAGTGTAATTCCTCACTTAAAGCAATAATATATTGCATTTGTTGCAATGAAATCATATCAATAAAATTTATGTAAATATAGTTTTAATTGATAAAATCTAACAAATTTAATATGTAACTTTGTATCCTAAACAATTAAAAACAAATAAACATGGCAACATTAGTAGGTAAAACATTTCCAGACATTACCGTTAAAGCAATTGACGAAATGGGTGATGCATTTATGATCAATGTATTAGATCAAGCACTTGAAAACAAGAAAAAAGTACTTCTTTTTTGGTACCCAAAGGATTTTACATTTGTTTGTCCAACCGAAATTCATGCGTTTCAAGAAATAGCAGCAGAATTAGAAGAGCGCAATACCCTATTAATTGGCGCTTCTTGCGATACAGCCGAAGTACATTTTGCTTGGTTAAATACCGCTAAAGACAACGGAGGAATTGAAGGTGTTAAATTTCCATTAATTGCGGATTCTACGCGTGTCTTAGCATATGAGTTAGGTATTTTAGATTATGACATGTTCGACGAAGAAGATGAATCTGATGGAGACAACGTTCCTTACCGAGCAACTTATTTAATTGATGAGGAAGGTCAAGTTTTTCACGAGTCGGTGAATCATTTCCCAATTGGTAGAAACGTGCAGGAATACATCCGTATGATTGATGCTTTTACACACGTTCAAAAGCATGGCGAAGTTTGTCCAGCGAACTGGGAAGAAGGAAAAGAAGCAATGAAAGCATCTCGTGATGGAGTTGCTGATTACTTAAAAAACAACTAAGATGTTCCTAGAAATTACAGAAGACAACCTGGGACAATTGTTAACAGAAAACAGCAAAGTCATGGTGCAGTATGGCGCATCCTGGTGTGGGAACTGTAAAATAGTTAAACCTAAATTTAAGCGCTTGGCTGAAAGCAATGAAGACATAGCTTTTTATTATGTTGATGCGGAGAAATTGCCCAATTCAAGGAAATTTGCAAACGTGAGTAACCTACCCACTTTTGCCGCTTTTCTTAATGGAAAACTTGTCTCAGAAGCGCAGGGAAATAAAATTGAAACCATTCAAGAAGTACTAGATGCGATTACCACTAATTAAACATATAGTTTCATTTATCGAGGAAAACGATGAGGACTACGTAATAGAAACAATGGAGACATTGGAAAACCTCATAGATGCGCCAGGCTTAAAGGACGAAGAGCTCGATGTTATAGGAGAATTACTCTCCAATTTTTCTGGTGCAGTAGATGTCCACAAAGAAATAAAAAATGGGACTCCGAAACGTGATGCGCTAAATAACTTCATGAAACGCGTTACAGGCTCAATTGATTAATAAAAATAATAACCCAAAACCTTCTTTTCTTAGCGAAAAGAAGGTTGAAAAGGTTTAGCGGATTAAATTCACATGGCCCATTTCCACTACCTCAGCTCCATTAGCTACAAATGAAATTTTCCAAGTATAGGTGCCTTGAGGGCAAGCAAAACTATTAAACCTACCATCCCATCCTTCCCCAATGTTTTCTGTATAAAAAGCAACATCGCCCCATCGATTAAATAAGGAAAAGTTATAGGTAGATTGATCTAAGCCTGTACCCGAAAATACGGGTAAAAAAAGCTGATTGAACTCGTCATCGTTGGGTGTAAATGTGTTGGGTACATAAACACTAATTGAAGGAGTAATTTCAATCATCTTTATGGCAGTGTCAGCACAGTTAAATTGATTCTTAACAATTAACTGAATAAGCCGTTGGCCCGTTCCAAGGTATTCATGCACTGGATCTTGAAGGGATGATGTAGCTCCATCACTAAAATCCCATAACCATTCTACCACATCAGCAGAAGAAGCATCGTTTAAGCTAACAAATGCCGTATTTTCCTCTAATAAAGAATCACTTATCATAAAGTCAGCATTAGGAAGCGGAAAAGCCTTGCCAATCATTCCGATAGCTGAACTACATCCAAACTGATTTGTCACCTGCAATTCCAGCTCAAAAGGAGCTAAATCTTCCGGCGTATATTCTCCGTGCCAATCGAAATCGATATTCGTATCATTAAATGTCCACATGGCTGATAATGCTCCACCTTCATTGTCGTAAGAGTTGTTGACAAAAGTATAGGACTCACCCAGGCAATGATTCTTAAATTCCATTTTCGGTATTGGTAATTGATGTACAATTATTACTTCTTGAATGGTATCATCGCAAAATTCCGATGTAACGATTAATTCAACCTCATTTATTCCCTGTTCATAATCGAAATCTGGAATAAAATCTATGGAAGTCTGATTTCCATAATTCCATTCATACTCTTGCCCAAATTGGCTATCGTTATATAAAGTGATATCTTCCCCCACACACAATTCATCACTGTGAAAGGCTGCTATGGGTTGTTTCATTATTTCAAACGTTTGCTCATAACCTACTTCAGAACATTCTAAATAGTTTGGAAGAAAAGATAGCGTATAACTCCCACTTTGTGTGGCACTTATGCAAGGTGTTGTGTTAGACAAAACCTCTCCGTTGTATGCCCATTGACACGAAGCATTAATTCCTTCAGGTGCACATAGATCAAGGTCATCGCCGGTAAAACAAATTTGCGTTGGTTCAAAAACGTTAACTGGACATTCCACATCAATGATCGTATAAATCCAATCTACATTAAACATACACCAAACGTTACTAAAAACTAAGGTGATATTTGTTCCTGCATAAGGCGTTAGATCTACGGTTACACTATGCCAATCAGAATAACTCACATTGGAATTAAAAACCATATCACCTGCAACTGACGGATTATACGCCAATGCAGGCAAAGGCGTGGTTTGCAAACTCGGAATTCCAACCGGGCCACTATTTTGTGCATAATACGCTTCATAGGAAGGACAGGCCAATTTGTTTTGATTTTCGTCGTATATATTGAATTTAAATTTTGCGGCAGGACCTGCATTGTGCGGAAAATTAAAGAGATCAACCTTGAAATGAAAAGTGATGAATGTTTTGCCATCGAGAGGAACAGCATACGTTCTTGCGGCTTGTGAATTGAGGCAATTATAATCCAGGTCATTACTAAGTTGCAAGGAGTAACCGCTTCCGCCGTAAACATTTGAATACCCACTATACGGACTGTTTCCAGCATTCACTAAACTAACACAACCCGAGGTGGTCCATTGAGAAGTGGTACCGTTATCAAAACTCCAATTCGATAAATCACAGCTTTGTAATTCTTTATTGGTGGAATTTTCCTTTCCCTTTTTTATGGATTCTTCAATTAGCATTTTGCGATCCAATTCCATCTGACTATTATTTTGATAAGCCCCATTGTAAATACTATCCATTTGGTATTGAGACATACCAGGCAAGATATGATCCAATAAATGTGTGGCTAAATCATGGTCATCTGATCCAATTTGCGCAGTTGTTTTGATAAAAAATGACATAGCAATGACTGTACACAAAAGTGTTGTTTTCGGGCTCATAACGTAAAGTTTAAGTGATTATAGCTTTAAAACGTCCGACTTATTTATTGGTTGGTTAAAAAGGAAATACATGACCAAGTATTCTGTTTTGTCGAATATATACTGCTAATGAAATAGTATTGGATTATAAACTACTTTTTTTGAAATGGGCGTTCCATCTTCTAGATGAAAATTCATTCATTGAGACAATCTTCTTTCTAATTTTTTAATCGCTTTTTCATAAATGGATGCATCTTTACTATCTAAGAACAAGAAAATACTTAGAAGCAAATTAATCCCAATTAAATAGAAGATAAACCAGGCCTCTTGAATTCCGAAATAGCATAAGAAAGAGCATGCGTAAGAAAACAAAGCAAAATAAAGTTTAGGCTTAAAATACTTTGTAAAATGACTTTTACATACTTCTAACTCATTTATTAATTCTCTCTTTTCAAAAACATCCAAAGAATCAAAATAAGTTTCCAAATCCATTCCTGAATGAATCGAATTTAATCTATCAGCTTTATTTTTCATATTTATAAAAATTAAAATTTAGTTAAAACCATTCCTGTATTTCAATCGTTGACAATCGCTACTAGAAAATACTTACCATTATAAAAATATTCTTTGCAATAAAACTGAACTGTTTTGTGGAGATAGCTATCTAAGTGATTATCCTGAATCATCTTAATTAAGCTTTGAGAGAAATTATTAAAGTTATAGTTTACCACTGATTCTTTCATCTCCCATATTTGATGATACCTAACTGGAAATGTTTCACTATTGACATCATTTATTCCTAGGTGTTTAAAAAAATGTATGTCACATGCTGTTACTAAAGAACTGTCCTCCGAAACATTTATTTTTAATGTTGATTCCAGATTTCTCATGAATATATTACTCAAAGGAATAAGTGGATTTTTTTGGATTTCAGCGGTCGTTGGTATTCGGCGTGGTTTCCAGTTCGCAAGTTCTTCCGCAGAGAAATGTCTGGGGGTATAAACAATATAATGGGATCCGTCTTCTAAGACTTTTTCTTCCGAAAATTGTGCTTGAGTTGTAATAGCTATTAAGCTAAAGAACATTAAAATTTGATTTTTCATTTTTTGAGGTTTTAAATTAATTAATAAAAAGTATTGATTAAAGAATTCAACTTGCCGAAGCAAGTTGAATTTGAATGTGATCAAATAATTCATTATTCATATAATCATTAAGAGATTGATATCTTTTATTATTTCGAGACTTTAAAAAGACTTGTTTAATATTTTCATCAGACTTAATAATCTCCAACGTATTAAAAGAATTTTTATAATACCCAGTTATAATAATAATTCCGGGGCGCGCTGGAAGTGAATCAATAATATTTTGATATAAAAGCCTTGTAGCATCGGCATCTTTTTCTAAGGAAAAAGTTTTTCCAGATTTGTTTTTGTTTGAAACTCCAGTTTGAATTCGTTTGTTTAAAATTTTAAACAATCTTTCAGTCCCAACGATTGGCTTAATTTTCATTTTACTTTCCATTTTACTTTTCATTTTATATAGGGTTTAGGGGGTTACATATTATTAAATCCAGCTAATAAGAATGTGTGACAGCTTTGTATTATATTTTTTATTTCTCCTCAAAAAAAAGGGCATAATTTTCCTGTTATCCTTTTTAAAGAATTTAAATTTTTATAACAAAAAAAATAAGTTGTTTAAGGGTATTGAGATGGAGTAATCATATAATCAAACCTACTTATTAGAAACGGATAAAAAAAATGATTTTCAAAAATAGAGCGTAATTTATAAGTTTTAGAACCAGAAAAGATCTTAATAGATCAAAATAGTTGGGCATTTAAACCTGTTGATAGTTCCTTACGGCAAACCAACCAAAAAATAACAATTTCATTTAAACTATTTTCTGTGCTTTACTATTTATTATGGAATTGGTTCTACCATTTTTTATTGAACTTTCACCAAAGGAAATGGAACATCTTTGACATAAGAAAACCTAGACGTTTTAGAATTTATAATTTTATTTGTTTTTCGTAACTCCGATTTAATTTCTTTGATGTAACTATCATCAACAGAATTTATTATCATTAGTTCTTCAATTCCTGTTGATTTTTCAATTGAAGTGATGTGTGTGTATTTTTTAATATCAATAAATTCTTGACCTACTTCAAATAGTTCAATAGCCTCGCAAGGAATCGGAGTTTCGGTAGCAACAAAATCCTTTTCATTACACTCGTATTTTTTTGGACTATTTTTCATATTTGAATCAATGTACCAATCAGCTTGAAAACTATGGGTATCAATGCGCCAAAAATCATATTTCAGTAAATTATTTGGTCTATATCTTCCCTTTTCCGCTTCTAAACAAAATGGATACATAAATATGACGTTAAAAGATTGATTATTAGCACAAATGCTCTTGTGTTTGCTTGCATCTGGTTTTAATCCAAACTCTAATATAGCTTTTCTATTCTTAGGCTTAGAAACGTGCCAAACGTATCTTTCTGGTACAATTCTTTTAATTCCTGATACTTCTTTCAAATGATCGTTATGCATAACTAACGGAAACAAATGATCCTTTACGTCAAGGGATCGCATTGATTTTGTTTTTATTGCATCATGCGTCTTTCTGTATTCGGATACCTCTTTCTTAATGTCTAAATTCTTTTTGCCTCTTAAAGCAATATTTTCGCTCCAGCCTGAAGCTTTATTTTTACCAGATAATATTACATACATCCTTTTATAAATAAATTCCTGACCTACTTCAAATAGTTCAATAGCCTCGCATGGAATCGGAGTTTCGGTAACAACAAAATATTTTTCATCACCCATGTATTCTATTGGACCATCTTTCATGTTGGGATCAATGTACCAATCTGCTTTAAACCTAGCAGTATCAATTCTCCAAAAATCATATTTCAGTAAATTATCTGATCTATATCTTCCATTTTCTTCTTCCAAACAAAATGGATACATAAATGTGATGTTAGAAGATTGATTATTGGCAAAAATACATTTATGGTCGCCAAATTCTAGCGTTAAACCAAACTTTAGTATTGATGCTCTTTTTTCAGGGGAAGAAACGTGCCAAACGTATCTTTCTGGTACAATTCTTTCAATACCTGGTACATCTTCTAAATGCTCGTAATTCATAGTTAATTGTTTTAAATTATTAAAATCTAAATGCTTCGCGAATCATTACCAAGTATTCGCACTTTTCATATTCCTCTTTTTGAATGAAATAACGAATCAGTTCATCCATGAAAAATGTATCCTTATAAATCGGATGCAATCCTGCAGTGGAGATCGCTTGCTCTTTAATATGGACGAACATTAAATTCGCTCCCTGGTCAAAAATTGATTGTATATTTTGCTGTGACATAAATCAAGGTATTATATAATGTGAAGCGTCTAATTTAGTTTTCCAAACAAAAAAGGCAATCGATTTTTCAGCGATTAAATTTTTTATGGAGACTTTATCAAAAGATGATTCTCCAACAAGTTCCATTTCTTCCATTTTGTAATAATCTACTTGAGAAGTATCGATGCCTTGAAGTACATCTTTAATCTCCTTTGGAAAATTATAGGCTGTTGAATACGAAATTTTCAACGTTGGCTCACCGGTATAAAAACATACATCATAAGACAAATTAGCGATGAATGGTTTTATCGTTCGAAACGAAATTGACAATTCTAAACTTTTATTTCTCCCCAACATTCTCGCGCCAATCCGTTCCTTCTCATTGGCATAACTTGCCCATTCAGAAAACCAGGTATTCAAATTAACTTGTAAGTGTTCCATTTTCTCTAGTCTGTTCATAGCTTCGGTTTTATATTAAATTAATAATTGAATGGTGGGAAAGAGAATACACAAATCCTCTTTCCCATAACTAAATCTTACTTTATTTCCTTCAAATACTCCTCTCTCAATTCCATCAAAATCTTTCCCATCATATTATTTCCATCACTTTTACTCTCACTCCACTTTTTCGCACCCCAAAACTTGTGTCTCTCCCCATTTCTATTACCTATATCTTCATAAATAAAAGCATCCTTTGTATTCATTAACTGTCTTTTTAATTGAGGGTGCGCATCAAATTTCATCTTCACACACTTTCTCATATTTTCAACATCCAATTCTGACATAGGAACAACCACCATTTGATCCCTGTATTTTTTTGCCTTCATTTTTGCACCCATAGGACTTTTTTCAACCCTTATCATTTCCTTCACACTATCATCATCATAGCGCATACTTTGAAACAATGCCTCACTAGTGAGCCAAACTTTTCCATCAAACTTTATGGGATAGGGAGCCATATTTCCCATCCAACCATACTCTTCTGCCACTTTTTTAAACCAAACATTTTTCATCTTCTAAATTTTAAGGGGTTATATAGTGATAAGGTATCCACATGACATTTTGTGACAAAAAAAAATCCTTAATTTCTTAAGGATCTTTTTTTTCAAATCTATATAATTGAATTACAGTGTTTTAAATTAAAATATTTTTATTATTTTAATTTTGTGCCCTGGCACTATATCCCCCTCTCTCCTACTGAAAAGTAATTTTGCTTTTGCACTATGTTTGTCTATAAACTTAAATCCTGCAGCAATTATTCCTATTGAAACACGATGTATTTTTCCATCTACTTCAAATTCAACTAAACTTCCGATATGTATTTTCTCTACTATTGGAACATCAGGATCTATTCGATTAAAATAATAATTTTCAGGATCTGGCTTTGTTATACTAAGATATAGGAATTGATTAAAACCTTTTGACAAGAATAACTTAATTAATTCATACTGAGGATCGATAACTATTCCTTTTGTTGTCGGTGTAATAATTGGCTTAATCAAATTTCTCACACTACTATTTGGCGTACTATTAATAATAGCGGACCAGAAAAAAGCGAGTTGATAGGATGGAATTTGCCGCATTCTTTCAGATGCCGTCGAAAACCCTCCACCTCTTTTCCCAAATGATTTTGCCAAAACTGAAAAAATATAAAAATTTCTTAACGCTGCATATGACATATAGGTGCGTTGATATGAATTTACTTTTTTCCAAATTTGAGAAGGCGTTTTACTTAATATCGCTCCCCAACCTATTAGATATGCTCTCAATAAGGCTTCATGATATCTTACTGACTTAGGTACTTTTCCTTCCGTAGCAAGATACCAAGGTCGAGCTTCAATTTTTGAAACCCATGTTTCAAGTGTTTTTTCATCTTTAGCACTAATTTTTGTTTGTGGAGCCCAGACGTGCTCATGAACTAAATCAATAGGAAATGCAAAATAAAAAGTAGGGTCCTTTAGAACGGCTTTCAACCAGGCTTGTTTTCTAATTTCTTTAAAATCGGGGTGAGAAATAATCTCATTTGAAAAAATAACATCCGTAAAATCAGAACTTTGATTTTTAAGTATCGATTCAAGTGCTCTTAAAACAGTAAGATCCAAGGATTCACCTTGCGTATAAGGCACATGCTCTTCAAGCTTTACCGATTCATTTCTTTCTTTATAATTAGAACCTCTTTTAATAATGTTTTTTTCAAAGCTTAAAGGAAGATGTGTAGTTATTCGATTAATTATTTCCGGACTTTTACGGGCAAATTCAGGAAGTTTACTGTACTCTTTGTAGGTAATGTCATTCACTATTAAGCGATTGAGTACTCCTTTAATACAAGCAGCGGCTAGTGTTGGATTATCTAGGATTCCTAACTCAGAATATAATTGAGGATGTTGTTCTAATAAACCGATATAATCAGATTCGGAAAAGTGAATGCCGTATTTCTCACGAAATTCCACGCCTAAACTCATATAGAATTGATTTTTAATGAATGTTGAAGTGTCTAATTTTACCTCTGACTTCAATTCATCAGGAACTAAATCGAACGTTCCCGGCCATTTCGACACCATTTCTTGCCACCATTCACTATTCTTCTTATTCTTTTCTAGGTTTTCATTCACGATTTTTGAAAAATGAGGAACCATACGCTCCGCTGAATTTGATTTCACAAATTTTGATGGGATGGTACAGTTTGAAAAAATAGAGCGAATAAAAAACCAAATTTCAGAATAATAGTTTTCAGGAATGCCATTATTAACCCCTCTGATTTCATAAAAATTCTCTTTAAAAACTCTTAATGCAACCACAGGCTTGCCTTTTTCGCGTAAAATATAAAAGTCACATAAGTCTAAATAATACTTTGCATAATATTGGCCAGCAATACACCAACCACTTCTAGCTGCTGCTGCTGAAAGTTTTGCTGCGTTTTCAATACCTGAAGGGATAAATTGCCATCCATTTATTACCCTATGGTTTAATCCATTAGATAAACGCATCCTGTATTCCAACCCAAAATTGGTAGATGGTAGATAAAACTCATGTTGAATTCGGACAAAAAGCCACTTCAAAACGCCATTATCCGGCGCGGGTAATAAGCGTCTAGAATTATAACCGGATTGTTCAATTATTGGTTTTAAAATCAAATATTGAAAAGCTACATTTTTCGGGTATTTTTTTTGAACATCATCAAACCAAATTTTGAATGCGGCTTTTTTTCTATTGTTTATTACGGTAGCTAACGCATATGCTGCGAAATCCCTACATTCTATCTCGTATTCTTCACGACTTTGGCTTTCGGGAATTTGTTCTGTTTCAACATACTCATCGTAATATTCAATATCAGTCAAATGCATTGTTACTTCTCGTACATCGTTATCTGAAAACTCGTCTGTTTCCAAAATTTGCTCAACATCAAGATGATCATAGCCTACAAATAAACTTTTGGAACTTTGATTATAAGCTTCATTCCAAATTGTTTTTTTCTTTAAGTCAGGGAGCAGAACATCTTTAATGTGTTGATTAAGCGTGAGCTCATCCTTCACTACAGTTTGCCATGGAATACTATTTTCATACTTAACAGTAAGCAACTTCAGGAAAGGATCCGTAATTCCAAATTTTTTGAATTTACTTGACCACTGAGTAGTAGTGTTAGCTGCCATAAAAAAGACTTTTGAAGAAAATTTCAGTTTTAACAAGCTCAAAATTGAGCCAATAAATGACTATTTTAAATTCTGTATTTTTCAAACAATAATTAGATTTATATAATTGGTTTTGGTAGTGCCGCATTAGCAAGTAAAATTCCTCTAACTTTCATCAATATCTCCCCCATCATATTTTGTCCATTAATGGGCATTATAGGATTTTTAGGATCACGATGCGTTCCCCAAAATAAATCATTTACTCCTTTTCGATTACTTGCGTCTTCATAAATAAGGTGCTTTCCAGTTGCCATTAGCATACTTGCTATTTTTGGATGTTGTTGATATTTCAATAAAACGCATGCCTCCATATTCGCAATATCTTGAGGTGACATTGGAGTAATAATATAATGTGCGCGATGACTTTTCGCTTTCCATTTTGCCACTAATGGGCTATTTTCAGCTCGAATGATCTCTTTAATAAGAGGATCGTTGAAACGCATCGATTGAAACAAGGCTTCGCTTGTTCGCCAAACTTGACCATTATGGGTAATAGGATACGGAGCCATATTTCCCATCCAACCGTTAGGTTCTTTTATTTTTCCAAACCAGAGAGACATATTGAATTAAAAATATTAAAATTATTTTGTCAAATTCCAGCTATGCCCATTAAAATACTACAAGGAGCTAATAAATATCTTCTTCCACAGACTCTCAAATATTTTGAGCTATCCTTGACTGGTATTAAACGAGGCGAATTAATTGGACCGGCAGGATATAATATTATTCCATTTGCTGCAAGCCAAAGTGTAATATTAGCAACACAACTAGCATCATTTAAAATGATTTCACCAAAACTTTTCATAGCAAAAGAGATAGATATTTCCTCATGCAAACAACATTTAATCGAAGTTAATGTGTTTATTATATTATGGGGATATGGAGATGTTCCTCCAAATGCACTGATACAAGCATTTCTATATCTTACAGTTGTCCTTCTTCCCGAGTAAATAATATTGTACGGAAAAAGATCTAATAATAAGAACCCTTTTTGTGCGCAAGCCTTCAAAAATGAAATTGTGTCCGGAAATGCAATTCCTGGAAACATTGTGTTTTTAATCGCGCTTGTCCATGCTTGTCCCACTGTTGGATTACCTGTTCCTGCATTCCATCTTAAAGGAGATGGATTATAAAAATAATTTAGATAAGTTGGAGGAGGAGCTTCACCAATTAATATTTTTTTTATTCTTGGTTTGCAAGAACCCTCATTTTGAAAAGCTTTATCTATTTCTTCTCTATTTATCTCAATAGGATAATCTCCTTCAGCATTTTTTATACATAGAAAGTATAAATAACGCAAAAAATCAATATCGTACGTAGATGGAAATGTTGCTGGTGTTGCTAATGGAACACGACCGTTAAAAAACCCTCTTGGCTGTCCAATGGGATAGTTATAATCTGTTATATTCATTTTTTTATGGTTTTAAAATTATTTTTATTCTTCACTATTTAAAAACAAATCGACAATTTCTACACGCTTTGGGTCGAAAGTAATAAATGACATGGTATCTCTTAATCCATTATTTCCTTTTAAAAAATTCCTAATTCTAGAAAGAATTTGTCTAACATTTTCTCTTGAGATTCCTATCTTTTCTGCTTCTAGGTAAAGTTCTTCCATGAATTCAAAAAATGATTCATGATCCATTGGACAAAGCATGATAATCAAATTAATAACTCTATAATAACTTGGAGGAAGACTTAAATTATTCACATCTCTTGTGAAATCACGCAACTTTTGTTTAATATCCCTTAAATCAAATTCTGGAATTTCATCAATTGATTTTATTTCATCAACAGAAGCGTAATTAACCTTAATTCCCCTGTAGCCCTTGTTTATTGAATTTTTAACTATTTTCCAAAGGTAGCCGCCTGGATTTGCTAAATAACCTGGATAATTATTTTTTACCAATGCAAAGTCATGCAAACAAAAAGTCATATCATCCAATTCAAATCTATTTGAACGACACAAGGCCTTTAAATTGGATAAAGAAACAGCTGGATTTAAAATCTCAGGAAAAAGTTGGGTGAAATCTTTAGTAGTCATATAACGAACTTAATATTTATAATTTGTTAAAAAAAATGATTTTTGAAAATAACCTAATAAACTATTAATTAATGGCATAACCGATGGCCTTGGAAGTGTTCTTTATTAATCCTTCACTTATGAATAAGGCATCAAGATCTTTTGAAGATAGAAGTCTAATGCGCTGAATTAAACCGATTTTTTGTTCCATGTTTTTCAAATCAGCAATGGTAAAGGAAATGCTATTTAGCATAGCTATTTGAGAACTGTTTAACAATGGATAAATAGCGCTGCTTTTTAAGTAGTTACTTCTACTCATTTCATCCGGAGCATGTATTTCCGTTTTGAATAAAAACCTTCTATGGAATGCCGTGTCAATATTCCCCAAAAGATTGGTCGTAGCAATCAATATTCCATCGAATTTTTCCAACTGTTCTAACAATTCTGTTTGAGCCTGATTTGCAAAAGCGTCATTGCTCGTATTTACACTCACTCGTTTATTCATTAATCCATCGGCTTCATTTATTAATAATATGATTGGTTCTTTAGATTTTTGCCAAGCATCTCTATATAAATTGAAAACGCGACGAATATTTTTTTCGGTTTCTCCAATCCATTTAGACTGTATATGTGGGAAATTTAGCTGATACAATGTGCCATTTACATTTTTTGCAACTTGTTTTGCGAATTCTGTCTTACCAGTGCCTGGCGCTCCATAAAGTAAGATTGAAAGATTTTCATTTTTACTTATATTTTTAGACAACGAACAAAAATCAGTGAATGTTGCATCAATTTCAGTAGTGTATTGAAGATTAACCCTCTCTAAATTATCACCTTTAATTATCTCAAATAGCGTATCTTTTGTAGTTGAAGGAATTATTAATTCCATATTTGGTTTCAGATTACCAATCAGCGACAATGTTTTTTTAGTGATGCATGTCCGAATAGAAACGCCATCTTGATCTATTTGCAGACGAATTAAATCTTGTTCAATTAGTTTATTATTTTCATCGGAAAGTAATAAGCTAAAATGAATTAATTCTTCTGCTCTCAATTGCATATCATTGAGAAAAACGGGGTGTTGCCCCATTAAAAAACCATTGATCGTTTTGAATAAAATTTTGATTTCAGGTGTTGGCAGTTTCAATTTTTCAATTTCTTTACAAATTCCATATTCTGAAAAAACACAATCTGTAATCTTTTCAAAGTCAAGCCAGTCAATCGTACTAGAAATTTCTTTAGTATAAAGTTCAAATAATTCGATGCAATTTGAAATACTTAAATCCTTAGATTTCAATTTAGAATTAGCCAATCTAATAGTAAAGTCATATGGAAATCTGCTAAATTTTGCAAGTTCAATCTCATTAGAAAGAATCAACTCGAAAAGGCATTTAATTGATTTTTGATCATTCTGATTCAATATTTTATCATTAATCAATTGGCTAAAAGTTATTTCAGATTGCAATGTTTTCTGTTTAGTTGTTAGATATTGAACAAAAATGTTTTTTGGTTCAGTTTCGACTTTATTTTTCATACGGTTTGATTATTTCTATTATTAATAATTACACCTTATTATAAAGGTTCGTATTCATAATCCATCACTTAAATGATTTGTGACAATTTTCGTCAATAATTATTTTGTCACTTATTGAATGGAATTGTTATTGACAATAATATCACGAGAGAATCAATTATGAACCAAGTAATCCCTGGAAAAGAATGAAAATGATGTAAAACAAAAACGAGAATGGCGCTTTTAGCCCTGAGTTTATCGAAGGGTCGCTCTCATTCTCGTTTTGTTTTCGTGGTACCTCCAGGAATCTTGCGCCGCGGCGCACAGTAACACAATGGAAATTTAAGTTTGGTAACAAACAAAAAACCCTGACGTTTCGGTCAGGGTTTTAATGTGGTACCTCCAGGAATCGTCCGCCTAGGCGGACAGGGACTCAAGTTATCATAATCCGGTTTGATTTTTTATAAATTCCCGGCCTTTACCCGTTTTAAGTTCTTTTTCGCGTAGGATTGCTTCTGAACGTGTGTTAAACTGTTCTGAGTATATTAGAACCCAAGGACCTTTATTTTTGGTAGAAATACCGAGCAATCCTAAATTATGTTCTTTAATTCTTCGATCCAAATTATTGGTATGTCCCGTATACTTTTTTTGAACTTTTGAAGAATATAAAACATAGGTTGTAAACATCTCCAAAAATAAAAAATCCCCATTATAAATAACGGGGATTTTTGTGGTACCTCCAGGAATCGTGCGCCGCGGCGCACAGGAACACAATGGAAATTTAAGTTTGGTAACAAACAAAAAACCCTGACGTTTCGGTCAGGGTTTTAATGTGGTACCTCCAGGAATCGAACCAGGGACACAAGGATTTTCAGTCCTTTGCTCTACCAACTGAGCTAAGGTACCAGCCTAATTGTGGGTGCGAATTTACTACTTTTTTACATTTTATCAAGCCAAATTTCAGATATTCTTTCTTTTTATCATGAAATCAAGGCTGATTGGACGTATCTTTGTAAGGCTATGGATGAAATCATACAGTGTATTGATGCTGGAAATACGGCAATTAAGCTTGCTATTTTTAAACAACATGAACTTCAAGAAATTCAACGATTTGATTCATTTGAAACGCTTTCAACTAATCTTTCATCCAAGCATCCAATAGTATTGGCATCAGTTCGAGCAGATGATTTTGCGCAGAAGTTAAGGAATCAATATGCTATTTATGAAATAACTCCCCAGTCATCACTGCCTTTTACAAATAGTTACCAAGGAAATCTTGGGGCAGACCGTCTCTGTAATGTTTCGGGAATGTACGCAGCATTAAAAAAAAATAACAATTTAGGAGGCGGGCTAGCCATTGATATCGGCACCTGTGTCAAATTTGACTATATAGATCATGATTTTGTTTATTGGGGAGGATCTATTTCTCCGGGGATAAGAATACAACTGAAATCATTGCATGATTATACCGCTCTTTTGCCCTTGCTAACTGCACCCTATCCAACGTTTGACTTATATGGGAACTCAACAGAATCATCGATGTTTGCAGGTGTTCTTGGAGGAATTAAAGGGGAAATCGCTTGGCGAATGGAGAACTATCGGAAATTAGACCCTAACATTACCATCTTTATAACAGGTGGCGACGCCCAGCATTTTGATTTAGCGCAAAAAAACGACATCTTTGCAGACGAAAATTTGACATTAAAAGGTATCCACGAAATATATTTATTCAATGCGCTTCATCCTTAATTTATTCTTTTGTTTTTTTTGCTTGACGAATGTAATGGGACAAAACCTTACCTCTCATCCACTCTCTAATTTTGGGATTGGTGAAGTCGGACAATCTTCACATGCTATCTATGATTGTTTGGGCAAGGGGTATGATGCCTACTACGATTCAAGTCAATTAAATTATTTTAATCCTTCCAGTTATAGTAGTTTAAGTACTGGGAACACCCTTTTATCACTCGGTATTAATAGCAGAATCTCGAATTTTACGCAAAACAATGAATCAGCTAATTCAACCGTTGCAATGGTTGACCATTTCGCATTAGGATTCAAAATGAAGCAAAGAATGGGATTGGCATTTGGTCTAAAACCCTTTGCAAAAAAAGGATATGAAATAAGTGAAAGCGTTTTTACAGGCGTCGACTCATTAAAATATACCTATGCTGGTAAAGGAACTGTTAATAATTTATTTGTTGGCTTTTCCTATGCGCTTATTCAAGCTAAAAAAAGTAGTTTTTCTGTCGGGTTTAATGCTGGTTATTTATTTGGCACGCTTAACAACGATCGAATGAGTTTATTGGTTGATAATAATACATTTGCTGGTGGCCTAAATCGTACATCAATTGGAATGAAAGCCTTCCAATATACACTTGGTATGTCCTACAAACAATTAATCAGCAAAAATTATTCGCTAATATTGGCTGGAACAGTTGAACCAGCGCAACGCTATAACGCTAACTACAACACATCAGTTTACACTTCAACGAATATTTATTCTCCGGCTAGCTACGACACATTGAGTACATCTTCATCTACAGGGCATATCGTATCTAAATTAAACTATAGCGTCGGACTTTCACAAGTGTTTATGCTAGGTGTACAGAAAAGAAAAAACAAAACCTTACACCCTAATATAATGGTTACCGCTTCTTACAGCGTAAAAAACAGCATGTCCAATGATTTTGACTCATTAGTACCCACTTGGGATTCCAACAAGGGAGTTCATTTCGGTTTTGGTATCCAATATTCACCTGAAACTAAAATTTACGAAAACATCGCCTCTTTAAAAGCACTAGATAAATTAACCTATCGCCTTGGTGGCTATTACGACAAGCTCCCCTATTTTCAAAATGGAATCCAATACATTGACCGAGGAATTTCCTTGGGCTTTGGCATTCCAGTTCTTGCGCAACAATCGTTATCAAGTATAAACCTAAGTCTTACCGCTGGTCAGCGATCCACATTTGCTGCGGGAAGTTTAGGCGAAAATTACATCGGTATAAATTTGGGGATCATTTTATCGCCGGCAAGTTTTGAACGTTGGTTTAGAAAACGAAAATTGGATTAAAAATTAAGCCATTGAAATTTTCAACTAGTTGTATTGCCGTTTTGTGTTTAATGCTGTTTTCTTGTGAAAACGACCCAACTACTATTGCAAAAGTTACCTACAACCCCAAGTCACCAGACGAAACCATTTATGACCTAAAAATGGTTTATTCCGATTCAGGATATGCACGTGTAGAATTAAAAGCCGCTTATGCCGAAACAATGCACAAACCAGAAAACATTACCAAATTGCTAGACAGCCTGCGTGTAAATTTCTTCTCAGAAAAAGGAGAAGTGATCTCCACACTAACTGCCTTATATGGTGAAATAAATTATTCCAAAGGTCTACTAATGGTAAAAGATTCTGTGCGTTTATACAATTATAAAAAAAAACAGACTTTAGAAACGGAGGTTTTATATTGGAATCAAAAAGACAGTAGTATCTTTACACCTGCACAGGTTATTGTAAAAGCACCCGATGGCGTATTTTTAGGTGAAGGATTAAAAACGAAACAAGATTTTAGTCGTTATGAAATATTGAAGCCGCGAGGTAAAATAAAAATTAATAAAGAACAAGAAATAAATTAAAAACTATGGGCATTTATAATAAGGTAATGAAATATTTTTGGTTTGGTTTAGGCATCGTACTATTCTTTATTGTAAGCTATAATTGTTTTACACAGGGCTTCGACCGATGGGGTTCTTATTATTGGATGGTTGCCCTTGCTTTTGTAATGTTTTTTATGAAACGTTGGATGATGAAGCGTTTTGAGAATCATGCAAAATTTTTGAAAGACCAAGAAAATTCAAAAACGGCATAGTATTTAATACACCTCGATTTTCAGCATTCCAATTAATGAAATATTTTCTCCTCTTTTCATTTTTACTCCTTATTAATGCAGTTAATGCACAACTATTTGTGCGTGGAATAATTACAGATGAAAACAACTCCCCCATCCCAAATGTAAAAGTATTTGTAAAAAATGCTTCGGAAATGAGAACCGTTGCCAATACAAATGGTCAATATGAAATGGCATTAATGCCTGGAGAATATTTTTTAATTTTTAATGCCTTAGGTTTTGATGAACGGGAAGCCTATATCTCCATTTCAGACCTAGACATCACCCGAGACTTTCAACTTTTCTCCTCTCGAATTAAAGACTTTGACGCCATTGATGTTAGTGTAAAAAAAGCCAATCCAGGAAGGGATATAATGCTGAAAGTCGTTAATAAAAGAGACCAAATTAATCAATGGAATTACCCTCATATTGTCGATGTTTATATAAAAGCAACTGAAAAAATAGACATCAAGGAGAATCCAAAAAAAGAAGATGACAAGCGAGAACCATCGTTCGAAGAAAAAGAAAAAAATGAAGATGCCAACAAAATGAATTTGGTGGAAGTTCAGCTTACACGTAATTATGCACCGGGAAATAAAGTAAAAGAAATAAGGAATGCTTACACCTTGAGAGGAAGTGCAAAAACGCTTTATTACACAACCACTGTAAAATCAAATTTTAATTTCTTTCAAAATTTATTGCATTTGGATGACCTGCACCAAACTCCGGTTAGTTCGCCGATCTCCACGCCTGGTATTCTTTCGTATCGCTATAAATTGGAGAGTAAAATCGAGGAAAATGGACAGATCATCTCCAAGATAAAAATTAGTCCTAGAAATATGGCGACCACAACTTTAGAAGGATATATTTGGGTAATTGATTCCTTGTGGTTAATCCAAAAATTAGAGTTGAACATGAGCAAGGGCAACCTACTGGTATACGATAATTTTAAGATTTATCAAGAATACGATCATCCTGGGGATAGCATTTGTATTTTAACCAAACAGGTACTAAGCTATAACGTAAAATATAAATCGGAAGCCTCAGATTACAAAACGGAGGCTATCTTCAGTAACTACAATTTTGATCCAAAATTTGATCGGAAATTTTTCAGTACCGAATTAGCCATTACAACACAAGAAGCCTATGAAAAAGACTCCTTGTTTTGGAAAAATAATAGGCCAGCTAGCCTTACGTTAGAAGAACAACGCTTTATCATTATCAAAGACAGCATAAAAGATGCACGAAATCGGGTGGAATACTTAGATTCAATTGATGCGATTTTTAATAAGATAACCGTATTAAAAGTACTTTGGTTTGGAGTTGAACATAGAAATAGAGTAAAAAAAACACAATGGTCGGCAGGTTCATTGGCCACACTCATCCAACCTGTATTCATAGCTGGCCCAAGGATAACACCAAGCATCGATTATTTTAAAAAATGGAAGGACGAGCGAACGTTGGATGCCTATACAAGAATTTCATATGGCATTTTAAACGGCGATATAAAGGGTGATTCATGGTGGAAATACAAATTTGACCCTTTCCACTTTGGGTATATTCGGGCTTCCATCAACCATGATTTTGATGTAATAAGAGGTTATGACGCTATATCACAAGTCTATAAACGCGAAAATTTTATTGAGGCAACAAGCATGAGTTTTTCATTCGAGTATGAGTTAATAAACGGGCTCTATTTTGGCACAGAGGCTAGTTTCGCTGAAAGGAGATCTTTAAAAGGATATAACTTCGCAACCATCTTAGACAACGTAATACCCAATAATGAGCCAACCGATTTTAGTTCATACCAAGCCTATATAATGGATTTTAGTTTAAGTTATACTCCGCAGCAAAAATATATGCGAGAACCCTATCGGAAAGTAATTCTAGGATCAGCATGGCCGACCTTTACATTAATGTATGAACGAGGAATTCCCAAGATATTTGGAAGTGATGTTGATCATGAATACCTTAATTTATCAATAAATCAATCGCTAAAAATCGGCACCTTAGGAACCACAAGTTATCGAGTTGCTGCGGGAAAATTCATAAGTGCGCGCTCCTTAAAAGATGCTGACTATAAATTCCAACGTAGAAGTGATCCTATTTGGTTTTCAAACCCAATGTATTCCTTTCAAGGCTTAGATTCAACTATGCCAACGAAGGATTATATTTTTGAATTTCATTTTGTCCACCATGATAATGGAGCCATAATAAACAAAATTCCATTTATGAAAAAAACCCGAATAGGATTAGTTTTTGGCGGAGGGGCCATGTATGTAAAAGAAAATAATTACCAATTTTATGAGCTCATTGCGGGACTCGAAAGAAACTTCAAATTAACACGACGCCGGTTACGAATTGGTGTATATGGTTTTGCTTCAGACGGCAATAAAATGGATACAAAAATTGGATGGAAAGTTTCTTTTTCGGTATTAAACGATCGAAACATGAAATATAACTTTTAGTTTTCCGCTTGATCTTTTAGCTCTTCTTTCTTGTTTTTTGGAAAAAAGTAGCGTTGTCGAATAATAATGGTCACAACTCCAATGGTAATTGAACCATCAGCAACATTCCAAATAGCAGGAAAAATTTGTCCTCCACCAAAATATGGCACCCACTTTGGCCACAACACATCAAATTGAAACATGTCAACCACATTACCTAACAAAAAGCCCTTATGCCGAATTTCTACCGGAAAAGATCTTCCAAAACTTTTACAATCCGCTAACACTTTAGATCCTTCTAATTGATTAAAGCGATCACATGGATTGAAATTAAAAATGAAATCATAAAACATGGAATCAATTAGATTACCTGTTGCTCCTGCCCAAATAAAACCCATCGCGATTAGAAAAGATAATTTAGCGCCTTTTTTTGCTTCTTTAATTATGTAATAGGCGATGAATACAATCGCAACCACCCTGAAAATACTCAGTGCTAATTTGTGCCAAATAGATGCACCGAAAGTGGTACCGAAAGCCATTCCTTGATTTTCGATATAGTGCATCGCGAACCAATTTCCAATAAGGTATTTGTGTTCTTCTGGTGCAAAAGTGCTTTTTACATAGATTTTTATTAATTGATCTAGAATTAAAAGCAAAAGAATAACTATTCCAACAATCTTTAATTTTTTATTCACTATCCTTTTTGTTCGTTTTTTGCATCAATACTCATTGTTGCATGAGGAACTAGACGAAGTCTTTCTTTGGGGATCAACGTTCCCTTTACACGACAAATTCCGTATGTTTTGTTATTGATTCGATTTAGGGCTGCCTGCAAACTTTGGATAAACTTTTCCTGGCGGGCTGCAAGTTGAGCAACTTCCTCCCGAGATAGGGTTTCAGATCCATCTTCCATCATATTAAAAGCACGCCCAGTATCATCCGTTCCATGATCATCATTATGTGAAAGGGAGCCAATAAGTAGGCTGTAATCGATGTTCGCATCCACTAATTTTTGATTAATAAGTGTTTTAAATTCTTCTAATTCAACATCGGAAAATCTTGTTTTTTCTTGTGCCATTATCTTTATATTTTGAAAGGGAAACAAATATAATGTTTTTTAAGTGCACCCGTAATATTGAGAATTAATAATTAATAATTTTTGAGTTACTTAAATTTTAATTCAGTAATAGGAATTTTCTCTATTTTCGCCTTATGATTCGATTGTTTTTAGGAAATAGGATAATAGTACTGTTTTTGTTGCCCTTTATTATCCTGTCTTTTTATTTACTAAACAATCAATATGTTTACCATGAGATTGAGAATGAAATAAATTATGGTTTTTGGAATGGATTTTTCAATTTCCCCATAATATTCACTCAGATTTCGGCCAGTATTCTTGTCTTATTGAATGCCATTTATTTAAACTACCTATATAATAACTACGATTTTCAAGACCGGAATACGTATATAATATCATTAATTTATGTGATATTAATGAGCTTTTATTATTCATTTTATCGATTAGATGGGATTTTGATCTCACACACTTTTATCATTCTCAGTTTAGTCCAATACTTCAAATTAAAACAAAACGCTGATGGAAAAGAAGCCATCTTTAACGGCGCATTTTTTTTAGGTTGTGCGGCCTCATTTCACCCCCCTTTAATCATCTTTACTCCTGTATATGTTTTCATGTATCTTGTTATTCGGCCTTTTATCGTTCGAGAATTAATCATTTTTATCGCGGGGTTTATCGCACCTCTTCTTTTTGGCTTATTTTATTTAAAATGGAATGGAGGTCAATTAAGCACTAAATTAATTCAGTCCAAAGAAAATCTACAAATACATAAAGACTTTATAATAATATTAATCTTCATTTTAATATTATTAATTTTGAGTACACTCGGAATTCGCAAACGCATACTTAAAAGTTCAAATAGGTTAAAAAAACAAATACAAATCATTTGGCTTTTAATCGCAGTTGCGATTTGTATGGGAAGCATCGATTTCTTCTACTACCAACAAATAGAACGCTTTAGCCTCCTGATTATCCCATTGGCAATTCTGTTATCTTATTCATTTTTCAACAAACGTTTTGGTACTATTTCATCCATTCTATTTTACTTAACAATTGCCTATGCTGTTATTAAGTTTTTCTTAGTTCGAATTTAGTTGAGCATCTAAATCATTACATTTGTAAGCAATAAAAATTATTAATTTTAATCAATCTATCAATGAAGTTTGGAGTTGTGACATTTCCTGGGTCGAATTGCGATCAAGACATGGTTTATGTTTTAGAAAATCTTTTAGGTCAAAAAGTTGAATCGCTTTGGCATAAAGATACAAGCATTAAAAATGTAGACATGGTAATCTTACCTGGAGGGTTTTCCTATGGTGACTATTTAAGATCAGGAGCGATTGCGAAGTTTTCTCCCATCATGAATGAAGTTATCCAGCATGCTGCCAACGGCGGATATGTCTTAGGTGTTTGTAATGGATTTCAAATACTAACAGAAGCAGGATTGTTGGATGGTGCATTACTACACAACGATAAACAAAAATTTATTTGTAAAAATGTATTCCTAAAACCAGTTTCTAAATTAGCCGGTATAACCAAAGGATTAGACTTTGACAAAACATATAAAATTCCAATCGCGCATGGTGAAGGACGTTACTATGCCAATGAAAATAAAATAAAGGAGTTGGAGGATAATGACCAAGTATTGTTTCGTTATTGCCACCAAACCGGTGTGGAAAATGCCGATGCAAATCCCAATGGATCAATAAATAATATCGCAGGGATTACCAATAAAACGAGAAACGTTTTTGGAATGATGCCTCACCCAGAACGCGCTTCGGATGCTATTTTAGGGAATACAGACGGAAAATTTATATTTGAGTCAATATTGTCATTTTGTTAAACCTGTAGCATGAAAATATTATTGTTAGGAGCCGGTGGACGAGAACATGCCTTGGCATGGAAAATCGCACAAAGCTCTATTTTAGACGAATTGTTTATTGCACCAGGAAATGCGGGGACAAGGCAATACGGCAAAAATGTCGTATTATCTCCTACTGATTTTGAAGGAATTAAAGAGTTTGTATTAAAAAACAACATCGATATGGTGGTGGTAGGACCTGAAGAACCATTGGTTTTAGGAATCTATGACTTTTTTCAAGCCGATGAAACCATTCGTCATTGCGCAGTAATTGGCCCGAGTAAAGAAGGTGCCAAACTCGAGGGAAGTAAGCATTACGCAAAAGAATTTATGGCTCGCCATCGAATTCCTACAGCAAAATACGGGACGTTTACCTCAGCTACTTTGGCAGAAGGCATCGCTTTTTTAAGCGATATGAAAGCGCCCTATGTCCTAAAAGCCGATGGCCTAGCCGCTGGAAAAGGCGTGTTAATCATCAACGATCTAGCTACTGCAATAAAGGAACTTACTTCCATGTTGGTGGATGAACGATTTGGAAAGGCAAGTGAAAAAGTGGTGATAGAACAGTTTTTAGATGGCATTGAACTATCTGTTTTTGTAATGACAGATGGGGAATCCTTTAAACTTCTGCCCGAAGCAAAAGATTACAAAAGAATTTTTGACGGGAATCTAGGAGAAAATACAGGTGGGATGGGAGCCGTTTCACCAGTCCCTTTTGCAGATGCTGGCTTTATGGACAAAGTTCACAATCAAATTATTGTGCCAACCGTTAAGGGGCTAAAAAGTCAGGGCATTGCCTATAAAGGATTTATTTTTTTCGGATTAATCAGCGTAAAAGGAGACCCATACGTGATTGAATATAATTGTAGGATGGGCGATCCGGAAACCGAGGTGGTAATTCCTCGCTTAAAATCAGATATTTTAGATTTATTTGAAGGAATTGCTAGCAATACATTATCCGAACGAGACATTCAATTTATTGATAAAAGTACAGCGACCGTCATGATGGTTTCGGGTGGATATCCTAATCACTTCGATAAAGGATTGCCGATTTACGGAATTAACAATGTGGTTGATAGCATAGTATTTCACGCAGGCACCACCTCCGATGGCCCACAAGTATTAACGAATGGAGGCCGGGTTTTGTCTGTAACTTCCTACGGGAAAAATATAGAAGTCGCCGTCGATAAATGCTATGATTCGATTGCAAAAATATCGTTTGAAAATGCTTATTGTCGCAAAGACATAGGCAGAGATGTCATTAAATAAGATCGATGGAGGCATATGTAATCATATTAATTTCCTTGTTTTTTTCAGCCTTTTTTTCGGGCATGGAATTGGCCTATTTATCATCCAATCGTTTAAAAATTGAAGTTGAAAAATCAAGAGGGACTTGGCAAGGAAAATTAAAATCAATTTTCTATTCCAATCAATCTACAATGATTGCCTTACTTTTATTAGGAAATAATTTTGCGTTGGTTATTTATGGTATTAAAGCAGCCGATATATTAAATCCTATTTTAGATGGGTTTGGCATGCACAATGAGGCCTTGTTATTAATTTCACAGACGATCCTTTCCACGTTATTAGTATTAATCACGGCGGAATTTTTACCGAAAGCGATCGTTCAAATTAACCCTAATCGTTTTTTAAATATTGGGACACTTCCCTTATTTATCGTTTTTATACTATTGTATTTACCCACCCAATTAATTCTTCTGCTCAGCGGTGTTGTGCTAAAATTAACAGGTGGAAAATCCAAAACAACGGAAAAAGTCTTTTCAAAAGTTGATTTAGCACACTACGTAGATGATATTTCCTCGCGGATTCACGACGAAGAGGCTTTGAGCAATGACATGCTTATTTTATCAAATGCCTTAGATTTTTCAAAAGTAAAAGCCCGAGATTGCATGATCCCTCGAACAGAAATGGTAGCAATAGATATTGACGATGACCTTGACACCTTGATTGCACTTTTTATTGAAAAAGGATTGTCAAAAATTTTAGTTTATAGGAAATCAATTGATAATATTATTGGCTTTGTTCACTCGTTCGATTTATTTAAATCACCAAAATCTATAAAACAAATTCTCAAACCGATTGAATTTGTTCCATCCGTCATGTCGGGGAAAGAATTGCTAGAACTGTTTACAACACAATCAGGAAATATTGCTGTGGTAACAGACGAATACGGTGGGACAGCAGGAATTGTCACGATTGAAGATGTAATCGAGGAGATATTTGGCGAAATTGAAGACGAACATGACAAAGAAGATTTAACAGAAGAAAAAATTAGTGATACGGAATTTCTATTTTCTGCCAGGGTTGAAATTGATTATCTAATTGAACATTATAAACTGAATATTACCGCTTCTGAAGAATATGACACACTTGGTGGATTAATTATTCATGAATTAGAGTCTATTCCAACTGTTGGAGAAGAATTAAAATACCAAAACCTCAGTATTGAAATTGTCGCTGTAAGTGAACGCAGAATTGAATTAGTAAAATTGACCATCTTAAAATAACAATAGCTTGATTCAGTTAAACAATTTTGAAGCGGTTATTTTTGATATGGACGGCGTTTTAATTGACTCTGAGCCATTGTGGAAAATCGCAATGGAAGAAGTTTTTTCCGCCCTAGGTTCAAAATTAAAAAAGGAGGATTTTCAAAAAACAGTAGGTCTTAGAATCGATGAAGTCATTCACTTTTGGAACTTGCAAGAGAATTGGGGAATTACCGATGAATCAGAAGTGGAAGAGGCCATTATTGTAAAAATGGAAGAACTTATCGCTGCAAATCCTCACCCACTGGAGGGAGTAATTGAAACCTTGCATTATTTAAAATCCAAAAAAATACCCATCGGGCTAGCCACCTCATCAAGTAGCCGACTGATAAAAATTGTACTAGACAGCTTAACTATTAGGTCATTATTTAATTTTTTTCATTCCGCTGAAATGGAACAATATGGAAAACCTCATCCGGCAGTATACTTAACAGTAGCTAAAAAATTGGCTGTATTACCAGAAAAATGCCTTGTCATAGAGGATTCTTTAAACGGAATTATTTCTGCCAAGGCAGCAAAAATGAAAGCCGTTTGCATTCCAGAAAAAACCCATCTTGTTGAGCCACGATTGATCCTTGCCGATTATCAATTTGAATCCATGACTGAATTTTTGAGAATTATTCAATCCTAATTGTATTTATCAATTCGTGTCCTTTGTAAAATCAGCAGAATTTGACTGCCAATTCAATGGCTTTTGTAAATTTGTAAAAAAACAATCCTTTTGGAAGATTCTTTTGACTATCGTGAAAATGCCGAACAACCTGAACAAGAAATTGACAAGGTTCTCCGTCCGAAATCACTTGCTGATTTTGCAGGACAACCTGCTGTAGTTGAAAACTTAGCCATATTTGTTCAAGCGGCAAAACTACGAAATGAACCCTTAGATCATGTTTTACTCCACGGTCCTCCAGGATTAGGAAAAACAACCCTAGCGCAAATTATTGCCAATGAAATGGGTGTGGGATTTAAAGTGACAAGTGGGCCAGTATTAGATAAACCAGGTGATTTGGCAGGACTTCTTACCAACCTTAGTGAGGGAGACGTATTATTTATTGATGAAATTCATCGATTAAGTCCGGTTGTAGAAGAATACTTGTATTCTGCTATGGAAGATTATGTAATTGATATTTTGTTGGATACCGGCCCAAATGCAAGGTCCATCCAATTAAATTTAAATCCTTTTACTTTAATTGGTGCCACTACTCGATCTGGCTTATTAACCTCACCATTACGTGCGAGATTTGGTATTAATTCTAGACTAGAATATTACGATTCCAAAACGTTAACAAGTATTGTTGAACGATCTGCTAATTTGTTAAACATCCCAATCGATGAAGATGCCGCTTTTAAAATTGCAAGTAGAAGTCGTGGAACACCCAGAATTGCAAATGCTCTTTTGCGTCGCGTGAGAGATTTTGCACAGATTAAAGGAAGTGGAAAAATTGACGATAGCATAACCGAAATTGCATTAAAGGCATTAAATGTTGATGAAAATGGCTTAGATGAAATGGATATTCGGATACTTCGTGCCATCATCGATAAATTTGCTGGTGGACCTGTTGGTTTAGGAACCATTGCCACCGCAATTGGTGAAAATGCAGGCACTCTAGAAGAAGTGTATGAACCATTTTTAATCCAAGAAGGCTTTCTGATGCGGACACAACGTGGAAGAAAAGCGACTGAAAAAGCATTCAAACTCTTTGGTAAAGAAATGGGTTGGAGTCAAGGCGGTTTATTCTAATTCATGAATGCTTCAAAATTCAAACAAGCGATAAAAAATAAAGCGAGCGAACTCGGTTTTTTTTATTGTGGTTTTTCAAAAGTATCTTTTTTAGAAGAGGAAGCGCCGCATTTAGAAAAATGGCTTAAAAATAATTATCAGGGATCGATGGCCTACATGGCTAATCATTTTGACAAACGCTTAAACCCAAAGTTATTAGTCGACGATGCCAACACCGTTATTTCCCTTTTATTAAATTACCATACCGAAACACTGCAAAAAGATCCCTTAGCGCCCAAATTATCTAAATATGCCTATGGAGAAGATTATCATTTTGTTATAAAGGATAAACTTGGCGAGCTGCTTTCATTTATGAAACAAGAAATAGGCGCTATTGAAGGACGTGTTTTTGTGGATTCAGCCCCTGTAATGGATAAAGTTTGGGCGAAAAAAGCAGGACTTGGATGGATGGGGAAAAACACCAATTTAATTCATCCCAAAGAAGGAAGTTTTTTCTTTATTGCAGAAATTATTACCGATGTAGTAATAGAGGAAGATGGGCCAATGAAAGATTATTGTGGGACCTGCACAAAATGCATAGATGCCTGCCCTACGGAAGCCATAGTGGCGCCTTATGTGGTGGACGGCTCCAAATGCATATCGCACTTAACGATTGAACTTAAAGATGCTATTTTACCGGAACAATTTAAAGGGAAAATGGATAATTGGATGTTTGGTTGCGATGTGTGCCAAGATGTTTGTCCGTGGAATAAATTCGGAAAAATCAACCAAGAAAAACGCTTTCAACCTAGCGCCCAACTGTTAGATTTAAATCAAAATGATTGGGAAGATCTGGAACAAGAAACCTTTCAGTCACTTTTCAAAAATAGCGCCGTTAAACGAACCAAATTTGAAGGATTGAAGCGAAATATTTCTTTTCTGAAATAACTCAATTATCCCAATCATCAGTTCTAAAAGGTACTAATGGTAATCCATACGTACTTTTTACATTTCCAAGCTGAAAGTTTTTAAAACAATAACGCACCGCCAATGGCACATAACCATTGCCCATTTTGATCACTAGGGTGTTTTTATCAATCCCTACCGTAGCACTTGCGCTAATGAAAGACTTCGTCGAATCTGCCACTTCAAAACCTACAAATTCTTGTTGAAATTGAAATCCATCATCGCAATTTTTAAAATGCAAAACAATTGAATCATTTGATAGGCAAAAATGATCAAAACATGGAGAATAAGCATGAATTGTGTCCAAGTGATAGGTATCATGAAGTGCCAAACTCGCCAATCTATCTCCAATTGGTTTTTTTTGAGATGGGTGAATATTATTTGCCTCAGACTCATTAACCAAATCATTGGTGCAAACATAACCGGTATTATACATTAAATTGACACCTTGAAATTGCGCTTCTCTTAGCTTAGCCGCTTGATCAAACTCATCATAAAGATAGGGTGCAATTTCCACCACATAAAAAGGCAAATCTGCATTATTAAAGGTATAACGCCACAAATAAATCAACTCTTGTAATTTTTGAGCATATGTTCCATAACGTCCGACATTACTTTCTCCTTGATACCAAACAATACCATTGATCACATAATCCCTATAAGGCTTTAGCATATTTTGATACATCACATAAGGCCTCTGCCAACTCATAGAATCAGGGATCGTTTGCTTAGTATCAAAATCAGTATACCTTTCAAGATTACCTGGACTTAACCAACCTTCAATGGAAGAGCCTCCATAACTCGAATTAATTATTCCAACAGGCACATTTAATTGCGCTTGTAATCGCAGTGCAAAAAAATAGGCGGTCGCGCTGAATAATGGTAAATTTTCAGGGCTACTATCTAGCCAATTTCCTTTTCCAACAACCTTCGAGTTAAGAGATGCAGACTTTATAACATTTAGCATTCTAATACCACTTTCCTTTTTAGCATTCGATATATAATAGTTAGCATCCGCAATGGGCTGATTTTTAAAGCCATTAAAACTCATTTCCATATTAGATTGCCCTGAACAAAGCCAAACTTCGCCAATTAGCACATTTTGGATGGTGATCAATTTTCCATCGGAAATAGTTATCGCGTGTTTTTGAAAAGATGCCGCATTGGTCCGTATCGAAATTTGCCATTGCCCATTTTTTTCAGAACGACAATTATAGTCAATAGTTGACCAAGACACTTTAATATTAACGGTTGTTTTAGCTTTAGCTGTTCCCCATAATTTAATAGTGCTATTTTGCTGAATCACCATATTATCACTCAACACATCAGGCAAAACCACTTTTGCATTGAGCATAAATCCAAATAGAAAAGGAACCAAAAGCGCAAACCTCATAACATTATTCATACTGCGAAAATAAATAATGTTCCCTTACTAAATTCAACACCACACCTTATTTTATTCATTTGAACTAAACTATGATTACATTTGATTTTCAATTTCAGTAATAGAATGAAAAAGATATGCTTACTCTTTTTATTGTTTCATCTCAACTTATTGGCTCAACCATGTGTGGATCTCAATTTAATTGATTCCACTGCAATTTGTCCAACGATATACGAACCCGTTTGTGGATGCAATGGCATTACCTATTCAAACGCTTGTATAGCCATAAATTATGGGGGGCTTACCTCTTGGGTGGCTGGAGAATGTGCCCCCCCAAGCTGCGTTGATTCTTCATTGATAGATTCTATGGCAATTTGCCCTATGATTTATCAACCCGTTTGTGGTTGTGATGGCATTACGTATGATAATTCGTGCTATGCCATAAATTATGGAGGACTTACCTCATGGGTAGATGGTGCTTGTCAAATGCCAGGCCCCGACACCTGCCTTATCATTCCTCCCAATATTGATTTTGGTGCATGCGCAATGGCGTTGGGAGTAATACGACAAAATGACTCTTGTTTTATGGTTTCTGGTTGCAGTATGATCGGAAGTAATGGAATCGACTACACGGGCTATTTTTTCAATTCGTTGTGGGAATGTAATAGTTTCTGCATGAACGATACACTAATAATTCTTGAGTGCATTGACTCCAACATAATCAACCTAAATGTCCTATGCCCTGGTATTTACGAACCTGTATGTGGCTGCGATTCTATCACCTATGATAATAGTTGTATTGCCTATAATTACAATGGTATTTTACAATATACACCCGGTCCATGCCCGGATGCCGGTTTGCTATTAATGGATAATTCTTCATTTTCACTTTACCCTAATCCAACTGAAGACAGGCTCTATTTTTCAGGAAAACGCTTAAATGAAGTGCTAGAAATATCCTTGCTTAATTTGGATGGTAGAGTGATACTAAGTTCTTTTGGGAAAGAAAGTATACAAATAGACTACATTCCTAGTGGGTATTACACCGTAACTTTTCGATTATCAGATGGAAGTGTTTTCAGGGAAACCATACTTAAACAATAATTAATGGGAGAAAAATGAGGCTGCTTTTCAATGAACCATTATATTAAATCCTTAAAAGCTAGCGCTTAATTACCAATATCCATAATATTTGGGTATGACACAAATCATTTTTTGATAAGTATATATAGATTACTTTTGAAAATAAAATCTATACTATGAATCAGACACACCTCCACTTGCTAATCACTCACCTACCAATTTTTGGATCCATTTTGGGCGGAGTAGTATTAACACATGCCCTTTGGACAAAGAGCAATCAAACAAAAATTGCCGCCTACATACTATTTATTATTGCTGCATGCGGAGCGGGAATAGCCTATTTGACAGGAGAAGCTGCTGAGGAGACCATTGAAAATATACAAGGAATCAGTGAGAAATTGATTGAAAAACACGAAGATTTTGCCATGTTTGCTCTAGTATCATTGATCATTTTGGGAGTAGCGTCCATCGTTGGGCTATTCCTTACCCTAAAAAAATCACCCTTGACAAGAACCATAGCGTTTATCATTTTATTTCTTTCCCTAACAAGTTTTGCATTGGTGGCTTGGACGGGTTATTTAGGAGGTCAAATTAGACACACAGAAATTAATAATACAACGACGTCTCCACAAGGCGATAGTGGAGAAAACGAAGAAGAGGATTAAATTGCGAATTCTAAATATTATTACCTAAAAAGGACTTTTTTAGCAGGGATAATTACCATGTTATTTTTCTTTTTAAATTTGGGGTAATGCAAAAATACTTTGCAAATTATTCGCCTCAAATATGGACAGACGCTATTTTATAAAAAATTCAACCATCCTTTCCATTGGCGGTTTATTAATCCCCTCAGCGATTCTAGAAGCTTGCCGAAAAGAAACCTTATTAGAAGATATTAACTACGATGGGAAAGTGCTAATCATTGGGGCTGGAGCCGCTGGATTGTATGCCGCATACCTATTAAAATCAAAAGGAATAAAATTTCAACTAGTAGAAGCTTCCGCCAATTATGGCGGGAGATTGGGTAAACTAACAGGCTTTGCCAACTTTCCAATAGATTTAGGTGCTCAATGGCTACATGGGAAAAATAGTATTTTGAGTGACTTTATTACAAAGTCTGATACAAAAATATCCCTTGACGATAGCGATCTAAAATATTGGTTCAATAATCAGTTAATAAATAAATTACCGAAAAAGACAAACATATTTGAAGGGGAAGATTTGCCCGATATTTCATTTGAAGACTACGCAATACAAAAAGGATTTGGGAACGAATATAAGTATATCATAGAAAATATTGCTGGTGATCAAGGGGCGGATGCATCGCAACTATCTGTATATGGGAACAATAAAGACGAAGAAAATTGGACTTCCGGAGATGATGATTATAAATTTCAAGAAACGTACTTCGATTTTATTGATAAACAAATTGCGGCACAAGTAAAAGATGAAATTTTACTAAACACCATTATTACTAAGATTGATTATTCAAAATCAAGTATCGAAATAACCGATAGCAACAATGATTTATTCCTAGCAGACAAGGTAATAATTACCGTTCCTATCCCCATTCTCAAATCTGGTGACATACAATTCATCCCGGATCTACCTACTGAAAAAACAAGCGCATTCTCAAAAATTGGAATGGGCGCCGGCATGAAAGTGTTTTTAAAATTCAGCAATAAATTTTTCGACCAAAACATCATTGGCGGGACAATTTGTGCGGCATATGCCGACGATAGCATTGGAAAAGTACAAGATGATAACATCTTGCTCGCTTTTGTTATGGGAGAACAGGCCGAATACCTAAGCTCATTAGGAAGCAATGCCGCCATAACGAACGCATTACTCCAGGAATTAGACTCCATGTATAATGGACAAGCTACCGCATCATTTATTGCATCACATGTTCAAGACTGGACGACTAATCCATTCGTAAAAGGGGCCTACTCATACAGCACTGTAGGTATGGGTGACGCACGGATGATTGCCTCAGCATCCATAAACAAAAAGTTATATTTTGCTGGTGAAGCCATGAATAATAACGGACACCATCAAACCGTTCAAGGAGCCGTAGAAACTGGATATAGAGAAGTAATGAATCTATTAAAAGACCTAGCAAAATGAAAGTAATAATAGTAATTATCGTTTTGTTTTTTATGCATTTCAATTCAATTGCTCAGGAATTTAAAATCGATGCTTCTTACAACTATTTGTTTGCCAATCAATGGGACAAAGCCATTCAAACTTACAACTTTAGTCGACCATTTATTTATGAGAAACAACCATTATTTATACATGGTTTTTCAACTTCAGGGACGTATATTTTCAAATCACCGAAAAGATTAAAACACGGTGTAAACATTTCCTATTCTTACTTTAGAAGCTCCTCTGAAAATATAAATTTAAATGTTAAATTACATCTTCATTTTCTAAAACTAGGTTATTTGCTTCATTATGAATACCCTGGAAAATTAAATCGCTTATATAGCGACTTTATTTTTGCTGCGACTACAAGTGGCTTATATAGAAATGTAAACGGAAAACCATTTAAGTATGATGAAGAAAAATCAAAAGCATTGGGTATCGGTGGAGAAATAAGTTTTAAGACCGGTTATTCTATGACATTGAAAAACAAAATTGGCATTTCTCCCTTCCTACTTGTCGCTTACTCCCCCTACTTTTATTCTCCCAATACCGAAGCGGTAATTACACAAACATTAGGACTTGCCAGCCGAACTTCCACTGGAATAATAAGTGCTCAGCTAGGTATTTCATTTCAAATAAGACAATAATTTTGTTCTCCATCTTACTAAAAAATAATCGCTGAGCGAATGGGGATCCCTCGTCAAACAATTCATGCAGATTAATAATAGCGAATCCAAAACTAGATAGTTCGTTGGTCTTCATCATTAAAAAGACCGGAAATTGTGCTAAATTGTCAATAAAATTGATAAATTTGATATTCAAAAAAATATGTAGGACACCTAACTTTACAATCAATAAATGCGGAAATTTTTTAATATAGAAATATCAGAAAATAGAATCTTCGGACTTGACCTTTTGCGATTCATTGCCATTTTTATGGTATTACTTGGCCATAGCCTAATTTTGGCGCCTGAACATATAAAACCCCACGTTTATCCCTATATATTTGATGGTGTAGCCATTTTTTTTGTGCTAAGTGGCTTTTTGATCGGGGGGATCTTAATAAAAATTTTGAACAAAGAAAAACCGAGTTATAAAGGACTGCTTGATTTCTGGAAAAGAAGATGGATGCGCACGCTTCCTGCCTATTTACTTGTATTGATCTTCCTTTTAGTTTATACCCTTATCTTTTTACCGAGAAATTTACCGGATGATTGGTATCGTTTTTTCTTTTTTACCCAAAACTTTTTAGGACATTACCGTCCTGGTTTTTTCGCAGAAGCATGGAGCCTTAGTATCGAAGAATGGTTTTATTTAACGGTCCCATTGATTTTATTTGGTGTTTTAATCCTTTTCAAAACCTCCACAAAATGGACAATTCTTATCGTTTCTTTTTTAATTCTTGTATTAGTCACATGGTATCGCTACCACTTATATTATTCATTTGGCCTTCCCGCTAATCCTAATCCGTATCAATTAAAATTATTTAAAAATTTCCTTAGCTTGGGAATTGATTACCAAGTAATACCAAGACTAGATTCCATTATGTATGGTGTTATCGCAGCATTTTTCGCCCATTATGCCCCTAAAATATGGAATAACAAATTTAATTTTCTTTTCATTTTTGTTGGATTATACATTCTCTATTATACAAAATTTCAAATGGGAAAATCATACGGTGCTTTTGCGAACGTATGGTGTCCGTCACTGATTTCCTTGGCAATATTTTTCATGCTCCCATTTTTATCTAACTTGAGAAAAGGATTAGGAAAATGGACCTCTTGGGTTACTTTTCTAAGTCTTATTTCATATTCAATGTATCTTGTGAATTTAAATGTGGTGACCATTGCGATTATAAAACATACCATCCACGGTAAATATTCCGGTAAAAAGTTTGTTCCCGGAGATTATTGGGTGCTTGATTATTTAACGTTTTGGATCCTGACCATCTTTATTTCTTTCTTATTATATAAATTCATTGAAGTGCCTTTCATGAAAATGAGAGATAAAAAAAAGTTGAAAGCGAGTGAAATTTAATAAACTAGGTAAATTCATTTTTTTTACCTCTATATGTGGCCTATTAATTTTTCTTTTTGGGCTTTATAGCAAAAGTTCAATCCAATTCTATAATGGTGGAGACGCAAGAATTAATTGTGTGGGTCGCTTTGATAAAACCGAATCTAAAAGTCCTAAAGTATGGGCGCCAGGAGCGTATGTTGAATTTGATTTCGAAGGCAGTTTTTGTGAAATTGAATTAGAGGACGAATTAAGGTTTTTAATGCTGCACAATTATGTGGAAATTGTAATCGATGGCGGCATTCCTCAACGGATAAAATTAAATAATAAATTTAACCGCATTAAAATTGGGAAGAACCTTTCCCCTGGTCCACACCATGTGGTTCTTTGTAAAAATACAGAAAGTGCCATCGGCTATCTTAAATTAATTGGTGTTAGATGCGCAAAACTATTGCCATTAAAGAAGAAGAAAAAGAAATTACTAGAGTTTATTGGAGATTCAATCACCTGCGGTAATGGTTCAGACAATTCACAAATCCCCTTTGAAAAAGGAACATGGTATGATTATCACAATGCCTATTTGAGTTATGGCGGGCTATTGGCAAGAAAACTGGACGCCGAATACCTATTAAGTGCCGTTTCAGGTATTGGTTTAACTCAAAGTTGTTGTGGAATTAATTATACCATGTGTGATGTTTATGATCGAATTGGCTTTGACAAAAAACACCCGGAATGGAAATTTAATGAGCATCAGAAACCGGATATTGTTTTTGTTACCTTGGGACAAAATGATGGTTTAAAAAGTGAATCGGTCTATGAAAAAACATATCTTAATTTTTTGAGTACGTTGCGAATGAATTACAAAAACAGCACTATCATATGTTGTTCAAGTCCTATGGCCTCTTCTAAATTTAAACTTCAATTAAAAAACTGTATAGGGAAAGTCGCAAAAAAAATGCAAGAAAATGGAGATAACAACATCTTTAGCTTTGTGTACAAAGGCCTCTATAATGCTGGTTACGATAAGCACCCCACCATTCAACAACACCAATTAATGATGCAGGAATTACATGCCTTCCTTCAAGAAAAAAAATTGGTGAGTGCTACTAATTAAAACTTTTCTAATCCCACGTAATATTCCTTAGAAACAATAATCCCTTCTGTTTTTTCCTCCAAATTGATGGAAGACCAACTAGTAGTAGGATGAAGGGTTAAGACAGTATTGTTATATTTAATTTTTACAGGCATATCAAACCCCTCTATACAATCCGACCAACGAAACTCAAGCTTCTTCCCTTTCTTATCATTAATTTTATACTGCAAAACGGGCTTTCTCGCATCGCGTAAATATTGATCAAAAAACGCATCTAATTTTAATCCTGTGGATGATTCAATATATGATTCAATCTGAGCAGAACTTACCGTTTGGTGATAAAATGTCTTGTTCAAGCCTCTTAAAATTTCGCGCCATTTCTCATCGTTCCCTACTAACTGACGAAGTGTATGGAGGACATTGCTCCCTTTTGAATAAATATCACCATTGTTAGGGTCATTTACATCGTAATTCCCGATGAGTGGAGCACTATTATCAATGCCACGTCTCAAGCCTCTTACGTATTCGAAACCGGCAGATTTCGTATAAAAATACTCCACAAATAAGGCCTCAGAATAGGTCGTAAAAGATTCGTGAATCCATAAGTCGGCATTATCTTTAGCTGTTATGTTATTGGCAAACCACTCATGACCCGACTCATGGATTATTATGTAGTCAAACTTCAATCCCCAACCGGTACCGCTTAAATCAGAACCTAAATAACCGTTTCCGTATTTATTTCCATACGACACGGCACTTTGATGCTCCATTCCTAGATACGGAACCTCCACTAATTTATAACTGTCTTCATAAAAAGGGTACGGCCCAAACCAATGTTCGAAAGCAGCCATCATTCGAGTGGCATCTTTAAACTGAACTTTAGCTTTCTCTACATTATCTTTTAGTACCCAATAATCCATGTCTAACAATCCATTTTCACCTTTATACACCTCCGAGAAATGGACGTAATCCCCAATAGTAATATTCACACCATAGTTATTAATGGGATTTTTCACTTCCCAAATAAACGTTGAAGTAAGATCATTTTCTTGTTTTTCCTCCTTCAATCTGCCATTAGAAACCGCTGTTAAGCCCCTTGGTACTTGGACGGAAATTAACATGCCAAAATCAGGCTCATCGTACATGTGGTCTTTACATGGCCACCACAAACTTGCCCCAATCTCTTGGCAGGAAGTAGCGATAAAATGCTTGTTATTATTGTCTTTTTTCCATGCAAATCCGCCATCCCATGGAGGGTTTGCAGCGACACGCGGCTTTCCTGAAAAAGAAACTACTAGTTCGTTCTGCTGCCCGACTATTTGCTTTTTTATCATGGTAATAAAATGGGCATTGCCAACATCCTTTATGGCTAAAGGAACGCCATCTTGAGTAACCGACAAAATAGTCATAGGTGATTGTAGATCCAATTGCAATAACTGATTTTCAGCAATGACTTTATACCGAATCACATTTTTACCTTGAATACTTTTCGCTTCAGGGTTTACCTCGAAACTAAGGTCGTAATGTTGAATGTCCCACCAAGCCCTTTCTTTGGTAATCCCACCTCTCAACGAATCTTGACGGGTATATTGTTGAGCAATTGAACCCAAGGACAAGCCTAAAAATAGTAGTATACACACTTTATTTTTCATAAAATCAGGCTTTTAATAAGTACTTTCTACCGAAATAAATTGGAATCCCACAAGCAACAATAAGCAGTCCAAAACAAGTGTTTTGCGTTTTAGTAATGAGTAAAATAGTACATATTGCTGCCGCTAAAATGATGTATAAAATGGGCGTAAAAGGATATGCAAAAACCTTGTATGGTCTTTCTACATTCGGCTCTTTTTTCCGCAAGACAAATATTCCAGCAATCGTAATAATATAAAACAACAACGACGCAAAAGTGGCATAATCTAGTAAATCGCCGTACGAGCCACTTAAACACAGAATACTTGCCCAGATAGCTTGTATCATCAATGCAAACAAGGGAACAGAATTAGAGGTAAGATGACCTGCACGTTTAAAAAACAAGCCATCTTTCGCCATCGCATAATAAACTCTAGCTCCTGAAAGAATCAATCCGTTGTTACAACCAAAAGTGGAAACCATGATAAGAATAGCCATAAATGCAGCAGCAAAATCACCAAAAATCATGGAGGCAGCTGCCGTTCCAACACGATCAGTAGGAACTCCACTAGTCGTTAATCCACCGGCGAATTGCACGCCCTGTGCCATGACATCAACGCCATCTGGAGAACCATGTAAGGGAATTAATGCCAAATAAGCAAAATTGGCTAGTACATATAAAATAGTAACGATGGAAGTTCCTATTAACAAACTCAATGGAATATTTTTCTTGGGATTTTTTATTTCACCCGCTATAAATGTCACATTGTTCCAAGCATCACTGGAAAATATAGATCCTATTATGGCGGTTCCTAAGGCAAGAATGAGTGCGATGCCCGTAATGGGGGAAATGGATTCGGTCCAGTTGCCCCCTACACTTTTTGACCAAGTATGTGAGGTGTCCCAAAGATATTGCATGTTTTGAGAAAAGACATCACTTTGCAATCCAATTGCTAATCCCAACACTATAAGCGCAAGCAAGGCAATTAATTTGGCTGAAGTAAAGATCAATTGAATTATTTTTCCGCTTTTTATTCCCCTACTGTTAATGAAGGTGAGCAAGAAAATACTAAGAATAGCAAAAATTTGCGCCGCAGAAATTTTCAAAGTACCCAATTCAAATAGAATATTATCAGGACTTAATTGAGGGAAGAAAAATGCCGTGTATTTAGCGAATGCAACTGCTACAGCTGCAATTACGCCCGTTTGAATTACTGTAAAAACAGTCCAACCATATAAAAAAGCAGTAAACTTACCATAAGCTCTTTCAATATAGACAAATTGTCCACCGGCTTTTGGCATCATGCTCGCCAACTCGCCATAACTTAAGGCAGCAAGTAAGGTAATGAATCCTGTTAACAACCATAAAACGATTAACCAGCCAGCAGATCCGACCATGCGGCCCATGTCGGCGCTAACGATAAAAATACCAGAGCCAATCATCGAACCAGCAACAATTGCTGTGGCATCTAATAAACCCAAAGACCTTTTAAAGTCGGTTGTTTCTTCTGTCATATTTTATAAATAAAGAGCTTGTTAATTCAAAATTAGCAACAAATTGCATTGGCTAAAAGTAATAAATGTTTTGGATTGTTGGAAAAGCCTCTTCATAGATGGGTTTAAACAAATGATTCTCCTTAACTTTGCTTCATGGCAGGATCAAGTTTTGGCACCCTTTTTAAACTTACCACCTTTGGTGAATCCCATGGTCCTGCAATCGGCGGTATTATTGAAGGATTTCCAGCTAACATAAAGGTTGATTTCTCGATGGTTCAGGCAGAATTAGATCGACGGAAACCAGGCCAATCAGCGCTTGTTTCGCCGCGAAAAGAATCCGATACGGTGAGCTTTTTATCTGGCTTTTTGGATGAAACATCTACAGGAACAACAATCGGATTTACCATTCCTAATGACAACCAGGAAAGCAACGATTATGCTAATTTAAAAAATTCATTTAGGCCTTCACATGCCGATTACACTTACGAAAAAAAATACGGTATTCGCGACCATAAAGGAGGTGGAAGATCCAGTGCAAGAGAAACCGCCTGCCGCGTTGTTGCTGGGGCTTTGGCTAAGCAAGCGTTAGAAAAACTAAACATTCGATTTTCAACCTATGTGATACAAGTTGGGGCCATTCAATTGGCCACCAATCAATTTTACATGGGCACAGAAATTGAAAGCAATCCCGTTCGCTGTCCAGACAAAGACCTTGCTAAAGAGATGCAATCGTTGATTGAAGACACAAAAGAGTTGGGAGATACTTTAGGAGGAACGATACAGTGCATCGTAGAAAATGTACCTGCGGGTTTAGGAGAACCTGTATTTGATAAAATCCATGCGGATTTAGGTAAAGCTATGCTATCAATCAACGCCGTAAAAGGATTTGAGATTGGAAGTGGATTTCATGCTGCCTCCATGTTGGGATCAGCCCATAATGACCTTTTCAACGCAGATGGAACTACACAAACCAACCATTCTGGAGGTGTACAAGGTGGTATCAGTAACGGAATGCCTATCTTATTTCGTGTTGCTTTCAAACCGGTATCAACAATTCTCAAAAAACAAGCTTTGCTAACAAAAGATGGTGAAATGGAAGAGCTCCAAATCACAGGCCGACACGATGCCTGCGTTGTCCCAAGAGCTGTTCCAATCGTAGAATCGATGGCAGCGATTGTCATTCTAGATTTCTATCTTCGCAATAAGTCAGTACATTTGTAAAAAAAAATCATGATTCAGCGCATACAACACTTGTATTTTGGATTTGTAATAATCAATCTTTCGCTATTATTGAGCGGATTGGAAATTGGAACGTATCAAGCGAAAGAGATGCCACATCAATTCACTATTTATGGATTTTTTCAAGGAAAAGAAGTGGTTTGGGGTTTTCCATTTTATTTAGTAATTGTTGCATTAGTGGTGCTCTTAATCTTCACCATTAGCAAGTTCAAAAAGCTTAGTTTACAACTAAAACTGATAAAATTTACCTTCTTATTTTACTTACTTTTTGTGGTAGGAATTACCGCCTTGTTCCTTTTTAAACTAATGCCAAACGTGCCAGACTCCGTGAGTTTTGGATTTGGTTATTACCTATTAATCCTTGGTTTGCCTTTTACTTATTTAGGCTTACGCGGGATAATGCGAGACAAGAATTTACTTGACTCCCTCAACAGACTACGTTAACATGAATTATTTATCGGTTGAAAACCTCACCAAATCATTCGGTGTAAGAGTACTATTTTCAGATTTAACATTTGGAATAGACCAAGGACAAAAAGTGGCTATTGTAGCAAAGAATGGCGCAGGAAAAACTACCCTACTCAGATGTTTAATGGAAATGGAGCCCTACGATAGCGGGCGCATTGTCTACCGAAACGACATTCGTATTGCCTTTATGGAACAAAGCGAAATGCTGAACCCCAAACATAGTATTCTCGAGGCTGTTTTTGACCATGACATTCCAGAATTACAATTAATCAAAACCTACAATATCGCCATTGCTAACAATGACGAAAAAGCATTAGAAGAATGCTATCAGCAGCTCACCGATTTGAATGCATGGGATATTGAAGTCAAAGTACAGCAAATATTGAGCGTGCTAAAACTCACTGATACCTCACAAAAAATTGAAGATTTATCCGGTGGACAGAAGAAAAGGGTTGCATTAGCCAAAGTACTTCTCTCCGAAGCAGATTTATTATTTTTAGATGAGCCGACGAATCATTTAGATTTAGATATGATTGAATGGTTAGAAAGCTATTTATCGAGCTCTAAATCAACGATTCTGATGGTTACCCACGATCGTTATTTTTTAGAAGTGGTTTGTGATACCATTTTCGAACTCAGCAACGAAACACTTTTTCGATACAAGGGGAATTTCTCCTATTATTTAGAGAAAAAAGCAGAACGGGAAGAGCAATTACACGCTACAGTAGATAAGGCGCGAAACACGTTTAGAAAAGAACTAGATTGGATTCGCAGACAACCAAAGGCACGAGGAACAAAACAAAAAGCAAGAGTGGATGCTTTTGAGGGAATAAAAACAACCGCTCAAATGCGCTTGGAAGAAGATGAAATGGAATTGCCCGTAAAAATGGAGCGTTTGGGTTCCAAAATAGTAGAGTTCCATAAACTCAGTAAAGCTTACGGTGAAAAAACCATTTTACATGATTTTTCTTACCACTTTCAACGCAAGGAACGCCTGGGGATTGTTGGTAATAATGGTACCGGGAAGAGTACTTTTTTAAACCTTCTCATCGGGCAAGACCAACCGGAAAAAGGGAAAGTGGTTATCGGAGACACCATCGTTTTTGGCTATTATAGTCAAGACTTAATAAAAGTGGACGATAGTAAGAAGGTGATTGATGTCGTTAAGGATGTGGCAGAATATATCCCATTGGAAAAAGGAAAGCAATTATCCGCTTCACAATTATTGGAACGATTTCTTTTTACGCGAGACAGCCACTATAATTTTGTGCATAAACTAAGTGGAGGGGAAAAACGGCGATTAAAATTATTGAAAGTCTTAATGGCAAATCCCAATTTTCTAATTTTAGATGAGCCTACAAATGATTTAGACATTTTTGCGATGGCCGTATTAGAAGAATACTTGCGAAATTTTCAAGGATGTTTAGTGGTCGTTTCGCACGATAGGTATTTCATGGATAAAATGGTAGACCACCTATTCGTGTTTGAAGGAGAAGGTAAAATTTTAGATATCGTTGGCAACTATACCGATTATAGGAAAGTACAAACCAACAAACCAAAAGAAGAAAAATCTTCTAATACAAAGACTATCATCAGCAAAGAAGATCAAAAATTCTTAAAGCCGACTATTCTTTCCAATGAGAAAAGAAAACTCACCTTCAAAGAAAAAGAGGAATTAGCAGCACTGGAAAAAAGCTTGGTAGATTTGGAACAAGGTAAGTTGGAATTAACGAATAGCCTAAGTGATTCTGGGAAGAGCAATAAAGAAATTTATGAAGCGGGAATAGAATTAGGTAAATTGGTGGAAGAACTTGACCGGCAAACGAATCGCTGGCTAGAACTGTCCGAATTCGCATAACTAAATTCTACTTTGGAATAAAGAAAAGACGCACGTTTTTTCAAAAAAACATACACTATAAGCCATTTAATCATTAGTTTTACTATAATCGTAGTGAAATAGACTGCAGAACAATTATTTATTTAATAGAAACGTATGAAAAATAGTAAGATCATTATAGGAATTATGTTGTTGACAGCCATTTCAATTACCTCGTGTGGAGGAGATGACGCTAAACCAAAATCGGAAGATAATACAGTACAAATAGCCGATACTACTAAAAAAGTGGAAGCGCCTAAAGTAGAAGTAATTGCTCCAGCCGATATTTCGGTAAAATTATTTTTTAAAGGAATGGATTTTACAGATGAAGAGGGTAATGAAACGAAAGGAACTGTTGGTGAACATAAAGAATTTAGCAAATCGAAAACCTACACTGCTTGTTATGACTCTGAATCATTTAATAGTTTAAAATTAGTCGGTACAGGTAAGCAACTTTACCTTGAAATTAAAGCAGGGAATAAAACCGTCTTCATCAAGGAGAATTTCGAAGTGTTAGACAAAGTTGTTTTTACCACTAAAGATTTTGATTTAGACTGGAGTAATGGAACACATACAGTTACCTTAAAACAAAACGAAACAGTTTTGTTTAGCGGAAAAATTAAATTTCAAGGGTGTATGTAAAATCAATCCTTTGTAGTAAGGAATTGTTTACATTATCAAGATGCGAAATTATTGTTGAATCGCTGGCTAGAAACGTCCGAATTCGATTGAATTAATCGGAAATTTGAATTTCTTGCAGGCTAATTTCCCTTTCAATTACGGATTGCCCATCGGAATTTATTATTTCAACTTTCAATATATTCTGTTTCGTATCGATCTTTATTAGTCCATAATTATTCCCCATAAAAGGTCCGTCAATTCTATTTTTATTGGGAGTTGACAAATGCCAAGTTTGAGTTAATCCGCTTGATGTAATATCATAAATTGGATAAGGGGAATGGACGCTAATTTTTGATAGCTCGGCATAATGTACATCACCAGAAATAAAAACGACTCCGTTCGCCTTGGTTTCCTCAATAAGTCGCAACATTTTTAACTGTTCATGGGGAAAATTAGCCCACGCCTCATAACCATTATAGCTAATCCCAAATTGCGTGGAACTACCAATAATTCTATAATCTGCTTTTTGCTCGAGCGTTGTTTTTAACCAATTCCATTGTTGTTCTCCCAAAAACGATTTGGTAGTATCATAATGTCGCAGATAATCCAATTCATACTTGAAAGTGGTATCCGTGGAATTAGCGTTATTACCTTTTAGTAATTTATCCCTAAAAGTTCGGGTGTCTAATAAAATAATTTGAATTATTTTATTGTTCACTTCATACGAATAACTTGTGTAAATCCCCTGCTGCGTTCTACGTATTGATTCGTTGGGCTCATCAAAAAAATCAAGAAATATTTTCTTAAATCGTTTCTTTCGGCAGAACTCTTTCCCCGAATCGTTTTTACCGAAATCATGATCGTCCCAAGTGGCAAAGATTCGTGTTGATTTTTTTAAATTTTGATAAGATTCCTTCGCCGATAATTGCGCATACTTCCTTTGAAGAACGCGCGCATTTTTAGTATCACCGTAAACGTTATCTCCTAAAAAAATAAATACATCTGGCGACTGTGCCGCGATATCATTAAAGAGGGGAATTGGCTTGTCCTGATGGCCGCAAGATCCAAAAGCTATTTTGAACTCCGTTTGTGAAAGCACATTGAATACAGAGCATAAACACAAATACAAAAGACGATTTTTCACGCCGTAAAAATAGTTAATAATCAAAGTCAAAAACAAGACACATAGCTTTCAATCGTCGCATTTTTTTGTAACTTTGAGATATGAAAATGAAGGTCTTTATTTTACTGCTTTGCTTTTTTTCAACACTGCAAAGTTTTTCACAAATCCTTTCGAAAGATGGCACTAAGCTAAAAAACAAAAAAACTAAACCTGTCACTTTTGCTTTTTTAGAATTTAATCGGACCAGTTCTTTCAGAGAATTGACTGAAAATAAAGAATTCATTACCCTTCCCTTAGGAGAACGTGCAAATGAAGAGCCATTAAAAGTATGGTCCTATTTCTTAGGAATGAATACTGGACTTACCAAATACTTGCGTTTTGAAGGTGGGATTTCGTATCTCCAAAACGGTGAACAATATACCTATCAAGGTCCTTTGGGAAGCGACAGTACATTCTCCTACCAAACAAAATATAAATACGTCGCTATGCCTTGTCAACTAAAAGTTGAATTCGGGAATAATTTAAGGTTCTCAATAGGTGCTGGTATTATGCCGCAGCTTTTTAATGGGTATCGACAAGATCAACAATGGACCACGGAAACTGGGAGCAAAAACGAAAAGACGATTAAAGATAATAACACTTGCAACTCGTTTGGACTAAGCGTTATTTCTTCCGCTGGCGTTCATTATGTGGGAATGAAATCTTGGGGCTTATTTTTGAAGGTAAACTATCGCCAACAACTCACCAATACCTTGACAAAATATGGAGATTACGTGCATTTTTCTAAGGGACTAGGATATAGCATTGGCATAAGTAAAAACTTAGAATAGATGGAATTACAAGTACTAGTAAATTTCCTTGAAAAAGAATTCCCCTTATCCCTGCAAGAAGATTATGACAACTCCGGCTTGCAATTGGGGGATAAAAAAAGTGAGATAAAGGGCGTATTAGTGAGTTTAGATTGCACTGAACAGGTGGTTCTCGAAGCAATTGAGAAGAATTGTAATGTATTGATTTGTCACCATCCACTTCTTTTTAAAGGATTAAAGAAAATTACCACTGCTACCTATGTGGAAAGAACCGTTCGACTATGCATTCAACATGACATTGCTGTATATGCCGTCCATACGAATTTAGACAATCATCCAAAAGGAGTAAATTTTGAGATTAGCAAACGTATTGGATTGATGAACACAAAAATACTCGCTCCCAAAAACGCACCACTCTACAAATTGTCGGTTTATACACCAATTGCAGCATTAGAAGCCGTAGATGCGGCCATTTTTGAGGCTGGCGGTGGTAGTATTGGAGAATATTCAGCATGCCATTTTCGGCAAGAGGGCATAGGAACATTTAAACCAAGCCCAATAGCCAATCCTACAATTGGAGAAATTGAAGTTCGGTCAGAAGTGGAAGAGTATAAAGTGGATTATTTAGTGGAAGCTCAACACCTAGATGGAGTATTAAACGCCATGAATAGCGCGCACCCCTATGAAGTGGTCGCACATGACATTATTTTGTTACAGAACCAAGCAGAAAATTTAGGGGCAGGACAAATTGGAGAATTACCTTCTCCTTGTGACGAAAAAGAATTTCTCGAAAGAATAAAAGAAATTTTTGCTTGCAAAGGAATTCGATACACAAAATTTCTAAATAAACCCATCAAGAAAGTAGCTGTTTGTGGGGGCTCTGGGAGTTTTTTAACTAAAGCGGCCATACGCCAAGGCGCCGACTGCTACATCACTTCAGATATTAAATACCACGAATTTTTTGATGCAGAAGAGCAGTTGCTATTAGTAGATATTGGTCATTACGAAAGCGAACAATATACTTCTCATCGATTGATGGAAATACTTAAAGAAAAATTTACTAACTTTGCCATCCGATTAAGTGAAATAAATACAAATCCGATTAACTACCTTTGATATATGGCAGCAACTGCAACCAAAAAAGAAGTAACCATCGCTGATAAGCTAGATGCTCTTTATGCGCTTCAAATGATTGATTCTGAAATCGATCGAATTAGAACAATCCGTGGTGAACTTCCATTAGAAGTACAAGATTTGGAAGATGAAATTATTGGTTTAGAAACGCGCATTGAAAAAATGGCAGACGAACTAAAAGGGTTGGAAACTGAAATTTCTGATCGAAAATTAGCGTCTAAGGAATCCGAAGTAGCCATATTAAAATATAAAGAGCGTCAAAATAACGTTCGCAATAACCGTGAATTCGAATCACTTTCTAAAGAAATAGAATTTCAAGAATTAGAAATTAAATTAAACGAGAAAAGATCGAAGGAAGGAAAAATTCGAATTGAGGGTAAAAAAGAAATATTTACAGAAGCTTCAGATAGATTAACCGAACGGAAAGCAGATTTAGCTATCAAGAAAGCGGAATTAGATGCGATTGTTAAAGAAACGCAAAAAGATGAAGACCGATTAATTAAATCTTCAGATGATGCTAAAAAACAAATTGAAGAGCGTTTACTTGTAGCTTATACACGTCTTCGTATAAATGCAAAAAATGGCTTGGCAGTCGTACCGATTATGAGGGACTCTTGTGGAGGATGTTTTAACAAAATCCCACCTCAACGACAATTAGACATCGTTACCAAAAAGAAAATCTTGGTATGTGAACATTGCGGGCGAATTTTAACGCCGATCACTGAGGAGAAGTAAAACACCACACCTAATTTTTTATTGGATTCAATTTAAGTATAAGTAGTTGGCTATTTAAATTGGAAAGACGCTATTGCTTACTTCCTTTAAAGTACTAAAAAAGTATCAATGCGAAAATCAGTTAATTCAATTTAGCTTAAACAAGACATTTAAGCGTTGCAATTCTTTATACAGTTCCGTTCCTGGCTTAACCTTTACAGAGCGGGAAGGCATTTTTACCTCTACCCCATCTAGACTATCTATAATCGTAAATTCAATGGGACAATTTCCCGTATTGTTAAGGAAAACGCCGCTTAATTCATCAATTAACAACTTATCTAAATCGGAATTTAAAATAGTTAATTGAATGTTTTTAGTTTTCTTGTCGCGTAAATCTTCCAGTAATTCAATACTGCTTACCACGAACTCTAGATCAGTTCGATAACGAGGTATTTCAATTCTTCCACGAAGCGTAATAAAAGTTCCTGGCACCATGAAATGTTTGAATTTCAGGTAATTCTCCTTGAAAATATTCAACTTAAATTGATCCGCATAATCTTCAAAAACAAAGGTGCCAAAAGGATCACCTGCCCTGGTTAAACGATGTTCCACACTAGTTACTACAGCCGCAAAAAACAAATCTCGCCCTTTATTTTTTTCAAAATCGGAAAGCATACCCACATTTGCAGGACAAAAAGCACTTATTTCCACTTTGAAATCATCCAAGGGATGACCTGAAATATAAATTCCTATCATTTCTTTTTCCTTACTTAACTTAAAGCTACTTGCCCATTCATCGCAGTAAGGTATCGCAGGTTCAGGTAAAAGATTGTCGGTTTTATTTCCGAACATATCGTATTGCGGCGAATTCAAATTAGACTGATACAATTCTCCATATCTATGGACACTTTCTATAAATAGTTTTCCGCTGTTATCTTTCAAAAGATATTGGGAGCGATTAACCCCCTTGAATGAATCGAAGCCTCCTGCATAAACAAGGCATTCGAAAATACGTTTCGTACAACTTGATAAATTAACTTTCTTTGAGAAGTCAAATATGGAAGAGTAAGGATCGTCATTCCGGCCTTCGATAATCGCTTCCACCGGTCCAGCCCCCATACCACGAATTGCGCCGAGACCAAAACGTATTGCGCCGTCCTTATTGACCGTGAAATTTAATTTAGATTCATTAACGTCAGGTCCAAGAACTGGAATTTCCATTCTTTTACATTCTTCCATGAAAAAAGTAACCTGTTTCATGTCGCTCATATTGTTACTCAAAACAGACGCCATGTATTCCGCTGGATAATTCGCTTTTAGGAAAGCCGTTTGGTAAGCAATCCACGCATAACACGTCGAATGGGATTTATTAAACGCATACGATGCAAATGCCTCCCAATCTTTCCAAATTTTTTCTAGCTTCGTTGCATCATGCCCTTTCAATCCTCCTTGATCAATAAATATTGGCTTCATTTTACTTAAGACCTTCGCATCTTTTTTTCCCATTGCTTTTCGCAAAGTATCCGCCTCTCCTTTCGTAAAATCTGCTAATCGTTGTGATAAAAGCATTACCTGTTCTTGGTAGACCGTAATGCCGTACGTTTCTTTTAAATATTCGGCGCAATCATCCAAGTCATACACAATCGGTTCAATTCCATGTTTTCGCTTAATAAACGATGGTATATACTCCAATGGTCCTGGCCTATAAAGCGCATTCATCGCGATTAAATCCGCAAATTCAGTTGGCTTTAATTCCTTCAAATACTTTTGCATTCCTGCTGATTCATATTGAAAAATACCAATCGTTTCCCCTTTTTGGAAGAGGGAATACGTTTTTTGGTCATCGTCCGCAAATTCATCTGGATCCAACACAATTCCTCGATTTTCAAAAATAATTTTCACCGCATCTTTGATCAAGGTGAGGGTTTTTAATCCTAAAAAGTCCATTTTTAGTAAGCCGGCATCTTCAGCAACAGAATTATCAAATTGGGTGCAGACCATCTCAGAATCCTTAGCAGTAGCCACTGGAACAAAATTGGTGATATCATCCGGAGTTATAATAACACCACAGGCATGTATTCCCGTATTTCGAACGGTCCCTTCAATTTCCATTGCCTTCTGAAGAACGAGTCCTTTCAAGTCTGACCCTTTAAAAATTCCTCTTAACTCTTTTGCATTAGTAAATGCTTCCTGGTTATTCTTTAATTCTTCCGACAATAGAAAATCTTCCATTGTAAACAGCTTTTTCAACGAAATATCAGGAATTAACTTGGCAATTCTATCCGCGTCGGGCAACGATAAATTAAGTACCCTTGCCGCATCGCGCACGGCAGATTTCGCCGCCATAGTGCCATAAGTAATAATTTGAGCCACCTGACTCACCCCATATTTTTGAATAACATAATCAATGACTTTACTTCGCCCCTCATCATCAAAATCAATATCGATATCTGGCATTGATATTCGATCAGGATTCAGAAAACGTTCAAAAAGCAAGTCATACTTTATAGGGTCAACATTGGTTATTTTAGTCGCATAAGCAACAACAGAACCAGCGGCCGAGCCCCTTCCTGGACCAACAGACACGCCCATTTCACGTGCCGCATTACAGAAATCTTGAACGATTAAGAAATAGCCAGGATAACCAGTATTTTTAATGGTCTCCAACTCAAAGTCAATTCGTTCGGTCAATTCATCCGTTAATTCTCCATACCTCTTTTTAGCCCCTTCATAAGTTAAATAGCGTAAATAGGCATTTTCACCACGCTTTGATCCTGTTTGAGCATCCAACTCATCAATGAATTCTTTGGGTATGTCAAAAGCCGGAAGTAAAACTTCTCGTGCTAAGGAATAGTACTCACATTTATCGATTATTTCTTGGATATTAATAATCGCTTCCGGAAGATTCGCGAAAATTCGCTTCATTTCATCGGAAGATTTAAAATAGAACTGATTATTTGGCATCCCAAATCGGAATCCTCTCCCCCTTCCTATTGGTGTTGAAACTAATTCATTGTCTTTAACACAAAGTAAAATATCGTGGGCGACAGCGTCTTTTTGTTCAAGATAAAACGTATTGTTAGTGGCGATAATTTTCACCCCATGTTTATTCGCTAAATCAACTAACAATTGATTCAAGCGATCCTCTGATTCGATGTTAAGCCGGTTAATTTCTATGTAAAAATCATCCTGAAACAAATTCTTCCACCAAATCAATGAATCCTCTGCTTGTTTTTCCCCAACATTTAAAATTAAATTAGGGATTTCACCGTAGGAATTTCCCGAAAGGACAATTATATCATCGTGGTACTGTTCAATTAAACCCTTATCAATCCTTGGGACATAGTACTTCCCTTTGGTATAAGACAAAGAAACTAACTTGATTAAATTTTGATAGCCATTTTTATTTTTTGCTAAAAAGACCATTTGAGAACCATTATCTTGGCGTGTCTTATCCAAATAATTCGCACAAACATTAAATACACACCCAATGATAGGCAGCATCTCTTTTTTATGAAATTCCTCCCCTGATTCCAAAGCGGTCTCTCGATCTTTAAGTAAGTTTTTGTTGTAATCACTAACCGCTTTTTCAAAATGAAAAGCCGCCATCAAATTTCCAAGATCCGTTATAGCAAGAGCTGGCATGTTTAAGTCTCCGGCTTTTTTGACTAAAGACTTAATATCAGAACTTGATTGGAGAATAGAATATTGAGAATGATTATGTAGGTGAACAAAATTTGCTTCCTCAAAGGCTAATCGCTCCGCATCCGAAATCGTCTTTTTTTGACTCGGAACTGATGCAGGAACTAATTTAGCACTTTCTGCTTTTAAATTGAGATGCGTTAATCCAATAGGCGCTATCGGAGATGGGTTCGCTTCGTTAAATCTCCTCAAGTAACCGGCTTCTTTTTTCAATAGTTCTTCAGAAAAATGTCCCCGTCGAATTAATTCTAAGAAGCATCGAGAAGTTGCTTCCACATCCGCTGTAGCATTATGCGCCTCATCAAAAGGTTGATTAAAAAGAAATATGATTAATTCCGTTAAAGTAGGCTTTTTGAAGCCCCCACCTTTTCTTCCTCCTAATTGACAAAGTTTGGCTGTTTCTTCTGAACAAGTATCCAATATTGGAATATCTAAGAACGGTGATTCTTCTTGCAGTCTAAAAAATTCGCACCCCATGATATTAACATCAAACTTCAGATTATGACCAACCATAAAATCAGCCTTGGCTAAATCACTTTTAAATAACCGTAAAACATCCGCCATATCTTCCCCAAGCAAATCGGCTAATTCGGTTGATATTCCATGCACGCTTTCTGCTTTGAAGGGGACATTATAACCTACAGGCTTAATGATAAAATCCTTTTGTAGGATGAGTCCGCCCATGTCATCATGAATTTGCCAAGCCAACTGAACGACCCTAGGCCAATTATCGGTATCACTTATCGGCGCATCAAAATTCGCCGGCAAGCCCGTTGTCTCGGTATCAAAAACTATGTACATAAATGGAAAAAATTGGAATCTTAAAATTAGGCAATAAATAAACTACTAATTCACTTGTTGAAAAATAAATTTCAACTTAATTAGACAAGATAATCTTAGTATCCATCTAGCTATGAATAAGAATCTAAAACCCTGGCAAATAAAAGTAATACACTACACTTCAAGGGTTTATTATGGATGGATTTCGGCTATTATGGCAGTTGCGAGTTATAATACTAGACAAACTTTCCGATTAAAGTAAATAATAGCGCTTGGTGTAGGTTTTGAAGGTAGTGTTAAAAAAAATAGCATGGATAGTTCGAAATTCACCATCAAATCTCAAGAGATTATTCAAGCTGCTCAAAACATAGCAGAAGCAAGAGGGAATCAGGCAGTTGAAACTGGGCATTTGTTTCAAGCTATCTTGCAAAACGATAAAGATGTAAGTCCATTTTTATTTACTAAATTATCGGTAGATGTTACCTTATTAAGTCGTGTAGTCGAATCTATTGTAGCTTCTTACTCGAAAGTGGAGGGCGCTCAATTGTATTTATCAAATACCACCACTACGGTGCTTCAAAATGCGCTGAAGGAATCCAAGAACTTCCAAGACGAGTTTGTTTCATTAGAACTCTTGTTATATGCTTTGGTGGTGTCCCCTGATGCTATCGGGCAGCTGATGAAAGATCAAAAAATTACACAATCAAATTTAAAAAAAGCCATCATGGAATTAAGAAATGGTCAAAATGTAACAACTAATAGTCAAGAAAACACCTATCAATCACTTTCAAAATACGCGAAAAATTTAAATGATCTGGCCAAATCAGGAAAACTAGACCCAGTTATTGGTAGGGATGATGAGATTAGAAGAGTCTTACAAATTTTAACCCGTCGCACCAAAAACAACCCTATTCTCATTGGCGAGCCGGGCGTTGGTAAAACGGCTATTGCAGAAGGATTAGCACATCGAATTGTTAATGGAGATGTTCCGGAAAATTTAAAAACGAAAGTGGTCTATTCGTTAGACATGGGGGCTTTAATTGCCGGCGCAAAATACAAAGGAGAGTTTGAAGAACGCCTAAAATCTGTAATTAAAGAAGTAACTGAAGCGGATGGAGAAATCATTCTATTTATTGATGAAATTCATACATTAGTTGGTGCAGGCGGTGGTGGAGATGGCGCTATGGATGCCGCAAATATTTTAAAACCAGCATTGGCAAGAGGCGAACTTCGGGCTGTTGGCGCAACAACGCTCAATGAATATCAAAAATATTTTGAAAAAGACAAAGCATTGGTAAGGCGATTCCAAACCGTATTGGTCGATGAGCCTACCACGGAAGACGCTATCTCCATTCTACGTGGCATTAAAGAAAAATATGAAAGTCACCATAAAGTTATCATTAAAGATGCAGCCATCATTGCGGCAGTGGAATTATCGCAACGCTATATCACAGATCGACATCTGCCAGACAAAGCAATTGATTTAATTGATGAGGCGGCCTCTAAAATAAGAATGGAGATCAATTCTAAACCAGAGGAATTAGATGAGTTGGAAAGAAAAATAATGCAACTTGAAATCGAAAGAGAAGCGCTTAAGCGGGAAAAAGATGCGAAAAGAATGGAGCCTGTTGAACGAGAATTAGCTAATTTATCGGAGCAGCGAAATGCCTTCAACGCTAAATGGCAAGCTGAAAGAAATATTGTTGATAGCATCCAATTAGCGAAGGAAAAAATTGAAGCATTGAAAATAGATGCTGAAATCGCCGAACGATCCGGAGATTATGGAAAAGTAGCTGAAATTCGTTATGGAAAGTTGCAAATCGCCGAAGAGGAATTGGAAAAGCTGAAAGTGGAGTTGATTGACAAACAAAGTCATTCAAAGATGATCAAAGAAGAGGTGGATGTGGAGGAAATTGCACAAGTAGTTAGCAAGTGGACTGGTATTCCTATTCAAAAGATGATTGAGAGTGAAATGTCTAAATTACTGCGCTTAGAAGATGAACTAAAAAAGCGGGTCGTAGGACAAGAAGAAGCTATTTTAGCCTTGGCAGACGCGGTAAGAAGATCGAGGGCTGGCTTACAAGATGCCAGAAAACCAATTGGCTCATTTATATTTTTAGGAACAACTGGCGTTGGAAAAACGGAATTAGCAAAAGCGCTTGCAGATTATCTATTTAATGATGAAAATGCCATGACAAGAATTGATATGAGTGAGTATCAAGAAAAGCATTCAGTTAGCAGATTGGTGGGAGCGCCTCCAGGATATGTGGGATACGATGAGGGAGGACAATTAACGGAAGCGGTCAGAAGGAAACCTTATTCTATCGTCCTTTTAGATGAAATTGAAAAGGCGCACCCTGATGTTTTTAATGTCTTATTACAAGTTCTTGATGATGGAAGATTGACGGATAATAAAGGTAGACTTGTCAATTTTAAAAACACCATAATTATCATGACTTCCAACTTGGGGTCAAGTGTGATACACGAAATGTTTGATGCCATCGATGAAAAAGATTTTGAAAAAGTGGCTGATAAAGCAAAAGTGAAAGTAATGGAACTACTAAGACAAACCATTCGACCAGAATTTTTAAATCGTATCGATGAAACCATTATGTTTCTTCCGCTCACGAAGCAAAATGTAAAGGAAATTGTTCAAATTCAATTGAATCAATTAACTGTTTTGTTAGCCGAAAAAGAAATAAAATTAGTGGTAACAAAGGAGGCATTTGAATATATATCTCGCATTGGTTATGATCCATTTTTTGGGGCACGTCCGATCAAGCGGGTAATTCAAAAGCAAGTATTAAATGAATTATCAAAAGCATTACTTAGCGGAAGCATTGATAAAGAGCAAAAAGTAGTGATGGATATGTTTGATGAAAAAATTGTCTTTCGTAAACCAATAAATGCACAAGAAGAAGGGTAACAAATTGTAAGGGAACGAAAAGCGATTATTATATGAACTTACTTATTGGCGAAAGCTCAACGCTTAATCCGTTAAGGTTCCTTCAACCTCCCAATTAGCCCTCACTTTTAGGATGGACCGGTACCACAATATCGTCTCCGCTTGCCGTTTAGCTTCCCAATTAATGGGGTCCCATTTTCCGTTCATATTGGCATCCAGCAAGATTCTCACATAATATTCGCCAGGAATAAGATCGGTAAAAACATACTTTTTTGACTTATTGACCGAAATTTCTCGGACAAGTACTTCGCCTTTCATCAATTGAATAATGGCATTTTCTGTTTGTGTATTGCTATTTAAGACAATACTTCCGTAATCTCGCTTTTGAGAGACACTTACTTTAGAAGTAAAACCGCTACTTATCGCGCCAGAAAATCCCGTAATTGCACCTTCATCACCATGGATTAAAACGTTGCTCAAACTATTCCACTTCAAAAAGAATTCAAGCTTATTGCCGGAAAACACAACGGAATCTGGTGTTATTTTCGTGCTATCTGTTAAATTTAAGACGCTCATCTTTTGAAGATCTATTCCAGTAATTTTATCCTTCACTTCAAATATGGCATGAAACGGATACGCATTCGATGGATTTTGAGGAAGTAACTTAGGAATCAACTTCAAAGAACGGTCTTTACTGACTGTTCGGATACGGGTGGAATCACTTCCGATAACTAACCAAGAAACCTCACTTGTTATTGGGCCGGTAGAAAGTAATAGGCTATCTGTTCCTGCTGCAAAAAATGGTGTAATTCGATTCCCGTTAAAATATAAACTATCGCTTTTCATGTCTTTTGGAAAATGAAGCCCGATTAAACCCGGTGGGATATATTTTATGTTCTTGATTTTGTCTTTCATAGTTGGTTTTGACAAGCCAATACGAAGTGTGTCATTTCCATTGACCTCTATCATAAAACCCTCAAAGCTTCCTCCTTGAATTTCACTTTCTTGTATGGTTAAGTCTTTATTGAGATCGATCATGGCCTTGCAGAAATAAGTTCCTTTGGCAATATTTTTTATGGTGGCTAATCCATCAGCATTCGACTGCATAAAATACCTTGGGATTTGCTGGTTTAAAGAATCGTATAAACCTAGCAATACATTTTCAAGTGGGGTGCCATAAAAAGCATCCAAAACTAGCGCGTTAAAAACCAAAGAATCGATGGTTGGGCCAGTTGAAAAAATAAGGTTAATCAATTCGCTGTTTCCTTCAGAAACATCCTTCACGGCGCTGTTTAGATAAATTCGATACGTGGTGGTAGGTTTTAATTGTTCCGACCAAGACAAGGTAAGTCTTTTTTTATTCACCTTACATGAAATTAGTGCATCGGGCGGTACAATAGCAATATTTCCCTGCGACTGCACTAACTGAAAATATTCATCAAAATCAAGCGAAATTTCTTTTGAATTAAAATTCACCGCGCCTTCAGGAATGGACCTTTTTTTTATTTTTGGAGCAGTAACATCTTTTTCACCACCCGTAATTGTTCCAACTTGTGCGCACGAAGAAAGTAAAAGAAGAAAAATAAAACTTATCTTAATAATGCGCATATCACCTCCAAGTATTTGACATCTAATTCATCAAAGTTATCGTTTATATCACTATCCACATCTAAAACAGCGATTACTTTTCCATCCACAAAAACAGGAACAACAATTTCACTTTTTGTTTGAGCGCTACAAGCAATATGACCTGGAAATTTTTCGACATCAGGAACAACAATCGTTTTCATTTCCTTCCATGCGGTCCCACAAACTCCTTTTCCAAAAGAGATCCTTGTACAGGCGATAGGTCCTTGAAACGGGCCAAGAACAAGTTCATTTTTGATAACCCGATAAAAACCAACCCAAAAAAAACCAAAATTTTCTTTTAAAACGGCGCTGATGTTCGCATAATTTGCAACTTGGTCCGTTTCGGGAGCGAGGAGCGCAGCAAGCTGTGGGATCAACGCTTCATAGCGTTCGGTTTTATTTCCAGTAACAATTAGTTGGCTTTCCACTTTTTTAAAATCAAAAACAAAAATCACGTTTTTTGTTGGATAATCTATAAAAATTACCTATATTCATTTAAAAATTTATATTGATGAGCAATTACATTCCCCTCGAAAAAATTCTATTTCTAGATATAGAAACAGTTCCACAAACCTATGAGTACGCAAAATTAGACGAAAAGACAAAGGAGTTATTTAATGCCAAAAATCGTTTTGCCCAAAATGAAGAGAAATCATTTGAAATGATCTACAATGAAAAAGGGGGCATACTTTCAGAATTCGGAAAGATCATCTGCATTTCCATTGGAATGATTCATAAAACGACATTAGGGAGATCCATGCGACTTAAATCTTTTGCCCATGACGATGAAGAGACCTTATTGAAACAATTCAAGAAGTTACTCGATGATCATTATAATAGCAACGACCATGTATTATGTGGCCATAATGCGAAAGAATTCGACTTTCCATATATTTGTAGGCGCATGCTTATCAATGGCATTACGCTCCCAACTAGTTTGGATATTGGCGGTAAAAAACCATGGGAAATAAAACACATCGACACCATGGAAATGTGGAAATTTGGCGATTACAAAGCCTATACTTCCTTATCACTTTTATGTCACGTATTTAATATTCCAACACCCAAAGATGATATTACTGGTGCAGATGTCGCAAGGGTTTATTATGAAGAAAAAGACCTGGATCGGATCCGAATATATTGTGAAAAGGATGTTATTGCACTCATTCAACTGTATTTAAAAATGAAAGGGGAATCGCTCATTTCAGATGGAAATATCACTTCTGCTGGGCTTAAATAAAGGGGGAACGCCTCATTAAAAGTTTTTCAAATACTTTTCACATACCTTGTATTTTTGAATAAACTGTAAGATTTCTTGACGTTGCTTTTTTTTCAGTTGCTTAATCCTATTTATAAGCTCCCCAATGTCCTTTTTCCAAAAATAGAACTCTTCTCTATTGGGAACAATATTCGTCCTAAAAAGGTAATGCCAATCTTTACTTGCCACCGAAAGCCCAGTATTAAAAGAAGCAATTTGATTATTATTCAAGGAAATAACTTTTCGATCATTCGGTATTGGTTTTAATAAACTAAATCCCATATACTGCGATAAAAATGGACTTAGATCCTCGTTATTAGTCAAATCTAATAAATCCACAAGTGTTGGTGCAATGTCAATGTTTGAAGTCAACTGGCCACAATTATAGCGCAAAGCTGCAGCCTCTTCTTTTGACAACAAGGCAGGCGGTATGTAAGCAAACATAGGAATGCTAATTGCTTCGGAATAATAATTCTCAACATGCCCCATATTATGATGCTCCAACATCGATTCTCCGTGGTCACTAGCAAAAATAACAACTGTATTTTCCAGTAATTTTTGTTGTTTCAAATTCGCTAAAAATCGTCCAATAAGTACATCTTGATAATACACTGAATTATCATAATTGTCGCTAAAAGATCCAGCCCATTTCTTGTATTTCTGTGGAGATTCGTAAGGAAAGTGCGTAGTATTTAGTTGAAAAACCCCAAAGAAAGGTTCCTTTGAAAATTGATTAACGGTTTGATTTACTTTTTCTATGGTAAAGGCATCGCTATGGCCTAAATCGTTATAAAATGGGTGCCCTGAATTATCTTGATTCCACCAAACATCGAGATTTTCTTTTGAAAAAAACCGATCAAACCGATACCACTCTAGGGTATGAGAGGAAATAAAAAAAGTTTTGTAATTCAACATTTGTCCCAACTCCCATAATAAAGGCTGATGATACAATACAGAAGAATCTTGACAAGGATTGATCCCTGTTAAAATAGCTGGTACAGCAAGCATCGTAGTAGAAGAAACGCTTACAGGTTGTTGCATTTGATAAAAAGCCCCGCCATATTCCTTACTAAAAGCGACTAAATTGGGTGTATTTGGATGCTTATTACCATAAATTTGCAAACTTCTTTTACGCAAACTTTCGAAGATAACGACCACCACATTAAACTTCTTTTTTGTCTTTAACTTACTTAATTTAGGTTGGTGGCGAGTGGAAAGCCCCGTACCATTAAATGATTGAAAATCATTGCTTGTTGCCGCATGTCGCTGAATACAAGCAGCAAAATTAACATCCACAACGGCACACTGATCATACTTTCCTTGAAAAAAAACCAACGATTCAAAAGCCAGCACTTGAACAATAAAAATAATAAGAAGTCGCTTCTTTTTTATTAAAACAACGTGGGATCTAACAAACCAATTAACGCAAAAAACAAGCGCTATTATTCCTATGAAAATAAAAAATAATTCCCAATAACCACCGAGATCTCGAATAATCATAAAGGCACTTTTAGGTTCCGTCTTAAAATATAAAAAAGTATAGTAATTGGGGAAAATACCATTTATAGCATAAAAAGAAAAGGAAGCAATAAAACTCGTTATCCATGGAATAAGAACGAATAATACAATTGGATAATACGCCCATTTCTTAGTAATAATCGTTCGTAAAAAAGAGACTATCAAGATAAAATACCCTAGAGAAACTAGAATTGAAACAAGGTAAAAAAAGAGTTGATGTGAACTATAAAAAGGCAACAAAGAGGAGCGGAAATATATATCCAATCCTATAAAAAATAATGGTAGAATCAATAATTTTATTGCATTCTTCATAATAAACTAAACACTTTAATTTATTACAAATTTAATAGAATTAAAGCAGGATTGAAACCAAAATTTCTTTAAGCAATTGAAGCATGAAAAACCGCGAGTAATGCCGCCGTTTCGGTTCTTAAACGATAATCCCCAAGGCTAATGCTGGAATATCCGGAATTTTCTGCGAGTGCTACTTCATCCACCGAAAAATCACCTTCTGGTCCAATTAATAGTGGGCCATTTAACAAAAGACCTTTAACATTCTTTTTTGGGCTATCATAACAATGGGCAATACTACCGACTGGATGCGTCTTTATAAAATCTTTGAATGAAACTTGTTCTTCGATTACCGGCAAATAATAGCGCTTCGATTGTTTCATGGCAGAAATAGCAATTTTATGTAAACGATCTATATTTACCGATTTACGCTCACTAAATTGACATTGGAGTAAGCTCATTTTTGTCATGCCCATTTCACTTGCTTTCTCAACCAACCATTCCATTCGATCCATATTTTTGGTGGGAGCAATGGCTATATGTATTGGAAAAGCGGGAGGAGCAAAATTCTCGTGGGAAATAATTTCAACTTCACATTTTTTAGGATTATCAACTATTATTTTAACGTCAAAAGAATCTCCCAGACCATTTATCAATGTCAAGGTCTTCCCATTCACCATTCGCAAAACGCGTATGCAATGCTTAGATTCCTCTTCTGATAGAAAAGCGGTCTTCGTTTGGGGCGTAATTCCCGGGTGATAAAATAGTGCCATCAGAGTAAAAGTTGAATTACCAATTCCCGCATTAATTCCCCTTGGGTCGCGGAGGAATTTCCCAGCCCCTTGCCTTTTAGATCATATTCATGTAACAATGCGATATTAGCAGCGATTTTTTTAGGATTGAAATTAGTTCTCGCATTAATTAATTCACCAGCAATAAATGGATGTAAACCCAAGGATTGTGCAATAGCTTCTCGCGATTTATTAGGCAGGAAATGAATCCGCATTAATTGGGAAAACAATTTAAACAAATTGGGGATAATAATGACCAGGTTGGCGGCTTTAGGATTGGACTCAAAATAATTAACTATTTTCAAAGCTTTCAGCAAGTCCCTATTCCTCAGTGCATTTGTTAATTCAAAAATATTGTAATCTTTAGAAATTCCAATATTTTCTTCAATAAGCACATCATCTATTATGGTTCCTTGGGCAACAAAAATGGATAATTTGTTCAACTCATTCACTATCCGACCTAAATCATTTCCAATAGACTCAACTAATAACATATTCGCTTTTGAACTAATACCAAAACCTAGTGATTTAACCTGATTTTGAATCCATTCTCCCAATTGATAATCCCGTACTTTTTCTGACTTAAAAATAAGTCCGTTTTTCCCCACTGATTTTAGTAGCTTTTTCCGTGCATCAATCGTTTTGTATTTATGACAAACAACGAAAACTGTACTTAAATTTGGCGACTCCATATACGCCTCTAAATTTTCCAATTGCTTAAAATCCTGTGCTTCCTTTAATAAAACCAATCTTCGTTCAGCCATTAAAGGATAAGACTTTAAATCATTGATCAATACGGCAAAATCCACATCTTTTCCATAAAAAACAGATTGGTTAAAATCCCTTTCATGCTCTTCCAAAGCATATTTTTCTATAGCGTCTGATAGTTCATCGATGAAATAAGGTTCTTCACCATGTAAAACATAAACTGCTTTAAAATCTCCCGCTTTTATTTCTTTAAGAATGGCCTTGTTATCCATTAATCATGTCGTGTTTCTCCCAGATTTGTACTAATTCCACTAAGGTATTTACCGCTTTCTGCATATCCTGCAAACTTACAAATTCATGCCTAGAGTGAATCGCCATTTCTCCAGTAAAAATGTTAGGACAAGGGAGCCCCATAAAAGACAACCTAGATCCATCTGTTCCACCACGAATAATAGAACGATTGGGAATTAAGCCCGCTTTTTCCATGGCTAATACAGCATAATCCGTTACAAATGGATAGTTATTCAAAATCTCCTTCATGTTCCGGTATTGCTCTGAAACAGTAGATGAGAAGCTTGCACCAGGAAAATTATTCACTACTTTTTGTGCTAATTCGTTCAACAAATCTTCGTATTGAGCTAATTTGGAGGTCACATGATCCCTGATAATAAAGCTAACTTGTGCTTTTTCGAGCCCTCCTTCTATGGAAACAGGGTGTACAAAACCCTCGCGATGTTTGGTGGTTTCAGGTGAAAGCTCACTAAAAGGTAAGGACTCCACAAATTTTGAGGCCAGTTTAATGGCGTTGACCATTTTCCCTTTTGCATAGCCTGGATGGGCACTTACTCCTACGAAATCAAAAACCATTGCATCGGCGGAGAAGGTTTCATCTTCAATATCGCCAAGAGGTCCACCATCAAGTGTGTAACCAAAATCGGCATTTAATTTCTTCATGTCTAGTTTTTCCACTCCTCTTCCAACTTCCTCATCAGGGGTGAAAAGTATCCGAATATTGCCGTGAATTATTTCCGGGTGGCTAATGATAAATTCAGCGAAATCCATTATAATAGCAACACCCGCTTTATCATCTGCACCTAAAAGTGTTAAGCCACTTGCGGTTATAATATCATCCCCGATTTTTTCTTTCAAATAAGGATGTCTCTCCGTGGTAATACGTTGAGTCGTATCGTCTGGTAACACAATATCTTGACCCGAATACGAACGATGGACCAAAGGTTTGACATTCGTTCCACTGCAATCTGGCGCTGTATCAACGTGTGAACAAAAACAGATCGTTGGTGCATTACTATTGGGCGAATTACTAGGAATTGTTGCAAAAACGTAGCCCCACTCATCCATTTCCACATCAACCAAGCCGAGTGCTGATAATTCATCGCTCAATAAGCGAGAAAGATGCTTTTGTTTTTCCGTTGAGGGAAAACAAGTCGCCGTAGGATCGGACGTAGTATCAATGGCAACATATCTCAAAAAACGTTCTTCTAAACTCATAGTTATATTTTAGTTGGAGAATTTACCCAAAGATAAAAATGAAATCATCTTTTCCAAGGCTAGTGCGCGATGACTTCGTGAATTTTTTTCTTTCATGGACATTTGCGCAAAAGTTTTTACTTCGCCAATCGGTCGAAAGATGGGGTCATATCCGAAACCATTCCCCCCTATTTTTTGCTCCGTAATTTCCCCCTTAATGATACCTTCGAAAGAATAGGTGGCCGATTCAAGCATTAAAGTAATCACGGTTCTAAATTGCGCATTTCGATGTTGAATTCCTTTCAAATCATCCAGCAACTTATTCATGTTATTATCATCATTTTTGGGTTCGCCGGCATAACGAGCAGAATAAACCCCTGGCCTATTTTGTAAGAAATCTACTTCTAAACCGGAATCATCTGCAAAACATGGTAACTTAAAAATGGAATAAATATAAGCTGCTTTCAATGCTGAATTACCTTCCAAGGTATCGGAAGTTTCTTTTATTTCTTCCTGAAAATTCAAGTCATTTAACGATAGCAATTCGATACCTGCAGGAAGTAGTTGACGGATCTCAGCCGTTTTATTTTCATTGTGCGAAGCAAAAATTAATTTCATTTGTTAAAAAGTTGAAGGAATTTATTTTTTATAGCTAAAACAGAAAAATTAGCCATTACTTTTTGATGACCACTCCTACCTATTTTTTCCCGCAGCGCTGGATCCAAGATAAGTTGTTCCAAATAGCGCTGCCAATCCACAAGATCCGCAGCTAAAAACCCATTGATTTCATGGTCTACAATTTCCTTATTCACCCCAACTGGTGACACCACCGTTGGAATGCCTAATGCCATGTACTGAAGACCTTTAAATCCACATTTCCCTTCCGACCATTGATCCATTTCGAGCGGCATCACACCAATACTAATTTTCTTCAGGTCTTCTATTTCGCTGGCTTTCTTCCATTGAATAAACGTAAAATTCGCTAAATCAAAATGGGGATTTTCATTTGAAATAACCACCAATGGAACATTGTATTTCTCCGAAACACTTTTGAAAACAGGCAGTAATGGCAATAGGTAACGCAGCGTTGAATGTGTTCCCGTCCAACCAATGGTTAATTGTTCTTTTTGGTAATCAATAATGGAATTATGGTGGTTTTCTGTGTCAATCGTTGTAGGAATTATTTGAACCTCCGAATTAAATTTCCTGGCATAACTTGCCAAGTATTCATTTCCCGCGCTAACTTTTCCGGCCCATTTAATGCAATACTTAACTTTCCAGTACGCTTTCAATCGATGGAAACGCGCATTATTCTGACTGTAATTCGCCATCCAAATGGCATCGTCAAAATCATAAATGTATTTCTTGCCTAGCAGTTTAGAGATAATAAACTCGAAAATTGGTGGCCCAATTGGAGATGCTTCTCGATGGATAAAAACATGATTATATTTCCGGATCGTAAAAAGCAAGATGACGCGTTTGAAAAATCCTTTAGAAAAACCAAACGTCTTTTTTAAGAATTTTCCTTTGCTATAATAATGATTCCACGAGTCTAAATCTAAAAATGGAAAAACAGCATATTCATAGCCATTTTCTTCTAAAATCGAAAGGTACTGTTCAAACCGGAAGCGCTGAGAAGGAGCTTCATCCGATGGATATGGCGCAAGAATAGCGATTCGTTTTTTATGCATGGCCATTATTATAAATCGTATTGTAAGCCGCAATACCGCTGTTTAATGAAAAAATAGTAGTAGCGGCATTCATTGTTTTTTCCTTCTCAAAGGAAAGGTCCTTGAAATTAAATTCATCAAATGCAGTGAACGATAGTTCATCAAAAACATATCCTGCGGTATTTTGTAGAACAATTTCTTTGGTGTCCCCAACGCCCGCATTACAAATAATTGGAATGCCCATAGACATAAATTCTGCTTGCTTTATGGGGGAAGATGCCTGTTTTGAAAATGTAGGTCGAATGAAAAATATAGCATAATCAATGTACTGAATGTAACTGGGCATTTCTTGGTAAGGAACCGATAAAACGGTAATGTCTTCCATGGCTATTTGTCTTTCTTTCGCTTTTGTATGCACCAATTCTTTTGCATCTTTGGTTAAAAAAAGGAAATGAAGCTTTTCATTTTTTAGTTTTTGAATCTTGAAAAAAGCTAACATTTCATCCAACATATACCAAGTGCCTAAGGAGCCAACATACCCTAAAATAATTTTATCTTTCTTCAACGCTTCTAAATCATGATTCGTTTTTAGTACGTTTTCCTGATTGAATAGCTGTTGGTCAACACAACAAGGAATCACACTTATTTTTGAGGAGAGTGCTAAATCGGGATACAATTCATTCAAGGCCACTTTACCAGCATTGGTCAAGGAAACAATTGCGTCTGCTTGCGCCAACATAGTTCTTTCTTTGCGTTTTATGTAATTATAAATCAAGGCAAAGAGTGGATTTCTCAAATTCCATATTTTTCCCTCTACCCTTTCATCTGCCCAAAATCCTCGCATATCAAATAGAAATTGACAGGGCATTTTATTTTTAAGTTGTAATCCGATAACTCCTGGCAAATAGCTGCGGCAATGTATTAAATCAATATGATGCTGTGATTGCAAGGCAAGTGCTTTTTTCTTCATGCGCTTCAAATCATACAAGGTAGATAGCACAGGTGGTTTTTTAGTGTAGAAAAATGGGTGCCAAGTGATTTTTGTCCCTTTTAGTTGCTGTTCAATATTGGCTCGAAACTGAAAATACGTCTCCTTTTTTTCGAAACTAATCATGTGAAATGAATGGCCCAGCTTTTCCAATCCCAACACATAAGGTAGGATTTGTGATTGTCCTAAGGCATCGGTAATCCCATCATAGGACAAATAAAGCACTTGTTTTCCCATGCCAACAAAGGTACATTTTTAAAAATAAGCAATATATCCAAAATGCACCTTTCCTTGTTTTAAATCGAAGGGATTCGTTAATTGCTTCCCAATCGCATAATTAATTGAAAATATGCCAATTTTCGAACCAATAGAAAAGCCTAGCCCTACACCAAAAGGATTGTCTTTACTATAACTAGCGGAACGATCTTCATAAATTGCTTGGTCATAAAACACAAAAACGGCAGAGTTTTTATCCACTAAAAATCGGTACTCAATCGTCATAATCGCTTTTGATGTACCAAAAATTTCTTCCTCGTTAAATCCACGAAGGCTTGTTAAACCACCAAAGCGGAATCGTTCATTTTGATAAATTATTGGCGCTTGATAAAAGTCGTAGGCAATAGCGCCCTTTAAGACATGCCTAGCTGCTAAACGAATATATTTCTCAAAAGAAATCGATCCTTTAAAAATGGTGGAGGTTGAATTTGAAACCGTATCCGTTTTTGCCTCCCTACTACCAACAAATAATTCCACATTAAGCACCTGACCTTTGGAAGGATTCGGAATGTAATCCAATTCTTTTTTCAAAAATGCTAAGCCAAATGCCGATGTTTTACACGATACCGTCTGACTAAATCCCACACTTGAACCAGCTCCAGCAAGGCGATCACTGGAGTAATATTGGTAAATCCCTTTAAATAAATTGCCATTTTTTAATTGATATTGAATTGCCAGCGAACCCTTCATTTCTAAAAATGTGGAATCCCTTTTATATAAATTAAATTTACCATCAAGACCAAAAGTAGTTTTGAATAGATACGGATAATTCACCCTTAACAGCAAGGATTGAGTAGCAGGCTGAATACTGCGCCAATTGAAATCAACTTGTTCTGCTTGATGCATTGTATTCACTAATTTTAATTGAAGCTCGCCTGTAAGCCCAATTTTTTGACTTATTGGGTTGGGTTGTAATCCCAATGCACCGTTAAAACTACTTATCCGAGCCGATTTTAAATACAGAAATAACTCCACCCCATCGTTTGTAAATAATAATTCAGCTGGTTTTACAACTTGTATATGATTAATCTGCTTTAATTTTTGATCCAAGTTTCTCCACTGTACTTCGTTGTAGATATCGCCGATATGAATTCCCGTTATACTTTGGATGGAAGCTACTGAGAAAGTAGAATCCCCTTTCACTTGAATAGCTTTCCAAACCAACTGTCTTCCCTTTACTATTTTTAATGTGGCCGCAATATGATTGCTTGTAATTTCGGAATTCGCTAATGAAATTTGTGCAAATGGGTAGCCATTTTGATTAAGACAAGCTAAAATTTGGCGTAAGGTACTGCTTAACTGCGCAGGTGAAAGTGCAATTGTTTGATCGGTACGTTTCATTAAGCCATAAAATCCTATTCGACGCAAGAAAAGGTAATCTTCTTCGGTAATCAGCAAGGCTATCTTTTGGAATTTAGGTCCTATAAAGACAAAGGCCTCAATATTCTCTTTTGATTCCTTGGTAGAATCGATACTTGCCAATAAGTAGCCTTTCTTAACCAAATCAAATCTAAATTCTGATAAAAAAGAGGTTGTATTCGTCTTGCTGGGAACGCGAACCGAAGACTTAATTTTTTGGGGAAACACCTCATTTTGTGATGTTGTAAATATGATGGTTTTACTTTGAGAAAAGCCACTATTAGGCATAAATAAATAAAATATTACCAGGATATAAAATAGCCGTAAACGAAGCGAAAATAAAGGCATATTTTAAAAAAATTTAATATTAAATCAATTTACTTCCAATCTTTTTTGTAACTTTACCATACAACATTCCGTTAGAGGAGTCACAAACAACAAAACAAACTATTATGAAAACGAAAGCAAATTTATTAATTCTTTTAACTGTAGTTACAGTTATTTTGTCTTCTTGCGGCGCCTCTAGAAAAGCTGGTTGTGATGCTTATGGAAAAATCAACGTCGAAAAAAATAGCGATTTAGCTTCTAAATAACATTCTATTTTATTTCAGCGCAAGCGCTGAAGATACATAGCCATTTCAGTTTGTATCTTCAGCGCTTCTTTTTTTGCCCCATCCGCAAAACCCTCACCATCTTCGGCATATAAAATAGCCCTTGAAGAGTTCACCAAAAGTCCCACCTCTTTATTAGCACCATAATTAAACACCTCCTCCAAGGAACCTCCTTGGGCACCTACTCCAGGTACCAAGAAAAAATGAGAAGGTGCCAATTTTCTCAATTCCGCGATTTCTTTCCCTCGAGTTGCTCCAACAACAAACATCGTATTGGCGTCATTTCCCCACGTTATTGCCTTCTTAACGACCTCGGCATACAACGTTTGATTATTTACTTCCAATAGTTGGAAATCTGCCGATCCCGTATTGGAGGTTAGGGCCAAAAGCACTACCCAAGTATCTTTGTACGTATAGAAAGGCAGCACACTATCCGCACCCATGTAAGGAGCAACCGTTATGGCATCGCATGGCAAAGTTTCAAAAAATGCTTTGGCATAAGCCAAAGAAGTATTACCGATATCGCCTCGTTTAGCATCTGCAATAATGAAACAATCTTTTGGGATGTAGTTAATTGTTTTTTCAAGGGAAATCCATCCTTTTACGCCAAGCGCCTCATAAAATGCCGTATTTGGTTTGTAAGCGACACAATATTCCTTTGTGGCATCGATAATCGCTTTATTAAATTCAAATACAGGATCTTCTAATTGTAATAAGTGCTTGGGAATTTTTGTTAAATCGGGATCTAATCCCACGCATAAAAAGGAATTTTTCAGATGAATTTGAGCAATTAATTCACTTCTTGTCATACGTTATCCCCCTTTAATTTTTCGGCATTTTCGGCCATTTTTAACGCATCAATCATTTCTTGAATATCACCATTCATAAACGCCCCTAAATTATACATGGTTTTATTTATGCGGTGATCCGTTATTCTTCCTTGCGGATAATTATAAGTTCTAATTTTTGCCGAACGATCTCCTGTAGACACCAATGTTTTACGATGAGCAGCACGTTCATTGTGCAAACGATCTAATTCGGCTTGGTATAAACGAGAACGAAGCACTGAAATTGCTTGGGCTAAATTCTTGTGTTGAGACCGACCATCTTGACATTCTACCACCACACCTGTTGGTATATGGGTTAATCGGATAGCGGATTCTGTTTTATTAATATGTTGCCCACCAGCACCTGATGCACGGAAGGTATCTTTTCGGACGTCATTCATATCGAGTTCAAAATCCACTTCTTCCGCTTCAGGTAAAATCGCAACCGTAATAGCCGAAGTATGAACACGTCCTTGCGATTCCGTTTCGGGAACACGTTGCACCCGATGCACACCCGATTCGAACTTCAACATACCATAAAGTCCTTGACCAGTTATACTCAAGGATATTTCTTTAAAGCCTTTGACCGAACCTTCAGAAGAGTTAATTATCTCATATTGCCAACCAACATTTTTAAAAAACATGGTATACATGCGAAAGATATCCTCGACAAAAATACAAGCTTCATCCCCACCCGTTCCAGAGCGTAATTCCATGATGGCATTTTTATCATCTTCCGGATCTTTAGGAATCAACATCAATTTTATTTCTTCCTCGAGGATAGGCTTACTTTTCTCTAATTCATCAATTTCCATCTTTGCCATTTCGCGCATTTCAGGATCCTTTTCACTTTCCAACATGGACCTGGAACTTTGAATGTTCTCTAGAAGATTTTTGTATTGTTTATAGATGATATTAAGAAGATCTAAATCCCGGTATTCTTTATTCAATTTAACATAGCGGTCCATATCCGAAATAATAGCGGGATCCGTAATTAAATTACCCACTTCAAGAAAACGGTAATGAATGGCTTCTAATTTAGAAAGTAAATCTGTCATGCTTAAAAAAAACGTAGGCAAATGTACGCACTATCTAGCAGAAATTAAACGAACGCGCAGTATTGGGTAAAGAGAAACCAAGGTATCAGTTATTTTGGAATAATCTCCTCACATGTTAGCACAAAAAGTGTTCAACAAATCAAATCACCATTTGACGATTTATAAGAAATTAACGTATATTCGTACATACGCAACAAACCTGCGCTTATACTACCAAATCGGTGTGCTTGAGGAAGGTTTATAGCGCGTATAAGTAAGTTAGGTTCAATTATATGAAGACACAATTATTATTAATATACTCTGTTCTGCTTTATTTCAATTCTATGGCGTGTTCATGTATTGGAGAAAGTTCTGTTGAAACAGATTATCGACGTGCTGATCTAGTGGTTACTGGTATAGTTATTAATGTCCAAACTATCAAAATTTGGGGTGACACTACGTTTGCGGTTTGGAATTATAAACCAGAAGTTGATTCCTTGTCACTAGAACAATATAAGTTTAATGAGCTTTTGTACGGAATACATATGCTGGAATATACATTTGTTGTTGAAACATCCTATAAAGGCGCTTCCATTAATGACACTATAAAAATTTGGACAGGTTTTGGTCATGGTGACTGCGGTTTTCCATTTATTATTGGAAGGAAATACCTAATCTTTGCTGAAGACGAATACAAGGTCATCTACACTCAGAAAAAATTAGACCGATCAAAAAAAGAATTGGAAGGTATATTCAGAACAGATATTTGTCGCAGAACAGCATTGTTAGAAGAAAGTTTAGAAGACATCAAATATTTAAATGGAAACTAAACCTAACAGCGCCTCAAGCGTCAGCACAAGATCCTGCTTAGAAACAACGCTAAACATGAAAGAAAATAATAATAACTTCGGAACAATAATTTTTAGAAAGAGTTGTGCCGATCGCCTAGGCGCAAAACGTTAGCGGTAATTGCACACAACATAAATGAACGCAACAGAATCAATAACTTGTCCAGCAGAAGGAGATAAAATCTTAGCACATTATCGAGGTTATTATGAAAGTGTGTTTATAATTTTTCACCCTTTTATTAAACCGAAGATAGGATTTGAATTTGACCATGAGAATGATTATCCAGACAAAAAAAGTATTGTCGAAAACTTTGATAAAGTCACTTGGCTAGAAATGGTGCAGGAATGCGGTTTTGAAGATTTAAACAGATTAGATATTGCATTAAGAAATTGGATTGGTGGTTTAGTTGCAAAATATCAAAATCAAGTAGAAGTTGATAAACTTGAAAACGTTTGCAAACAATTTAAAATTATAGAACCTGGTGAAGGGAGATTTTCTGACTGTTTAATAGATGAAATGATCTCCTCCGTCAAGAATTTAGGATATAACAAGATAATTTTCGGCGACGAATGGGGTAAAAAAAAAGAAGCGCTATTAATTGCAGATATCGAATTCAAAAAAGAAGATTTTGATTCTTCCATTGATTTCATTCCTAACAATATGTACACTGAGGACAAAAAACTACTTTATTCCGTGCATTGGGATAGCCATTTTACTTTATTGTGTTCAGATTTAGAAACATTAAAAAGCATAGTTGATAAATACCAATTCGAAGGTTTTTATGCGAATAATGAAACAGAAATATATTGGAGTGTTAAAGATTAATACTGCTAACACACGTCTAGCGCAAGAGCCGGAATTGTGGTTAACGCAAAACAAACAATTGAAAACAAAACGATCTAGGATCGCAAATAAAATTAACTTTAAAAATCGGCTCCTTCGCCAGGCGTGGGAAAGTTATGCCTCACTGTAGGGCGACACAAAAAACAGACAAAAATCAAGAATGAAGAAAGCAATAATAATTGGGGCGACATCTGGAATAGGTAAAGGACTAGCAAAACATTTGGCTGACAACAATTTTAAAATTGGCTTGACAGGAAGACGTGTTGAATTACTAAATGAATTAAAAAACGAGAATCCAAATTTTTATATAAAATCATTTGACATCAATGACACAAATGTTGTTGGACAGAAATTAGATGAACTTACGACAGAACTTGGCGGACTTGATTTATTAATTATTAGTTCGGGCATTGGCGACATAAATGAAAGCCTAGATTTTGAAATAGAAAAGCGGACAATAGACACGAATGTATTAGGTTTTACTTGTGTTACAGATTGGGCTTTTAACTATTTTGAAAAACAAAAATCAGGACATTTAGTTGCAATAAGTTCTATTGGCGGACTACGCGGTAGCAGACAAGCACCTGCATACAATGCGACAAAAGCCTATCAAATAAATTATCTTGAAGGGTTAAGACAAAAGGCTAAAAAACTTAATACATCAATTTTTGTGACAGATATTAGGCCTGGACTTGTTGACACAGAAATGGCGAAAGGAGAAGGATTATTTTGGGTAATGCCTGTTGAAAAAGCAGTTAGACAAATTTTCCAAGCTATAATCGACAAAAAAAAGGTGGCGTATGTAACAAGACGCTGGGGACTTATTGCGACAATATTAAAACAAATTCCAAGACCGATTTATGACCGAATGTAACAACATAAAAGAACAACGAAGGCATAACACGGGTTTAGCTTCGCTGATTTTCAATTGGCAAAAGTGGCGGTTCAGTGCTCCGCAGATCAGCCGCGGCTGATGGTTAATCAAAGTTTGGTTCTCCGCATCAATCCCGCAAGTGCGGGATAGTGAAAATCGCCACCTTCGCCAAGCCCAATATTTCGCTTCGCAATAACGGTCATTTTGAAAGAAAATAATTCTATCTTCGAAACAACAATTTATTTAAAAGTTGGGCCAAGCGCCAGGAACAAACCGTTAGCATTGATTAAAACACGAACTTGAAAAATCTAATTAAGATCAACACCTATTTAGGTTGGACGTTAGTAGTAGGGATAATTCTAACTCAGATTATTATCACTAAGGTTACTTTTGATATGGGAAGGATGGCACCTTTTATAGCTTTTTTGTCAGCAATAATATTTCTTCCCTTTACTATAACTGCAATAATGGGTGTTTTAAATAGAGAGCAACATCTCAATAAAATAAAGATAGGAATTAATATTGGAATATTTTTTCAAGTCGTACTGCCTATAATTTTACCCCTTTTTTTCGATAAAGAGTTTATTTACTTTAGCTTGGTTGGTGTTTTTTTGGGTTTAGTTATGTTGTTCTTCAGGAAAAATATTGAAATGCAATTATTAATTCTCAATATAATTGGAGCTATCGTTTGGATTTTTATTTCCCTCGCAGGATTACTGAGTAATTAAAACTAATGCTAATAAACAAATTTGAACAAAAATAATCTTAACTTCATAAAAAAGATTTATTTAAAGAGTTAGACCAAGCGCCAGGCCTCAAAACGTTAAGAGCATAACGTACAGAACAAATTAAATACAATAAATGGATGGTGAATTAATCTTTATGGGTTTCATACCGTCATTAATAAGTGCTGGAATTATTGTTTGTAGTTTCTTGCTTTTAGTTAGTAAAAGAGTATTCCTAAATGCAGTGTTATTTATCATCAATTTCGCAATAAATAGTTTTGCATTAAGTATGTTCATACCAATGTTGCAGGGTGCATATCCGACAATTTTACCACATTTGATAGTTCTTTTAACGATTCCAATTTTAATTGTACAGTTTAAAATGTATAAAAAATATTGACCATAAAAATTGACAATCTATAACACACGCTTAGCAAAAAAGCCGAAATCTAAGAAAACGAAAAACGCTATATGGACAAGCTTACGATTATTGAATCGCAACTAAAACTGATTTTAAAAATCGGCTTCTTCTCTACAAGTTGGAACGTTATAAGCAATAACCATATCTGTCCAAAGTGGATAAATTGAAATAAAGCCCTTACGAAATCGTTACTGTAGCAAATTAATAAAAATTACTATGCTAACTAAGAGACGCCTTTCGTTGAATATTTTCCTTATCTTTTTTACAGAATGTCTAATATATTTTTGGGCATTCTGGACGACAAAAACTGAATTCATTTTTGATAAATGCGCAAGGAACTCAGGAAGGGCATCATCAGCAATAATTCTTTTAGTCTTATTAATGATTGGATTTTATGGGTTGGGAAAAATATTCAACGATATAAAAAAAAGGGAAACATTTCAATCGTTAATGATCCTTTTTTCTATCAACCATCTTATTCATTTTTTCTTTGTGTTCAATAATTTTCAAAGCCATTCATTGAATTTGAAAATATCAGAAAATTTGCATGGTTTTTTAACCTTTATATCCATAATCTCTATTCCAATAATAATATTGGGATTCAAAAAACTTAACATTTTTATTTACACGGTTATTATTCTCTACTTATTCAATGCAAGTTATTTTATCTTGAAAACCTTCCATTCAAAAATTACAATGGAACATCCGGCATATCACAATCAATTTGGCATACTGATAATTTCTCTTTCGCTAGTGTATATTCTCTATAGAATTCTTAGAGAAATTTCTCAATACTACACTAAAACCTCAACATAACTTAAAAATGCATGTGACAGCTGTCTGGCGCCAACCCTCCGATCTTGCTTCGCAACAACAAAGAATTTGAAAGAAAATAATCTTAACTTCGTTACTCTAATTTATTTTAAAAGTCGGAACGGTGCCAAGCTCGAAACCGTTATAATAATGAATAGACCATTAGCTGAATAAAGAATGAAGCAAATTAAATTTTTATTGATTTTATTGGGCTTAACCTTATCGGGATGCAGCCTTTTTTTTGGAATAAGTAATCTAGAGCCCCAAAGTACCGATTCTGTAATCAAGTACGGAAGAAAAGTTGGCTATATCACGAATAAACAATTCTATTTTATTGATTCTTCAAAAATTGAGGAAATTTGGCGAGGAGCCTTTCCAAAAGCTTTTATTTATAATTCATCAGGAGAATTAGTCCAACACTTAAGTTGTTTTGCAACAGGCCCTTCTGATTTAGAATGGTTTTTCAGTAAAAATAATCATAGCGCTGTAAATGAAACTATTATGCATCTTTTAGGAAGTGATACTATCATAAACATTGCTCCTAAATTTGATAAATTAATGAAAAACATATATTCAAACGGAGGAAAGGTTGAATTTCCGGAATCAAAATATTACGTTTTGTATTTCTGGTCTAAAAGCTTTGGAAAAATTAATAAAAAAATTGCTGTTCCCATGGAGCAATACATAATAAATCACCCCGAATACGCTTCATCTTTTATTAAAATCAATTGTGATTATATGAAATCTTGGGGAGTGACAAAAAAAGATATTAATTGATCCTTACAAAAAATACACGCTAGCGCAGAAACCTTAGCAACAATATCCATTTCCAAGAGCGACTGAAAATAATTTTGTAACCGATGCGTATTTGGTGTATATTTACACCACAACTTAATTATCATGAGAAGACAAAGTATTTCATTTACAGAACCAAATGACGAATGGTTAAAGAATCAAATTGCTAATAAAGAGTACGCAAGCAAGAGTGAACTAGTTAATGATTTAATTCGTCAAGCGAGAAAACAAACTAATCAAATCGATTTAATTCGATTAAAATTAGAAAGAGCTGAAAAAGATGGATTTACAAGCGATTCCAAATCAGAAATTTTGAAGCATTCTAAAAGTTTGCTTAATGGCTAAATACAAATTAAGCAATGTTGCAAAGGAAGATTTAATCCGGATCCATCATTACGGCGTTAAGCAATTTGGAATGAAACAAGCAGATAACTACTTTGAATCTTTCTTTGTGCACTTTGAACTTATTACTAAAAATCCTAAATCATTCGAATCTGTTGATTTTATTAAACCAGGATACCAACGATGTGTTTGTGGTGTAGATAGTATATTCTACAAAATGAATGAAGATGTCGTGGAAATTATGACAATCATTGGAAGACAGGATCTTAATCAATTGCTATAAACTTTAATAATCGGCTTCTTCGCCTACACGCAAACCGTTATGTATCATGAAAAATAGAACCAAAAAAATGATATTAATGAAAGTATTCCCTTTTTTAATATTTATTGCAACCTTGTTTTCTTGTGGAACCACAAAAGAAATAAGCAGTCTAGAAAATACCAATTATTCTATTGAGAATTTGAATATCGTAGAAAATGGTTTTGAAGGAAATATAGTTGTTGAAGTCTACGACAATCAAATGAATCCGATTAATGATTATCAATCAGTTTTAACTGAAAATGGGAAAGTAATTTTTGATGTGCCACAAAAAGGGCATAGATGTACATTCTTTAATGATGGTAAAAGCGTAACAATTGAAATTAAAAAAGAAGGGTATAAAACAGTTAAAACGAAACCATTCTCGACTGATGATGAAATGGAATTTGCAAATTTCATTAAAATCACACTGGAGAAAGAATAGATACATAACACGCAGTAAGCAATATGGCACACAAACATGCTCGAGAGAAAACACCACATTGCCTGCTGCGAAAACGTTAGCGGCAAGGCTTGACGACCAACCAACAACTAAAATGACTGACAAAAAAATAGACAATTAATGACAGATAATAAAATGCCCATAGTAAGTATCTTGACATTCTTTGCAACTTTTATTTTCATCGCTTTGGTGGGGCTTTATATATTTCTGGCTTCTTACAACAAGCGGAAACGGACAGCAATAGATAAATTTATTGGACAAGCTAGCGGATTAAAACCGACCGTTTTCCAAAACATAAAACTTCGTTACTCGGAAACAAGCGGACTAAAGACATATATCTATCCAAACAATCGTTGCGACCTTTATTTGTTTGACAACTTCCTTGCAATTGTTCGCAGACAAGATTTTGTTTTCAAAGTTTTCTTTGCTCCTGTTTTGCTGACCTCTGACATTGCAACAACAAAAAACATCTTTAACTATCTTGACACTTACAAACCAGACCGAATAACATTTAAACAAATTGTAAAAGGAGAAGTAGATATTAAACTGACCGACCCAAAATACAAGCATTATAAAACTGACATTACATTAAAAGGACTGACCATCGAACAGACCACTCAACTTGAAAAAATTAAAAACTGGTGCTGACAAATATGAAAACTACAATTTCGACAGACAATAGCCCAGCCGCTAACAGCACCTTCCCAAAAGGCGGGGTTTCGTGTTCCAATGACAGTTTTGTGGTTAATCAAACATTAGTTTTTCAAATCAAGTTTTGTGCTGAAAAGACCGCCCATCGCAAATCTGCAAACCGTTAAGAACGGTAGTGGCTTCGGAAAAAAACCTTCATTGCTTCTCTGTTTAGAATCAAATCTGTTAGCTTTTCAAAATACCCCTCCTCCATGCTGCAATTTATGAGTAAAGATTCAGGAATATCAACACGATAGAGCAAGTCTTGTAATTTAGCGCCATCTAATTCCTTGATGTAATTGAAGGTGAAATCAAATAATTCATCCACGTAATTCCCTTTAAATTCAGCAGTTTCCAACCCACATGAATACAAGTCTTTTTGAAATTGTCGCCAAGTTTCAAGTATCAAGGTGTTTTTAAACGCTTCAGATACCACCCCAATTTTTTCTAACCACTGAGTTTTAGATAATTCTTCCATCTTCCATTTGAATTATACGATCTGTTCTTTTTGCGAAATCATCATCATGGGTTACTATTAAGAAAGAGAGATTTTGATCCGTTGCTAATTCTTTAAAAATAGCAAAAACAATGTCAGAATTTTTGCTATCTAAATTTCCTGTTGGTTCATCAGCCATAATAATTGATGGGGTATTAATCAAGGCCCTTGCAATCGCTACTCGTTGTTTTTGTCCACCAGAAATACGCGAAGAAATTTTTAAGGCATGATCTTCAATTCCAAGCAATTTCAACTTTTGCATCGCATCGTATTCTATTTCTTTATCCGATTTTAATCCTAATTTTCGGGCAGGAAGCATTACATTTTCAAGAACGGTAAACTCGGCTAATAAATAATGAAACTGAAAAACAAATCCAATTTTTTGATTCCTGATTTTAGCTAAATAATCAGGGGCTTGTCCCGTCAATAATTGACCATCCAAAAACAACTCTCCTGAATAATCAGTATCCATGGTAGATAAAATATACAATAAGGTCGATTTTCCGCACCCCGATTTCCCTTGAATAGAAACGAACTCTCCTTGATCGATTGAGATTGAAATATCACTCAACACCTTCACCTCATCTGGATTTCGGAATACTTTACTGATGTGTTTTGTTTCGATTACTTTACTCATCATTGCCCTCTAATTATATCCACAGGATCTATTTTTTCCGCTTTCTTGGAGGGGAAATATCCTGCAAAAAATGTCGCGATTAATGAAAAGACAATTCCAATGACGTAGTAGATTATATTATAATCGATGGGATAAGTTTTAATGGTTGGTAACGCTGCTGTTTCAAAAGGAGTATTGTCGATGAGAACGGAAATACTATACCCCAATATCAATCCTAGCGTCCCACCAACTAATCCGATAATTAATGCTTGACTTATAAAGATCCATTTCACATCCTTTCCAGAAAAACCCGTTGCTTTCAAAATGGCAATATCATTCATTTTTTCATAGATCAGCATATTGAGAATATTATAAATCCCAAAGCCAGCAACAATGAGCAGGGTAATGGAGACAGCATATGAAATTAAGGTGCGAATAGAAGAACCCGTTTCAAATTGAGCATTTGCCGTTTGAATATCAACGGCCGTTGTATTAAATTGCTCCGACAATTCTTTTGCAAGTTTAGGGGCGTTTTCCAACTTATTAATTTTGATATTAATATCTGTAATAAAATCCTTCGATTCGCCAAGTAGCAATTGAGCCATTGGAATATTTACGAAACTTTGCACATTATCAATTTCAGCCATACCACTTTGATATAAACCTACAATTTTTAAAGAGATAATTTCGCCTGTTTTCGAAGAAACTTGTACAAAATCGCCTACATTCAGAGAGAGTTTCGTTGCTGCCCCAGAACCAAGTAAAATTCCCTTGTCCGTTTTGACCAATTCTTCACAGCTGCCTTGTACGATATACTCATTCAATTGATAAAACTCTTTCTCTTTCATGGGATCGGCACCAATCATTAGCGCGGACAATTGGGTATTCCCGCCTAAATAAAACCCTTGAACTTTTACTTGAGGAGTTATTCCAATAACTTCTTTTCGTTCGCTTAAATAGTTAATAATGGGGAGCGCATTATGAATTTTTAATTGCACTCTTTTTGGCTTAATACTATGGACCATAATTTCCATATTCTTATATTTCAATACCTTTTGAAGTGGTTGTATTGCTGCTGGTTTAATTTCATTAAAAAGGTGAATATGTGGCGTTCTATTGAGTATTAATCCATCCAGTAAGCCATTCAATCCATTCATAAATCCCATCATGATAATATAGGTTCCAATACCAAAGGTAACCCCTAATGCAGCAATCATACTTTGTTTTTTGCGCGTTAACAAATGGGTTTTTGAAATGGAAAACAATAATTTTATATTCATTATTCTGGGATAATTAAGGTTGTTTTCTCATCAATTCCATCTAGAATCTGGATGTAATCCCAATTAGAAATACCAGTTTTTACTTTTATCTTGCCTTGGTTGGTTAGCACATAAGAGCCTGGAAGCAAGTATGCTTTTGGAATAACCAAGGCGTTTTTCACTTTACGAATAACGATGTTTCCTTCTCCAGAAAGTCCCATATATAAACGTTTTGGAGGATTTACGAATTGGGCTTCAAGTTTAAACCCTTGGGTTCTTTCATCCATTTTGGGAGCTATTTTTGAAATTTTTGCTTCAAAGGGTTGGGTTGGAAAGGCTTCAAGCGTTACCCAAACAGACTGACCTAATTCTATTTGGCTGATGTCTACCTCATCCACCATCATTGAAATGACAAAATTGTCTTTTCGGCCAATGATCGCTATAGGTTCCTGCATAGAAACCAATTCGCCTCGCTCTTTATTGATTTGATACACTTTTCCATCTTGGTTGGATTTAATTAAATAGTCACCTGATCTTAATGTCGAAGCGGAAACATTATTTTTCGCTTGTGCAAGTTGATTCTTTAGTTCCACTTGTTTTCTTTTAAATTGATTTTTCAAGCTTAAATAATTGTTCTTGGACAATTCATAAGATAAAATTGAATTTTCCATGTCAAATTTACTACACGCACTTTGTGAATAAAGCACTTTCATTTTCTCCGCATTTATCGAGTCATTTCGTTGTTTTACGTTGGCTGAGTTACTACTTAATTTCAATTCCTCTAATAAATTAGCTTCACCATTTAAGTTTTCCTGAAGTAACTCATAGTTTAACGCTACATTTCGCTCACTCATTTTGATGGGATCATTGGATATTACAAATAATACCTGTCCATTTAAAATCGCGTCTCCTTCTTTTACATTGACTTGATCAAGGTAACCAGAAATAGAAGCGTTTACCTTGTAAACATCGGTTGGGACAATTGTTATACTCGCATAAACACTCTCCACCAAATCCTTTCGAAGGGCATGAGATTCAGTTGGTTTTGTACTGCATGAAAACAACGTGATAACAATCAAAAAAAGGGAGAGTCTAAACATGGGATATATTATTGGACAATATTACCATACCACCCAACGCAAAACAATGATCTAAATCATGTTAATGAAAATAATTATCAAACCGCGGTGCAGCATCGAAGGAAATTAATGAAAAAAAAATAAAAATCATCTTATCTTTTTCACTAACTTAAAGGAAGAAACAAATAAAATTAAGATAAAATGTTAGTAAAAACGTATACAAGCAGTGTTTTTGGAATTACTGCCACCACCATAACCATCGAAGTGAATTTGGGAATTGGAATCAACTTTTTCATGGTCGGACTTCCCGATAATTCGGTAAAAGAAAGTCAACAACGGATTCGTGCCTCCTTCAAAAACAACAACTATAAATTTCCGGGAAAAGAAATTACGGTTAATCTTGCCCCGGCAGATATTAGAAAAGAGGGGTCCGTTTATGATCTCCCAATTGCTATTGGGATTTTAGCAGTGAGCGAACAAGTTAAAACCGAACGATTAAAAGAATATATATTAATCGGCGAATTATCTTTGGACGGTTCCATTCAAGTAACAAAAGGAATTTTACCAATCGCTTTGCAAGCAAAGAAAGAAGGCTACAAGGGAATTATTATTCCCTTAGAAAACTGCAAAGAAGCAAGCGTTGTCGTTGGACTTGATGTGCTTGGCGCAAAAAACATAGACGAGGTTGTTAATTTTTTAAATAGCACCGGCACACTCAGTCCAAGTCAATTCAATATGGCCGATACATTTTATGAACAGCAAAAGATTTCCGATGTTGACTTTAAGGATGTTAAAGGGCAATTTAGCATTAAGCGTGCCTTTGAAATCGCGGCTGCAGGTGGTCACAATGTAATTTTGATTGGCCCCCCAGGCGCTGGAAAGTCGATGCTTGCCAAACGATTATCCACCATTTTACCGCCCATGTCGATGGAAGAAGCCTTAGAAACGACGAAAATTCATAGCGTAGCCGGCAAAGTAAAAATAAACCGGGGATTACTTACCCAACGCCCCTTCCGAAAACCTCATCACACCATCTCAGACATCGCGTTAGTTGGAGGGGGAACCTATCCACAACCGGGTGAGATTTCTCTGGCGCACAACGGCGTATTATTTTTAGACGAATTACCCGAATACAAAAGGGGCGTACTGGAAGTTTTGAGACAGCCATTGGAAGACCGATTCATAACGATTTCGCGTGCAAAATTCACGGTCGATTTTCCGGCCAGTTTTATGCTAATTGCCGCCATGAATCCATGCCCGTGCGGCTACTTCAACCACCCAGAAAAAGAGTGCGTTTGTGGACCCGGCGTGGTGCAGCGTTACCTAAATAAAATATCCGGACCCTTATTAGACCGCATCGATTTACACGTGGAGGTGACGCCCGTTAGCTACGATGAATTAACCTCTACCATTCCAAATGAAAATAGCGCATCGATACGAACCAGGGTCATAAAAGCGCGGGGCATTCAGGAAAAACGTTACCTAGAAACGACCGAAACCCATTGCAACGCACAAATGACACAAGCCGAATTTGAATTACATTGCAAGGCAGATGAGCAAGGACACCTGATGATCAAACAAGCGATGCAAAAAATGGGCTTATCAGCGCGGGCCTTTGAACGCATCTTAAAAGTCGCAAGAACCATTGCCGATCTCGACGAAGATGAAAAAATTCAAGTGGCGCACATCGCAGAAGCGATCCAGTTTAGAAGTTTGGATAAAGGAAATTGGGGGAGTAATTAATATTGACTACTTTTGAAATACAAAAGAAATTCATTATGAAATCCATTTTTGTTATAGCCGCCACCTTAATTCAACTTTATTGTTATTCTCAATATCAAATCGGACATAGCACCATCACCTTCAATGATCCCTCGCGAAATGGGGGCTTTGGTTCTGGTGGAGGAGCGGGCCGACAAATTCAAACGGAAATTTACTATCCCAGTTATACCGCTGGAGAAAATACCGCAGTTGCCACCTTTCCCAATTTTCCAGTCATTGTATTTGGCCATGGTTTCGCGATGGGATGGGATGCCTACGCTAACATTTGGGAGCACTTAGCCCCTCAAGGATATATCTTAGCATTTGTGCGCACGGAAGGAAGTTTAATTCCTGCTCCCAGTCATGGGGATTTCGGCGCCGATTTGGCACTGGTTGCCGCAAAAATGTTGGCTTTGAATGGAACTGCTGGTTCTCCATTCAATGGAAAAGTAAAGCAAAAAGTCGTTATCATGGGCCACTCCATGGGTGGAGGAGCCACCATGCTTGCCGCTCAAAACAATGCTTCGATTGCCGGAATTGTGGGACTTGCCCCAGCAGAAACAAATCCTTCAGCGGTTTCTGTGTGTGGAAACATCAATGTTCCTGCGCTTATTTTTTCAGGAAGTAATGATGGCGTAACGCCCCCAATCGATAACCACCTACCCATGTACCAAGGATTGGTGTCATCGTGTAAATCATTCGTGAGTATTACAGGTGGGGCGCATTGTTATTTCGCCAATTCAAATTTCAATTGCGACTTTGGAGAAAGTACCTCTTCGCAAGGGATTTCAATAACGCGTGCTCAACAACAGCAAAAAACCTTTCAAATTTTAGATCCTTGGTTGAATTATGTATTAAATACTGATTGTTATGCCTTAGCTGATTTTCAGGCGAGTTTAACTAATACGGCCGGAACGGTTAATCAAACAACTTGCGCCCAACCTGGCATCAATGCGCTAATTTATTATGATAATTTTCAAACCATGAGCACCCCAACGCCTGGTGATTATTACCAATGGTATGTCAACGGACAAATAATGCTAGGTGAAACAAATGATACCCTTTTGATTCCGGTAGATTTCGGTGGGACATTTACCGTTTCTGTTATGTCAGCAAATGGATGTGACACCAGTAATTTTATTACCTTACAAGGAGGCGTTGGTGAAGCGCAGCTAAACTTTAGTCTTTATCCTAACCCAACGAATGACATGTTACATGTAGAATTTCAAAAACAGCTTCTTGGGTACTATGAAATTTTAGATATTTCAGGTAGGACATTAACTAAAGATGCTGTGAATTCAAATCAACTAAAAATTGATTGCTCGAATTTATCAAAAGGCCATTACCTACTCAAGATTTATGAAAATGGGCGCTACACAACCAAGAAATTTTCAGTCAATTAACTTAACAAATAAGCCCGATTATTTCCTGTTTGTTTTGAGGGAAATCCAATAAAACAAGTTTATTTTCTTTGGAAGACACCGCTAAAGTTGGTAAAGCTAATTCAATGCTTAAATCGAGATCATGTGAAGAACAAATGATGCATTTGTTTTGGGAAACAGCAATTTGTTTTAGCGTTTTCATTAACAAATCCTTGTTTTCAAAATCCAAAAAAGCAGTCGGCTCATCTAACAATAATATAGGTGCTTCCTGCACCAAAGCGCGAGCAATTGCACCCAACTGACGAATTCCATCGCTTAATTCATCCGTAAATTTATCTTGATAATCAGTAATGTTTAAAAGCGTCATGACTTCCATTGTTTTTTGGATATCGCTTTCTTTTAGTCGCCCAAATGCATTGGTATGTGGCGATCTTCCCAATGAAATATAGTCTTTTAAGGTGAGGAATGGAATGCCATTGAAACGACTTTCCACAAAGGCGACGAGTTGAGGTAACATTCTTTTTTCAAGCTGATGTAAGTCTTTTCCATTTAGCTCAATTCGCCCGCCATGTAAAGGAACCGAACGAACCAGTGACTTTAGCAGGGTAGTTTTTCCCGTCCCATTTTTTCCCGCTAACAAATACATATTACCCGTATACAAACACAAGTCATTTATTTCAAATAAACTGGTTTTGTATCCAACATGCGTGTTTTTAAAGCAAATCATGTTACTTTTTTTATCAAAATAAAGATCACAAATGGCGCACCAATAATGGATGTTAATGCATTTAATGGAAGATGAACCGTTTCTTCTAGGTATTGAATCACCACATCACAAGAAACTAAGAACAAAGCGCCAATAATTAAATTCCCACCAATTAACCAGGCATGTTGTTGCGTTCGGAACAATAACTTAGTGATGTTGGGAACTGCTAGCCCAACAAAAGCAATGGGACCACAATAAGCGGTGATCAATCCTGTAAAAAGAGCTGTTACAGAAATAATTAGCATTCTAGTCTTGCGTAAAGAGAGACCAAGCATAACAGCTGAATCTTCCCCTAAAACTAACATGTTAAGTGGTTTAATCAATAAGAACGAGCTAAGTACACTTCCCAAAAAGAAGAGTAAGATCAATGGGACTTGCGACATCTCTACTTGTTGTAAGGATCCCATTCCCCATACAGCAAAAGACTTGAACTGTTCCGCCGCAGCACTTAATTCTAAAATAGACACCACAGCAAACGTAAAACTGCCAAGCATTAAACCAATAAGAAGCAAGGAAATATGTGATTTAACCGACAGCGAAAAGAGCAAGATAATCATCCCAAAAATGAAGGCGCCAACGATGGCCGCAAAGACAATATTTAGCTGAGATCCTAAAAAAGTAAATCCCGTTAAGGTAGATAGCGCCACCAACAAACTTGAGCCCGAATTTATCCCAAGCACATATGGCCCCGCTAAAGGATTGTTGAACAACGTTTGCATTAACATGCCCGCCAAAGCCAGGCCTCCTCCCCCAACAATCGCCATGATCAATCTCGGGATTCTGAATTCTCTCATTACTAGTTCATCCGTTGTTAAGGGCGAACTTTTAGAAAAAGCGGCGAAAAAATCAGAAAACGACAAGGGGATTTTCCCCACAAAAAGATGCAATAGCGAGATAAGCACCAAGGCAAACACTGCAAATAACAAAAAGAAATGAATGCGATATTTCATAGTTATTCCACCCTCTTGTAAAAATGTAATTTTTTGTTTGAATTAAATTTATCAATAATTTGTTGAAGATCGCTTAGCAGAAGATCCGGTTGAATAGCACTCATCTCCCAAAAACGATTCATATCGTAGGCATAACAATAAATTTCACCTTTGGAATACACCGGAAAATGAGCTACTTTGGGATTATTTGCAACGATTTTAGCTTTACTAAGAAATCCTGGATTCAACCATAAACTAACAGCATCCGACTTACTAAAAACGTATTCCAAGGACAAAGACAAGCTACCCGTTCCTTTGCTTTCTTTAAAAATATAAGTTACACCGGCATCTTTTAATAAAGTCGCATTGTAACTTTCACCAGCTGGAGCGTACCAAAAATCCCCTGCTAAATTGCCCACTAAAGTTTTCACATTCGATTTTTTCGATTGACTTTTCACCTCATTGTACCTTTTAACGATGGCAGCGAATTCCTTTTTAGCCAAGTCTTGTTTGCCGGTTAGATAGCCAAAAAGCAATAACCATTGTGCTTTTCCCAAAGGATGCGTTTCTCTCCAATCAAAATTTGGAATGGTAATAATTCCTAGTTTTTTCAACTTATTATCGATGGCTATTTTTCCTGAAAAAGCGCTATATACCACTAATTTCGAATTCGAATTCAACAACATTTCGGACGATAAATCTGTTTCTTGTCCCAAGGAAACCACCTTCCTATTTTCAATTCGATCATTAAGTTCCTTATTGTAAATTAACTTTTTGTCCGCTACCGCTGAAATGGCATTAATTTCATTAAGCAATCCCAACATGCCGACATGCGTGGAGGAAAGAACCGCAAGTCCGTTCTGGCTTACCGAAATAGTTGTAGCGTTTGCTGGGCCATTTTCCCCAATAAAATAGTCGAGTTTTTCTGTGATATTATCTGGATTAGTGATGCTTATTAAAACCCCATTCTCAGACTCTGTAATAGAAAGCCAACGTGCGTAAGCGAACTTACTTTTGGGTTCTACTGTTTTTTGATTTTCAGAGGAACAGGCAAACAAGCCAAAAAGACAAAGAAGGAAAATTAATTTCATTGCAGTATTAATACTGTTCCTTTTCATTCGGAAAATCACCCGATTGCACGTCCGAAATATACGAACTAAACGCCTTTAACATTTGATTGTGCAGGTCATTATATTTCCGAACAAAGCGTGGATTAAACTCGTTGTTGATTCCTAACATGTCATGTGCCACTAAAACTTGGCCATCTACACCAGACCCCGCGCCTATTCCGATGATCGGAATCTGTAACATTTTCGCTACTTTTTCGGCAAGAACAGCGGGTATTTTTTCAAGAACTATGGCAAAACAACCTGCTTTTTCTAATAGCAAGGCATCTTCAATTAAGCGCTTGGCCTCCTCTTCCTCTTTTGCCCTTACGACATAAGTTCCAAATTTATAAATCGATTGTGGTGTAAGTCCAAGGTGTCCCATAACTGGAATACCAGCCGTTAATATCCGTTGAATCGATTCCAAAATTTCCTGGCCGCCTTCCATTTTGACAGCATGAGCGCCCGTTTCTTTCATAATTCGAATCGAACTTGAAAGCGCTTCTTTAGAATTTCCTTGATAACTTCCAAAAGGCAAATCAACCACTACCAGAGCACGACTTACCGCTCTAACTACTGCAGCGCCATGATAGATCATTTGATCCAGTGTAATGGGAAGTGTCGTTTCGTGACCTGCCATCACATTCGACGCTGAATCCCCAACTAGGATAACATCAATTCCCGCTTCATCTAGAATCCGAGCCATGGAAAAATCATAGCCGGTCAGCATTGAGATTCGTTCTCCATTTGCTTTCATCTCGTGAAGCGTATGCGTGGTAACCTTTTTTACGTTTTTATGAACAGACATACCTAAAAATTAGAAACAAAAGTACAAATTGTTTTGCGTAAGCGCTAAGCGAAGGATTTTGTGTCATAAAAGACACAAAAAATTCGCGTCTGACAAAAAATTAAATGGGATAAATGAAGTTCAATTTTAGTAAAACAAACTCTATTGTCCTCCGCCCAGGCGGAAAAAATCGGACCTCATTTTCTTTGTCCTTTTGTCTTGATACTACGGCAAGCTCAGCACAAGTACAAAAGAACGAAAAAATCAAGTCGCTGATTATCCTTCAATGCACTCCACTCTTGAACCCCACCGAAACTTCGGTGTTTGGGTGATTTCTATATAAGTGTCTCTCGACTACGCTCGATTCACTTAAAGGGCATCGAGCGTAGTCGAGATGCACGGTTCCCGTAGTTCAATTCGATGCGCTTTATCAGAATAATAGGCGACGATAGAAACCTATTCAAATAGTTATTGTTTTCTTTGAGTATTCGCAATCTTACAAGTTAAATATTTTAAGGTTAAAGAATGTAGAATTCATTCGAAGTGAGAACTAAATAGCCAAAAGTGTTCAGACTTGAATTTCATGGTATCTACTACTGAACTGAAACTAAAAATTTCAAAAACTCAGCAATTGAAGCAGCGGAAAAAGAAAACAAACGAACTAGTGTGAATAACTGTAAGCAGGAATCGACATATAAGAGAACAAAGCGCTTAATTTTGTGTTGAACAAGTGTAAAAACTTATTTGAAGACTAAAATGGAAAACGATAAAAACGCAGTAATAATTGGAGCAGGTCTCGTAGGATCGCTATGGGCGGTATACCTTGCCAAAGCAGGATATAAAGTAACCATTTACGAGCGAAGACCGGACATCCGTTTAGCTGAAATTAGTGCTGGAAAGTCCATTAACCTAGCTTTATCCGTTCGCGGGTGGACAGCACTTGATGCCGTAGGAGTTGGGGACGAGGTACGAAAAATAGCAATTCCAATGTATGGAAGAGTCATGCACGACCTTGAGGGAAACCTAAATTATCAGCAATACGGTAAGGACGGAGAAGCGATCTTTTCCGTATCGAGAGGAAAAGTAAATGCTACGATGATGGATGTGGCTGAAAAACATGGTGGTGCTACCATACATTACGAACACACCTGTGAGAAAGTAGATTTAGAAAAGGGCATTGTCTATTTGACAAATAATAAAACGAATGAATCATTCAGCGTTCAATCCGATGTGGTATTTGCAGCAGATGGCGCTTTTTCGAATGTTCGGTACAATTCCATGCAAAAAATGCAGCGCTTTACCTACAGCCAGAATTTCATTGCAGATGGGTACCGAGAAATCTTATTGCCCGCTGATGAAAACGGTAATTATAGAATGGATAAAAATGCACTTCATATTTGGCCACGAGGACGTTTTATGTTGATTGCTTTGGCCAACGAAGACGGATCGTTTACGTGTACGCTCTTTATGCCACATGAAGGCGATAAATACGCCTTTGATAAACTCAATTCACGGGAAGCGGTGAACGCTTTTTTCTTGGAGGTATTTCCCGATTTTTACACCATGATGCCTAACATCGCGGATGCGTGGGAAGATCATCCACTTTCCAATCTTGCGATTATTCGTTGTCAACCTTGGCATAAAGGAAAAGTAGCCCTAATGGGTGATGCAGCACATGCCACCGTTCCTTTTTACGGTCAAGGAATGAATGCTGGATTTGAAGATTGTTCTGTTCTTTGGGGATTAATGCAGAAACACAATGAAAATTGGCCTGACGTATTTGAGGAATACAGCAGAACAAGAAAAGCAGATGGCGATGCCTTGCAAGATTTATCCTTAGATAATTATTTCGTTATGCGCGATTTCGTTGGTGATCCATCATTTATTTTGCGCAAAAAAATTGAAGCGAAATTTAGTGCCTTGTATCCAAAACAATGGATGCCGTTGTATTCCCAGGTTACCTTCAGCAATATTAGGTATAGCGTTGCGTACGAGCAAGGAAATATTCAAAATGGAATTATGGATGAAATCATGGCGATTCCTGGAATTGAAAACGATTGGGACAGCGCTGAAATAATGGAACTATTAGCTGAAAAAAGCAAACAATTCAATTTTATCGTATGAAAAAATTTATACTGATAGCGCTATTGTTACCTTGTATATCATTTGCGCAAGGAGGATTTAAAAAGGGTGCAAAGGGAAATGATTACATTATCGTGACCAATGACGGCATTCAATTTAATTTTGGTGCGACCTATCAAATGACAAAAAGTCAAAGTCCCTCCTTTGTGCTAACCGATTCTACTACTGGCGGACAGCGGGGTTTATATACCATAGATCCTGCCGGAAAACTTGGTTTTTTTGCTGAAATAGGAATGGTAAATTTCCCCGCATGGAAGGGATTAGTACCCATAAAATTCTTAAAGAAATCACGCTTATTAGATTACACAGATTGGGGTATCGGTTACAAGCAATACCGCGGCGCAGAAACCACCAATCTTGATTCAACCAATGCATTAGGCGAAGTTACATCAAGTGTGGAAAGTAGCGGAACGTTGTCCAATGGATTTCTTTACGGTCGGTTTTCAGCTCATACCTTAGTATATTTTGGGAAGAAAAAAATAGAAAAGGCAAGGAAATATTTTATTGATAATTCCATCGGGTTTAATTTTGATTACAACATCTTGCGTAGCGAAGAAGCCTACCAAAATGGAATGAACCAACAGCCCTTTGACTTTCATCGTAAATTTCAAGTTCAATTTCATTATTCCATTGGTGTGGGAATTCGCTTTAACCGCGCTTGGATGATGGTTCCAACTATTACGCTTCCTGTTATTGGCATTCGAGATTACAACGGAATAAATGGTAGAATGAACTGGTTTTCGTCGACTTATTGGCCGGTACATGCACAGATAAAATTCATTAAGTTATTCGAAAGACCGCCTAAGTGTGGTGCGTACGGAGACCCTTCCGATCAGCAAAAAGAGAAGAGTTACCAAATGAATAACTAATTACTAGCCAGCCAAGAAATAGTTAGATAGGTGCTTGGGTGCTTTTTTTCTGAATCGTTTTAAGACATCGTCACGATTTGAAATGTTTCCCACTTTTAATAAGTTCGTATTGATTCTCTTTCCGTTTCGAAATACACTAAATTCAAAGGTAATCGAAGTAATATCATCTTTATATAAATGATAAATACTGGTTTGTTTCAAGGCCTCTTCCAAGGACATTTCAGCGCTGGAATTTTTAAATTTACGATCATATCCTTTTACGTTTACAACCACATAAGTATCAAATCCCTTTATTTTCAGATTGTTTACCATCGTATCCGACGCTAAAATTAAAGGATCAGCCCCTTGTTTCATCACGTTAATTGATGGGATTGCTTTGATGCCTAGCGAATTAAAGATTTCCGTAACATTTACTTCAATAGAGAAGCGATCTTCTGCTTTATCAAATTGCCCTATGACTAAAGCGTTTGATAATTTAACACCTTGGGAATAGCCAAAAAAAACGGGCGTCAAAAGAAGAATTACAAGCTGTAGATATTTCATAGAATTGAGTTAAAAAACTTTGCTAGCGATGGCTTTTACCGAAGATGAATTCGACATCGTATAATAATGAATACACGGCACGTTATTTTTCTTTAATTCCATCGACTGATGGATCCCCCATTCAATTCCCAATTTCTCCACTGCTTTGTTGTCCTTGCATTTTAGCAACTCAGAAGAAAGCTCAATAGGATAATCAATGTGAAAGAATTTAGGAATAAAAGAAATATGACTTAAGGTTTTCAGTGGCTTAAGTCCCGGAATGATAGGTACCATTATGCCCATATTTCGACATGCTTCAACAAAAGAAAAATATTTTTTATTATCAAAAAACATCTGCGTAACGATATATTCGGCGCCCGCATCTACTTTTTGCTTTAAATGCATTAAATCAGTCGCTAAATTCATTGCTTCGAAGTGTTTTTCTGGATAGGCAGCAGCACCGATGCAAAAGTTCGTTGGTTCTAATTGCACATCATCCATCATGTAATTTCCTTTATTCATGTCAGTGATTTGCTCAACGAGCTTAACCGCATATTGGTGACCGTCGGGATGAGGGCGAAAATTAGCTTCTGTTTTATAGGCATCTCCACGCAAAGCTAGTACATTATCAATCCCCAAAAACTGCAAATCAATCAGGGCATTTTCGGTGTCTTCCTTGCTAAAGCCACCGCAAATGAGATGTGGTATCGCATCTACATTATATTTATTCATTATAGCAGCACAAATACCTACCGTTCCTGGACGTTTACGAATGGCTATTTTTTCCAAAAGGCCATTTTCTCGCTCTTTATAAATAAATTCCTCTCTATGATACGTAACGTTCACAAACTTAGGTTGAAACTCCATCAAAGGATCTATTCCATCATAAATAGATTGAATGCTTTTACCTTTTAAAGGAGGCAAAATCTCGAAAGAGAATAAGGTATCCTTCGCTTCTTTAATATGATCTGTTACTTTCATGCGATTTATAGAAGAACAAAGGTAACCCTTTTCCTTTTTATTTAAGTATCAAATAGTTTATAATACATGAAACTTGTACTAGCGACTCGTTGTGGGTAAGTTGAAAAACATATACAAATTAAAATAAAGTTATTACATTTAAAAACAAAAAGTAGAGAACAGCACCCACTTTCGCCAAGGCGAAAAAAAAACAACTTTCTAAAATCAACATGCATAAAATCAATTTCAGTATTCTCTTTGTTGTAGCAAGTTTCATTTCTTTTTCCCAAGTTTTGACAGGTAAAATAATGGATAAGGATTCCGTTGAAATACCCTTTGCAAAAGTGCGTCTATTGAATGAATCATATGGAACGGTGGCAAATGCTTCAGGAAATTTTCAATTAGAACTGAAGAAGGGTAAGCATGTTATGATCTTTTCATCCATAGGTTTTGAAACCAAAACAGATACAGTTGAAATTGTCAATCTGGCTAATACTTTAGTAATTGTTATGAAAGAGAACACGCTAGAACTGGATGAGATAACTGTTTTTGCTCAAAGTAAAAAAGACAAAGGAAAGGAGTTAATGAAGGAAGTTATTAAGAAAAGACCTTATTTTCAAGACTTGTTGGCTGAGTACGAATGCGAAACTTATTGCTTTTCCACGCTTGAAAAGGCAAAATTAGATAGTCTTGAAAGGGATTCAATCATCGGAAAAGATAAGTTAAACATCATTGAATGGAAAGCAAAAACCTCTTACAAGCGCATCGGAAAATTTAAAGATGAATTTTATGCCTACAACGATTTGGCGGATCGTTCTTCCACAATGACTAACAATACATCACAAGTAGGAGTTAGTTTTGATTTTGGAAATGCGGATCAACGTATAGCCGAAGAACAAAGCTTGTCTGCGAATCCGTATCTATTTATTAATGGAATTAAGGATGCTCATTTTTCTCTTTTTGATAATTCAATCTCATCCAACAAGTTAACTCAAAATCCTTTGGTCTCTCCATTGGCTGACAATGCATTTATGTATTATAGCTATTTTTTGGAAAATACTTTTGTGGACTCCACAGGAGCGATGATCAATGAGGTTACCGTAAAGCCTAAGTTTGATTACGAGGCCTTGTTTTCAGGAACCTTATTTATTCGAGAAGGGAGCTGGGAATTGGTATCTTATGAACTCCAAGTGAATAAAAAAGTCCTTAATTATTTTAAAGATATTCACATCATCTGCGATTATAAAAAAGTAGGAGAACATTTAGTTCCGATTCGAAGAGAATTTGTTTACAACCTAAAAGAAGGAAAGGATTTGATAAATGGTTTAATACGCGTATCTCATCAAGACTACAAATTTGTAGTGGATGATTCTCCGAAAAATTTCTGGTTAGCATCAACTGTTTACAAAGAGGATGCTTTTGAAAAGGATTCATCGTTTTGGAATGAAACTAGACCTTTTACTTTAAAAGATTTTGAAAAACAATTTATTAAAGAACAAGACAGTATCATCTTGTACCACGAAAGTGAAGAATATTTGAAGAAGAGTGATAGTACACGAAACGTGATCAATCTTTCCGCGATATTTTTGTCAGGGATAAGTCATGTGAATTCATTTAAGAAATATGAATTTACGATTTTGCCAGTGATTTCTCAATTTACTCCTTTTGGAATAGGTGGATTTCGATATAGACCTGGTATTTCTTTTCAGAAGGAATTTAAAAATTCAAAAATCATAACTATTGCGCCGAATATTGATTATGGATTTTATAACAAGGATTTTAAAGGTTCTTTTGCAGGTTCAGTGCTTTATAATAGAATGAATTTTTCTAAAATTGGATTTGAAATAGGGGATGTATATGATTTTATCCCAGGATCTCAGAATATTGTAGGAGCGATAGCACCGAGTAGTAGAGTAAGAAATCGAAAATTTGAAGCATTTTTTTCTCGAGAAATTGTTAATGGTTTGTATGGAAAATCTTCTGTTTTGTATTCATTTCGAGAGTCAATTGGTAACTTAGAATATCCAGAATGGTTGGCTATTTTTAAGCAAGTTCAGCCTGCTCAATTATTTGATCCGTATAAAATTATGCAGTTTTCTTTGGATTTAGAGTATCACTTTCGACAAAAGTATACGATCCGCAAACATAAAAAAGTGGTTTTAGGTTCGATTTGGCCCGTGGTGTTTTTGAAATATAAGGTGGCTATCCCAACCATTTTTGATGCGGAAGCAAATTTTAGTTATTTAGAATTTCAAGCAACACATACCATGAAATTAAAGTCATTTGGTAATTCTTCATTTCGATTTGTGGCTGGTCAATACCTGTACAAGCAAGATTTACGTTTAATTGAACACAAATTCTTTAGGCCATCTGATATGGGCTTTTTCTCAAATCCTGTAAATACGATGCAATTATTAGACACCGCTTTGAATACGTCTAATTCGTTTATTCAATTCAATTTTATTCATCATTTCAATGGCTATTTTCTCAATAAAATTTGGCTAATCAATAAGTTGAAATTGGAAGAAACAATTGGAGGAGGATTGATTTCTATACCCAGCTCCAATTTTTCCCAAGTTGAATTTTATGCAGGTTTAGAAAGGAAATTTAGAATTAGAAAGCAGTTGTTTAAAATTGGATTGTACGCTGTTAGTCAGAATAATTCATTTGATAAATCTTCCATTCAATTTAAATTTGGAATAAACTTCTATAATAGTTTTAACGATAAGTGGGAGTATTGACACACTATCACAGATAATGTTTTGCGTCCGCTAGGGCGGACCGCTAGAGCGGAAAAATAAAAATTAAGCGACTTTCTGTGATTTCTATATAAGTGTCTCTCGACTTCGCTCGATGCCCTTTAAGTGAATCGAGCGAAGTCGAGAGGCACGGTGCCCAAATCTTATTTCAATAGAATTACTCTTGTAATAAGACAAAAGGACAAAGGAAATAAGGTTCGATTTTTTATCGGACAATAGTGAGAAAATAGTATCCAACGTTTAAAGATGAAACACCCTTTCAGGGCTTTAATACTGATTAATAAAAAAGCATAAAACGTTAATAAATGAAACTTCTTCTAGCGACTCGTTTCCTCTATAGCCTCTAAAATAAGATGGCCCGCTTTCCGTATTTCAACTTCAGTAATAATCAAAGGAGGCGATAAGCGAAAAGATGCTGGATGCGAAAGAAACCAAAAGGTAATTAATCCTTTTTCTAAGCAAGATTTTACCACTTTTTCAACTCGATCAGGAGATACCATGTCAAAGGCAAACATTAATCCAATACGACGAAAAGCAATTATATCTTTATGCGCACTAATAATATCCGCTAATAATTGTCCTAATCGCTCGACTTCGTTTAAATCTACCTCATTGATTAACACCTCCATGAAAGCACTTGCAGCAGCTGAAATTACTGGGTGACCTCCGAAAGTCGTAATATGGCCTAACATTGGTTGATGCGAAAAATGGCTCAATAATTCCCTTGAACTGATCAAGGCTCCAATTGGCATTCCACCACCGAGTGCCTTCCCTAAAGTTAATAGATCAGGAACGACTTGAAAATGTTCAAAAGCAAACATTTTTCCCGTTCTCCCCAAACCACATTGTATTTCATCAAAAACCAAAAGAGCCCCAACCTCCGTGCATCTTTTTCGCAAAGCTTTCATGAAAGAAATATCCGGAATTCTAACACCCGCATCTCCCTGAACGGTTTCTAAAAACACGCCCGCCGTATACTTGGTAATTTGATTTAATTGTTCCTCATCATTTAAATCAATGAATTTTATCCCAGGCAATAATGGACGATACGCTTGCTTTTTAAGTTCATTAGAAGAAATACTTAAGGAGCCATTTGTACTTCCGTGATAAGCTCCTTTGAATGCAATTATTTCTGTTCTATTGGTAACTCGTTTTACTAATTTTATGGCTGCTTCATTCGCTTCGGTTCCCGAATTAACCGGATATACCGCATCTAATGTAGATGGCAATACAGCTATCAATTTTTCGATTAATTCATTTTGGGGAGCTTGAATAAATTCGCCATACACCATCACATGCAAATACTTATCGATTTGATTTTTAAGCGCCGCAGTAACTTTAGGGTGACAATGGCCAATAGAATTTACAGCAACACCAGCAATCATATCCATATATTCTTTGTCATTAACATCATAAATATAAATACCCCTTGCATTTTTCACCTCAATTAAAAAAGGAAATGGAGTTGTTTGACTTAAATGCCGAAGGAAGAATTTTTCAGACTGATTCATGGAACAAAAGTAAAATGTTTTATGCTTGATTCAATAAAAAAATCCCGATAAGAATTTATCTTATCGGGATTTAGTAATTGTGTATCCTGTTTTTCTAAGGAATACTTATCGGATACTTTGTTTGATGACTTCCGTTGTTTTATCACCATTGGTTATACTGATATAGTAGATCCCTGGTGCTAATTGTAAGTCTTGAACACTGAACAAATTGATTCCTGATTTTACATCAACTGCGCGATGTAAGATAGAACTTCCTTTCGTGTCCATGATATTCAATACAGAGGTTCCTACTAATTCCTTGTTGTTTAGCACTACTTGGAACGCACCTGTTGTTGGATTTGGATACGTTGAGAAGTAGCCTTTTGAACTTCCTGAACAATTCACATTGATCACATCGTACACCTTACTTGCTCCGTCGATATCATATTGTGATAAACGGTAGTAATTATTACCCTCTAAGGCCATCTCGTCGCTGTAAGTGTACGTTAACAACTGCGTGCTATTGCCTGCCGCTGCTTGCGTATTAATCACACTCCAAACTTCACCATCGCGTGACTTCTCTATTTCGAAGCTTAAGCTATTGTGCTCAGATGCCGTTTGCCATGTTAAATCTACTTGCTCATTAGCACATGTTCCACTGAAGCTCAACAATTCTACCGGCAAAGCCTGATTGTTGGACGTTCCGATATTGAACCAGCTGAAGCCTTGTAAATTCGTACTTGTGATTGCAAATGCAACTGGACTCGTTCCTCCAGCAATTGGTGTATGAACACCTGCTCCTTGCCACTGTACGTGGTGATTTTGAGCGGTGTTCGATCCTGCTGCTTTTATTATTCGAGTAATCATTGGCGTTACCATTCCATTCAAGTTGTTCGCATAAAGCGTCATGCTGTATGGAGCCGCTGTGATCGATGATGAATAATTATTTGCAGTTGGATCTACATTCCAATAACCATCTGCTGAATAATTCTGTACCAACTGATTGTCTTGCGTTGTTAACGGTAAACCATTGTACAATGGAATATTCGCAGGCGTTAATGGAGCACCTGACTTATACCAAACCGTTAGGTATTGGTTCACACCTGGCGTACTTGTAAAGTCAACCTTTGCATATCGGTTAAATGCTGCCGTTCCTACTGGGAACAAACCTGCATTACCTGTTGTTGCTCCATTGATGAAATAACGTCTAAATGGACCGACAATGTTTCCACTTGTCCAAGACAATGATCCAGGTACAGCACTGCTATTTCCTAAGGTAAGTACGTTATTAGCAGAGGTAAAGATATTTCCTAAAGTCATATCTAATACTCCGGTAACAGTTACTGGCATACTCACAGTAAGCGACTGACCACCACTTTTGTTAACCGTTAAGTTATTCAAAGAAGTTGAACCTGTACCACTTATCGTTGAAGAAAGCCCACCTGTGAAATTGATCGTTCCTGTGGAGGCATTGATCGTTCCATGATTCGTTAAGTTACCTACCAAGTTGATGATGTCATTGGTTAAATTAAGGGACATACCCGTATTTAAGTATACATCCTCCGCGTTACTTGTTACACTTAAGGTTGGCATATTATTTCCAATACACATTCCACCAACAGCATTTGAAATCGTAAACACTTCGGTATTAGATGCTGGCTGACCTGAGGTCATTCTGACGTAATGTCCAGCAGCTTGTTTCATGTACCAGTTATTAGAAGTAGACCAATCGGATGATGATAAACCATTCCACAATACATCTTGAGAACCAATCATACCGCCTAATGAAGCCGCATTTGGCTGATTAAAGGTAACGATCATGTTGTCTGTTGACACACAACCTGTAGCCGTATTGGTAACTGACCATGTAAGGGTATATGTTCCGCCGTATGAACCTTGGAAATCTGTTACGTTAGCACCTGGTGCAGTAACTAGACCTGGCAACACTGCTCCCGCTCCTTGCGTTATCGTCCATGCTCCCGTTTCACCGTTCGCTAATGCAGCGGCTGATAGTTGAGCAATATCTTTTCCACATGTAATATCTGAAGTTACATCAGCACCTGCGTTAGCAGCTACAGCAGCAGCCATAGTTACTGTTACTGGAGTAACCGCTGAAGCACAACCTGTACCTGTCCAAGTAAGGATGATTTGACCATTACCATTTCGAACACCAGCTGTAGTTGTTGCATTCGTTACACCTGCACCACCGAAATAAGAGGAGCCACCGCCACCACCAACGCCACCACCGCAATTAGCACCACCGCCACCGCCGTAGTATCCGCCGCCGCCGCCGCCGCCCCAACCAGTGCTGTATGATCCACATCCAGACATACCATTACCGCCATTTCCACCTAAACCAAGTGAACCTGAAGTTCCGTTACCACAACATCCTGATGAGGTACCACCTGCTCCCTGAGTTCCTCCAGTACCTGAACTCCATCCTCCATTACTTTGCGTACTAGTTCCACCAGTAGTTCCACCACCAGCTGCACCGTTACTACCCGTAAATCCTTGAGAAGAGAATCCACCACCACCACCACCAGCAGCAACAATCACTCGGTTATTTAATCCATTACCTCCTACTCGAATGTCAGAAGCACCACCACCACCTATTCCATTTCCTCCAGAGTTTCCTCCACCATTCCATCCACCAGTACTTGTAGTAGGTTGTTGACCAACATAAACATTTATTGTTTGACCCGCTGTAAGCGCTAAAGTTCCTTGAACTCGTCCACCCAAACCACCAGCATACGCAGTAACTCCACCCTGAGCACCATTCACATCAAATGTATAGTTACCAGTTACAGGAGCGGTGAATGTTTGTACTGCACCTGTATAGTTAAACGTTTGAGAACCTGCGTTAGGACTTGTTGATTGTACGTAATACGTAGTGGTTGTATTAATCGATGGCGTAGTAAATGCAGCCGTTGTTCCCAACTGACCAGTGCCATTACTATTTGTCCACCAAGTATAACCACTTGGACTTCCAGCAGCCGTTAAAGTTGTTGTTACTGCAGCACCTGAACAAAAAGCAGTTGTACCACTTACGGTTGGTGCTTGTAAAGCGTTAACCGTTACAGGAACAGCTACAATACCTGAAACACAAGGAGCAGCTAAAGATGTAATTACAACAGATCCCATGCCAGTTTGAACACCTTGCGTTGCCACAGGGTTGGTTCCACCGTTGAAAGATCCACCGCCACCACCTTCCCAGTTTCCACCGTGATTTGGTGCTGATCCACCGGAGTAACCTCCACCAGGACCTCCACCTGTATTGCTACCGTGGGTTCCACCACCTCCACCGAATCCACCTTCACGGTTGTTGTATTGAGACGTACCACCTAAGGCCGCTCCTGAAATAAAACCATATCCGCGTTGATTACCATAACTACCTGTTGAAGCGCCATCCGTATAGAATCCACCTGCACCACCGGTTCCATTTCCACAATTCTGAGCAGATTGACCACCATTACCATTCGTTCCACCTGCTTGACATCCTTCACCAGCACCTCCGTTTGTCGAAATTAAACCTGGGTAACCAGCTTGCGGACTTGCTCCACCACCACCACCGGCAACGATTAATGGAGTAGCTGTGGTATACGTTGCATTACCTGTCGCAACGAATGAACCACCTCCACCACCAGTTGCCTGACCATCTGCACCACCAAGACCTTGTTGACCAACAACGATGAATAATTTTTGACCAGCTGTCAAGGCAAAATCTCCTTGAACGCTCGCACCCAATCCACCATTTCCGGCTCCACCACCTTGAGCACCTTTGGTTAATATTCTATAGTTTCCAGAAGTAGGTACTACCCATTCTTGAATTCCTTGCGTGACTATCGTAACAGTATTCGCTAAACTTGTTCCTGCATATGCAGAATTTATAGCCCCTTGAGTTGGGCCCGTTCTTCCCGTTGCTGATGCATTGGTAAACGTATACGATCCGCCAGCGTTTCCACCTGCACTCGTTGTAATATAATAAGTCGTATTAGATGCTAAAACAGGCGTCGTAAACGAAGCGCCAGTTCCTAATGCTCCTGTACCGTTAGCATTTGAATACCAAGTAATTGTGTTTCCACCACCACCTGATGCTGTTACAGTAGCCGTTTGACCACATGTTACCGCAGCTGCACTTGCTGTAGGATTCGTCAAAGCATTAACCGTAACAGTTGCTGCAACTAATCCTGTTGCACATGCACCCGCTGGGCCTGCATTCACATAATAAGTTGTTGTTGCGGTAAGTTGAGGACTTGTCCAACTAGCACCGGATCCAACAGCGGTTGTTCCTTGCGCGTTGCTGTACCAAGTCACCGTTGGTGAATTAGTAGAAGCCGTTAAGGTTACTGTCTGACCACAATTGATTGTTTGATTGGTTACCGTTGGCGTAGTTACCGCATTTACCGTTACGATTACAGGAACCGTTGCAGAAACACATGGAGAACTTAACACCGTAATGATTACTTGACCATGACCCATGCGAACACCACCAACATTTATTGGGCTTGTTCCTCCGTTGAAGGAACCACCACCACCACCTGATCCAGTATTTCCATCATGGAAACCTCCAGCACCACCGGAATATCCACCCCCACCTCCACCACCACCGGTGTTACCGTGTGTTCCACCACCACCACCAAATCCTCCTACACAAGCCGCTTGACTTGAATGATTTCCTCCAACACCACCGCTTATGAATGATTGACCTCCTGTTCCGTAAGAACCATTACCCCCGTTGGAGTTTAATCCACCACCACCTGCTGCACCAGAATTGTTACATCCATTTCCACCAGCTCCAGCTGTTCCACCAGTTGTACATCCTGTTGCTTGACCATTATTGCCAACAACCGAATGCGCATTATATAATTGAGATCCTCCATCATATTGGCCACCACCACCACCGGCAACAACCAAAGGAACGTTAGCCGAAGTAGTCACAAATGAACCACCTCCACCAGAGCCACTACTATAGTATCCACCAGCTTGACCGACTAATATTTTGATTTGTTGTCCAGCTGTTAATTGGAAGGTACCTTTTATCTGTGATCCTCTACCGTATTGATTTGCTCCACCACCTTGTGCTCCAAAAGCCTCAATAGTGTAAGCACCTGTTGCAGGAACCGTCCATAATTGAATTCCATTAGTAGTAGTTACTAAACCATTCAAGTTAGTACTTGAATACGCAGCATTCAATTGGTTTTGAGTTGGACCATTCATTCCCGTTGCACCAGCATTGGTAAATGTATAAGTTGTTCCTCCTGCTTGACCTGAAGCAGAAGCAACATAATAAGTTGTATTAGCAGTTAAAGCAGGCGAAACAAAAGGAGAGCCTGAACCTACATAAGAAGTTCCAGCTTGATTACTATACCATTGGTAGCCGTTTCCTCCACCACCAGTTGCGGTTAATGATGCCGTTGCACCACAAGCAACTACTGCATTAGAAGCAGTTGGAGCTGCAGGTAAATTAACTGATATATTAGTTGCAACAACAGCACTCGAACAACCGATACCATTCCAAGAAATAGTTAACAAACCGTTTCCTGCTTTATATGATTGTGTATGAACAACATTAGTTGCTGTACCTGCTGCATAACTACTGCCACCACCGCCGCCACCGTAAGATGCAGCACCACCACCGTAGTAGCCACCACCGCCACCACCGCCGTAGGAAGAATAAGTATTTCCACCTATTCCTAAAGAACCAGCTTGACCACTACCACCGAGGTTAGTTCCACCAGCTGCTTGTGTACCTCCATTTCCAACATAACTAGATTGAGATTGACATTGATAACCAGCTACACCAGTTGTTCCACCTCCACCGCCGCCATTATTCGTTCCCGCACCACCGCAATTATAACCACCGCCGCCACCACCTCCGGCAACAAGTTTTCTATCTGAAAGAGTTGTTCCACCGATACGGATATCAGTAGCACCTCCACCGCCGCCACCATATGTATTACCATTTCCACCACCATTATAACCACCGGCAGTTGAAGAAGTACGATTCCCCACATAAATATTTAATACTTGACCAGCGGAAACAGGATAAATCGCTTGTAAACGACCTCCATTTCCACCATAACCATAATAACCATTAGATCCTTGAGCACCTTGAAGATCCACAGTAATTGATGCAACACCAGCTGGAACTGTCCAAGTTTGCATACCACCTGTATAGTTAAATGTTACAGAACCTTGATTTAATGTTGCTTGAACTGCATATACTGCTGTGTTAGCTGTTAATGAAGGAGTTGTATACGTACCACCCGTTCCTAATAAAGTTCCGTTAGCCGCCGCATCATACCAAGCTGTGTTTGCACCAGTAGAAGAGGTTAAGGTCGTTGTGTTTCCACAAGTAACTGTTGTATTTCCTGTAATTACTGGCTGAGCTACATTTGAACTCACTGTTACGGTTGAAGCAGCTAAATTCGATAGACATTGTGCGGCTGCAGCACCTGGACCAACAAAATTGGTGATCGTTGCCGTAAAAGTACCACAACAACCATCATGAGACCTTCCGTAGAAGGCAAAAGTTTGGCCTGCTACAACGTTTACACTTGTGGCACCTGAGCCACTTGAAGCTGTAATCGGATAGTCAGTTGCGTTAATTCGATAACCGAAAGTATCGTATCCTGAATCTTGATGCGAAACGTTCCAGTTAAAACTAATTGTTCCACTCGTAGCCACTGCGATTGTATATAAGGTATAAGAATTTCCTCCAGTTCCATTGGGACCAGTGAGCTGAATAGAATTTGGTGCACCACCTGCATTAACACTACCGTTTCCACCGTTTAAATGAGACAGAGCCCAGTTTGCAGGAGCATAGGCTGCGGTAAATGTTGAAACATTACCACCACCGCCACCACCACCAGATTGCAATCCTACATAATAGGTTGTATTCGCAGTTAAAGCAGGGGTTGTATAAGATGCCCCTGTACCTACTTGACCTGTACCATTTGCATTGGTAAACCATGTATAGGTTCCACCGCCACCACCACTAGCTGTCAATGTTGCCGTTTGACCACATGATATTGTAGTAGAAGTAACACTTGGAGCCGCAGCTGAAGAGACCGTAACAGTAGATGTTGCACAACTTGAACTCCACAAGCCAGCATTAAAATTTCTTGCATAATACGTTGTTGTTGCACCTGGAGAAACACTGATTGGATTTCCAGTTGCAATTTGTCCAGAAGTATTACAACCTGATGTAAACCAATAAACTGTACCAACTGCTCCATTTGCTGTAAGCGTGGAGCTTCCTCCAGGACAAATTGTTGCAGAAGTCGAAGTGATCGAAGAGGGAGTTGGTGGTGGTCCGGTGGTATAATTCACTGTTACACGCGCAAAAGATCCATATAGGGAATTGTTATACTGATATAAACCAAAACAACTTGGCGGATTTATTATTCTAAACTGATTTTGGCCATTGGCCACAAAATTACCCGGATTTAAGTTTAGGGTAAAGATACCGTTATTGGTCCCTGAACAGTTACAATGGTTGTTCGTGTTGAAACTTGGCGCGGCAACGTTGTTAAACGTAGTGGTTCTAGTACCACCTGCACATTCCACACCAACGCTTAGTTGCAATACAACACTTGTGACTGTAGCTCCACCAGGCAAAGCTGCTGTGAAGTTAAAGCCAGTTGTTCCAGAACAGCCGTTATATACTGAACCACCCCCACAGTTAGACGTCATATTAAACAACATACCAGTGTTGTTTATGTCATACACCACAGATTGCGCAGTAATATTTTCAGCAGAAAATACAATAAACAGTAAAATGGCTAAAAAAGAAGTAAGAAATCTTGCGTATAATTTTTTCATAATTGAATATTTTTTTACGACATAAACTTACCCAAGAAAAATAATAATGTTTTACTATTTATACATAAATGCATTGTAAATGAAAATATTAAGGCATTGATCGAATATTTACATCATTTGTCTTACTCTTTAACTCAACATTTCTTTTCTGTTAGAGAATTATATTTCCTGAATTACTAAATGCTTTGTTCTTAATATTTTACATAAAAAAAATCCCGATAAGAATTTATCTTATCGGGATTTAGTAATTGTGTATCCTGTTTTTCTAAGGAATACTTATCGGATACTTTGTTTGATGACTTCCGTTGTTTTATCACCATTGGTT
>CAJAII010000007.1 GCA_903939755.1 uncultured Flavobacteriales bacterium | reverse complement strand
GGAGTTCAGCACCCACTCCGCCGCGACGAAAAAAACGGCCTGTCCCGAAAGGTTATTCGGGAAGCGAAAGTGCTTAGCCAAAAGAGTAGAAACAAAATTTAAAAAATAAATAAAATGAATGCTCAAATTATTGATGTTGAGATTAAAGGTCAATGGATCTATGTATATGGTGAAAACAATATTCAATTATGTACAACAACGATTTCAAGTGATGCAAGTCTCGAAGGTTATGGTAGTAGTTTTTATGTTATTCGCGAGGGACAATGGTTGTATACCAAAGATAGTAATTGCGGAACTATCAATTCAATGACCATAGCAAGTGATGATATTGTCAGAGGTGTTTCAGGCAATTCCTTTACTGTAAAGAAAGGACAATGGATATATACTTATGACAAAAATTGTAATCAACTCAGTAGTAGGATCAGTAATTAAATTCCACAAGATTTTCTACCTATTTATTTAGATCCAAAATGTAAAAATTCCCACCAAAAAATCTATTTGTGAGTTGCACTAAGCGCAACTATGAAAATAAGTGTTGTACAATTCAATAACAGGCGTAATCGAAACGTGATTAGATTTGATCAAACAAAATTCTAGACCCAATGAACTATTTTATCCTGCTTTTTACCATTCTGTTAAGTCACTTCAGTAATGCTCAATCAACGAGTACTTTTTTTGTCAAAAATAAAGCTACCGACGCTATCAAAAAAGTTTATTCCGTAGGAGATAAGGTAACACTTATCTTGAACATAGAAGTGTATTCTGACTATAAATTAAAAGGTGTAATAAATGAAATTAGCATTGATAAAATCAAAGTGGATGGTCGGTGGATAGAAATTTCAAGTATCAGTTCAATAATTGGACATAGTTACGTCGGAATCGTCGGTATGGCCATCGGTGCTGGCATCTGGATAAAGGGGATTAGTATTCCAAAGTCAAGTGGCGGTGGTGGTGGATTTGTGGCTATAGATTTTTCCAATGTCAAGAGATCTGCGATAATCATGGCGGGTGTTTTAATCACTGCAACTTCCACAATATTATTAGCAATAATTCCCAAAAAATATGGTCGCGATGAATTTATCTTTAAAACTTACTTGGCACCATAAAATTGGCCAATAACCTTACAGACGATCAATGGGAATTGATTTCTCAGAAAATCGCTACTTACTTATTTCTTTCTCTTCCTCCAACGATTTTTTGAGTTCCATCCCTCCCACTCCAAAGAATGCTAGTAATAGAATAATGGATCCAGCGAATGAATACGTACTACCTGTTAGGTAAGAGTTCGGCTCAAATTTCCAATCAATTTTATGATTACCGGCAGCAACCTTCACACCACGAAGTAGGTAATTCACCCGGATGTAAGGTGTTTTCTTTCCGTCAATGTAGCAGTTCCAGCCATCAGGGTAATATATCTCACTGAATACGATTACGCCATCGGATGAATTTTTAGATGTATAGTTCAATTCATTGGTGGCATAACGACTCAGATTAACACGTGAGTTGGCATCCATTTTATAGGAAGCAGCTAATGCGCCCGCTTCTTTATCCGAAGAGACAGCCACTTTCTTGGTATCCAAGGTACCCAACAACTTCATTTCTTCGTTCGCACTTTTCGCTTTTTTAATAGAAGAAACAAACCAAGCATTCCCATTCGCCTGGTAATTTTGAATTGCTGGAGTAGAAGGACTACTGATAAAATACTTAGTATTCAACATATTCAAAATAGGCAGCTTCGTATCTATGCGTAATTTACTTAAATCTTGAGTCGATAATAACTGACTGAAAAAATTACTTCGCTCTTGGGGATCCTTTAATTGATTCGCTTGGCTAATTAATTTTCCTGTTGTGTCTGAATTTACTGCCGCAGATATCAGCGCATTTTGAAGCGCCGACAATTCCTTCTGAATATAAAAATCAACCAAATCCTGGTACCTTTTTAATTTCGCTCCATGATATCCACCAATGCTTTTATGGTAATAACTCGTGCGTGTTTCCGCGATAGGATTATTAAAATTAAGCACCCTATAATTCGAATTTAAGTTAAGCGCTGTAAATGCCGCCAAGGTCTTAAAAGTTTGAGGGTCTTCCTGGTTCTCAAATAAGTTTTCATCTTGCATTTTAGCTTCTACTTCCCGCAACTTCTTATTAAAATTAGGCACCAACTTATTTTCATTTTCCAAGATAGACAAATCAGCCTGCGCATAATTATAGGCTAATTCACTGCTTATTTTCTCCTCATAACTTTCACTTTCTATGTCATCCGTTAAGTACCTTCGACAAACATTGTATTGATCTACCGTAATTAATAATCCCAGTGAAGCCACCCAAATGTATTGGTTACCTTTTCGATAGAAGCCCAATAAAACAACACCACCAGTTAACAAGAAAAAGAGAAAAGTCCTGCCAGCATCTTTTTTATAGACAATGACGCGTGCATCTTGAATTTCTTTTTTCAATTGCATATACGATGCAGCATCGGCGGGATCTTTTGCTTGGCTTGCCATTGTCTTAAATTGTTTCTTCTCATTTTTCGTAAGAAAATCACCCGATAAACTAGGTATAATGAACAACGCCAAGGCAAGTACTACCACCGATCCTAATCCGATTAAGTGCATTTTTCGGGTTCCCAAAAGACGTTCATTTTTACTCAAATTATCTACAAATAGCATGGCCATCATAGGACCTACTACCATTAGAATTACGAGGATCATTTTCGAATCACGGAATTTATTGTAAGCAGGAAAATGATCAATGAAATAATTAGAAAGCGCACCGTCTTTGGCAGCTAAGGAAATCGCTAAAATTGTTAAAACGATTACTGGCCATTTCAAACTATCTTTTACGAATAACAAGCCCAATAAAAATAACATAACGACCACAGCACCGATGTAAATTGCTCCACCACTAAATTCTTGCTCTCCCCAATAATGACTTACACTTGTTTGAAAGGTCTCTGCAAATCGAGGATCCACATTTTCCATAACATCTTCATCTTCCGCAATACTACCGGCTTTTCCACCTTTTGCATCTGGAATAAATAAGGATAAAAATTCGCCTTTTCCAAAATTATACTGCAATATATATTCTTTCGTTAAACCTGAAATCCCTGCTTTTTCGCGCGGTTTCCCTTCTGGCGTGATGGTTAAATCTGATTTTCCACGTGTGGTATAATTCGCATATTCGTAGGTTGTTAGCAAATTACTCATGGTTGGAAGGAAAGCTAAAAATCCAGCTAAAACTAAGGCTGGGACAACACGGATTAAGGTCTTAACTTGTTTTTCAAACAACAAACGAATACCTTCTGCTACCGCAACCACGCCAATTAATATCATCAAATAATAAGTCATTTGAAGGTGATTTGAACTGACATTTAAACTTAGAAATAAAGCAAACACTATACTTCCAAACAACCATTTTCCACGCGTAGCTAAGAGCAAACCACCTAATGTAGGTGCCATGTACGATACCGCATTAACTTTCGTCAAGTGGCCAGCGCCAATGTACAAAATATTAAATGTGGCAAAACCGAATGCAATTCCTCCCATGATAGCCACCCATGGACTCACCCGAAGACAAAGTCCTAGAATGTAAAAACCGAGCATAGAAACGAATAGAATTCCAGCAGGAGCGGGTAATCCTAAGCGAAGAATTTCCGTCATTTGAGCCATCAAATTACTGGTGTGATTTACACTTATTTGATAGGCAGGCATTCCACCGAACATACCATTTGTCCATAACGCCTCTTTGCCATTCATCATTCTATAATCAGAAATTTCCTTGGCAGCGCCTTGATATTGCTTAATATCACTTTGTTTCAAATTATAATCGCTGAATAAGGGCGAGAAATAAAGCCACGACAAGCCAATAAATAAAATGACAGCAATCGCGTGCGGTAAGAGCTTAGGTAAAATGGTTTTTATATTCATGACGTATGATTTGGGATAAAATTAATAGATATTGATCTAACTTGTACTATTTTGATGGATTAGCATATCGATTTACATCGTCAGCGGAAATCGTATCACTACAAAGAATGATTAACCGCTCAATGATATTTCTTAGTTCGCGAATATTTCCTGTCCAATTGATATTTTGTAAAGCAACATAAGCTGCAGGATGAAACTTTTTATGTGGAATGCCATGTTCATCACATATTTTACCTAAAAAATAATCGGCTAACAAAGGAATGTCATCCTTGCGCTCATTCAGGGATGGCACATGAATTGGAATTACGGCTAAGCGGTGAAATAAATCCTCCCTAAAACGACCAGCGCTAATTTCCTCGACTAAATTTTTATTTGTTGCCGCTAAAATTCGACAATCAACCTTAATATCCTTCTCTCCTCCTACTCGCTGAATTAGTTGCTCTTGTAAAGCGCGAAGCACTTTTGCTTGGGCGCTCAAGGACATGTCTCCAATTTCATCCAAGAAGAGCGTGCCACCGGAAGCCAATTCAAACTTGCCTTTTTTATCTTTCACAGCGGAAGTAAAGGCCCCTTTTTCATGTCCAAACAATTCACTTTCTATTAATTCAGATGGAATTGCAGCACAATTAACCTCAATAAATGCGCCTTTAGAACGATTTGAATTATCGTGAAGTGAACGAGCTACCAATTCCTTCCCGGAACCATTTTGACCTGTAATTAATACCCTAGCATCAGAAGCGGCTACTTTTTCTATCATGGCTATTATTTCTTTGATAGAAGCCGATTCTCCGATTATCGAAGTTCCTTTGAATTTACGGATGGTATTTTTTAAACTGACCGTTTCCGCAACCAATTTATTTCGATCTTTCAAATTCCGAAAGGTAATCAACAAGCGATTAAGGTCTAGTGGCTTTTCAATGAAATCAAATGCGCCATTTTTTATGGCTTGAACAGCCGTTTCTACCGTTCCATGTCCACTAATCATGATCATAGGAACATCTATTCCCTCTTCCTTCATTTTTGTCTGAACTTCCAGGCCATCCATATTTGGCATTTTAATATCACAGAAGATGGCATCGTACTCTTTTGTTCGTAATGCTTTTAATGCTTCTTGACCATTTTCTGCTTCGTCGACTACATAACCTTCAAACTCAAATATTTCGCGTAACGCATTCCTTATGGCTCTTTCGTCGTCCGTAATTAAAATTCTCATCCTTATTTTTTTACAGTTCTTTCTAACATAGGTACAAACTTAAAAGTACCAAATTCTTCTACTTTGTATTGTTCGGCATCTAATTTAGTTATCCGCAACATTTTTTGTTCGTCTCCTTCCCCTACTGGAATAACCATTAAACCACCAATTTTTAATTGGGAGACTAAAAGCTGTGGAATTTCGGGTGCACCACAAGTTACTAATATTTTATCAAAAGGCGCATGGGAAGGAATTCCTTTGTAGCCATCACCAAAACTAAGTTTTGCATTAAAATTAAAATAAGTAAGCATTGATTTTGCCTTGATATGAAGATCCATGTGGCGTTCTACCGAAAAAACCTTTGCACCCATTTGGCATAAAATACACGTTTGAAATCCTGAACCCGTTCCTATTTCCAACATCTTATCCCCTTTTGCCACCGATAGCAATTGCGTTTGAAATGCAACTGTATATGGATGCGAAATAGTTTGTCCAGAACCGATTTGAAAAGCCATGTTGGTATAAGCTTGCTCATCAAAAGCTAAATCCAAAAAATAATGCCTAGGAATGGCAATAAATGCGTCGAGAATTGACGTTTGCTTAATACCCATTTTCCCCAACTCCTCTACCAACAGTTTACGTTTTCCTTTATGCCTAAATGTATCTTTTAAATGCTGATTCATTAATTTATTGCTGGTTTTAAAATTTGAAAAAATCACCTTTTTTCAGTGCATAAAAATAAGCTAAACTTCAAGGCGAAAATCAATTTATCGTGATTATTTATAACTTTACCTTTTGGAAAACTACTATTTTAGTGGTTTTATATAAAGAGAAGGACGCAGATGCAAATTTTAGTTACGGGAGGCGCCGGTTTTATTGGTTCAAATACATGCGATGCGCTTTTAGCCCTCAATCATACTGTCATTTGCTTAGACAATTTTTTAACAGGAAGAATCTCCAATTTGTCCGATGCCTTAAAACACCCAAATTTCACCTTAATTGAAGGAGATATTCGAAACTACAGCACCTGCGAGTTGGCCTTAAAAAACTGCGACATCGTGCTACATTTAGCAGCATTAGGTTCGGTGCCAAGATCAATCAACGATCCGATTACCACGAATGACATCAACATTAATGGATTTTTAAACATGCTGACTGCCACCAAAAATGCTGGCATCAAGCGTTTTGTTTTTGCAGCGAGCAGTTCCACTTACGGAGATTCTACAGCGCTTCCCAAAATAGAGCATCAAATTGGACGACCACTTTCTCCTTATGCCGTAACAAAATACGTAGGTGAATTATATGCCGATGTTTTCTCCAAATCCTATGGAATCGAATTCATAGGCTTGCGATATTTTAACGTGTTTGGAAGACGACAAGATCCACAAGGCGCTTATGCAGCGGTAATTCCGAAATTCATTAGCCAATTATTAAAAAATGAAGCGCCAATTATCAACGGTGACGGTTCCTTTTCGCGGGATTTCACTTATATCGATAATGTGGTAGAAATAAATATTCAAGCATTACTTACGCAGAACGAAAGCGCTATTAACGAAATCTACAATGTAGCCTGCGGGGAAGCGACCAGCTTAAACTCCTTGTTCCAGATGCTACGCAATGAATTGGCATTATTTGAACCTAGCGTAAAAGCTATTGAACCAATCTATGAAAAAATTAGAGTGGGCGATATCCCACATTCCCTTGCCTCTATTGAAAAAGCCCAAGCATTATTAGCTTACCAGCCAACAACTAATGTCGAAGAAGGCATTAAGCAAACCGTTGCTTGGTATGTAAAAGACAGCATCCTTTAAAAAAGAAAATACTTTCTTTAACACAAATTGAGGAACACAGTATTGAATCTCAAAACCACAGATCGCGAAGTAGGAACGAAGTTAAAGTAATAGTCATTTGAGCACAAAAAGCGTTGGGCATATAAGAAACCCTTTTGACGAACTCAAACTGAAATTTATTATATTTACAAAGCAAACATTTTGTTCGCCTATCCAGCCATATTGGAATATATAGGGTGCATTTTGTTCTTATTTAAGTAATTTATGCAACAGCAACCAATCACAAACTAGATGGATATAAAAATTGAAATATTAATCTCGAGCGTGTTGATATTAGTTGTATTAATTGGAGCAATTCGCATTAAATTATTTAACAAGGATAACGAAGGATTGATGGTAAGATTGATGAGTATACTGTCAATAATATTTGGTATTTACTTATGGTTAAAAAATGGGTTAATATTGGATTATGGTACAGTGGAGGAAGTTACTCAATCACATGCTTCAATTATGTTTGAATTGGGAATAACCAACATTCTAATTTGGCTAATATTTATTGTTATTTCAATTATAAAATATATTGTTTGGAAAATAAAAAAAGCTAGTGCATAAAAGCTGTCTAGCGCCATCTCCCCAACCTTGCTTCGAAACAACGATAAAATTGACACAAAATAAGTTTAACTTCGGTGAAACGATTAATTTATAATTCGGGCCAAGCGCCTAGTGCAAAACGTTAGCTGCAAATTATAAAGACAAAAAAGCAAACATATTTAAAACGACAAAATATGACACACGATAAATTTATTGAGCTATACGACAAGTACCAACCTTGGTTTGGCAAACCTGTTGAAATTTTTACTGCAAGCAGCACTTTAGGTGAACAACACTATAAAAAATTTCTTCTATTGGATATTAAAGGTGTGAAGACAAAAGAAGATGGTGGTAGAAAAGTTGTATCAGTAACCTCTGTTATAATTAAAGAAATGGTAAATTCACAAGTACACACCATTCCTTTAGGGACATTTGACCAAGCAGTAAGATTAATTAATTTAGGTGGTGCGACAAATTTAATGCTTTCAAACACTAACAAGACAGGGCATCTTACTGTTGACAAATCGCTCGGACACATTGAATTTTTTATCATTCAAATCAATTCACATTTCGGTAAGACACCACTTGAATGGACAAAAGTAGCAAGTAACATTCTTTTTAGTTTTAACTCAAAGCGGACTAATCACAACCCTATTTCAATCCCAGACAAATTATTTTTATCTTCTTTAATTACGAACCAAACTCAACCTGTTTTTAATTTATCAAAGACTTATCCTATTGGACAACCAAATAATAATTCACAAAATGATTACTTTGACACCATAGAAATCATATTGAAAGAACTAAGTCCAATAAACGAAGACTACGAAGTGACGTTTGTATATGAAAAGAAACCTTAATCTGCACCCAAAAGCGGTTTAGCGTAATTGCGAATTTTGTGATAAGTTCATGTTCGCATTTCGCAAGGATATTTATCTTTAACAGAAATAATTCGTTCCAAGGTTCGCAACTAACTAGTAGCTACGGAATGTTAGCAGCAAATCATATGAAGACCATACTAACATTACTATTTTCCTATTTATCAATAGGCTACGTAAAAGCACAGACAAATGAAATCAGTTCTATGCTGAGTTCTACTGGAAATTGTCAAAAAGTAACTTCGAAATGTTATTCGGTAAAAAATGGTTTTTGTTCGACTTCTTTATACATTGACAGTGACTCTACATTTACCTATGAATCTGGATGCGAAGGGCGCTCAAGAGTAACTATCGGGAAGTGGAGGAATATTAATGATAGTTTGCACCTTTATCCTTTCAAAAAGTCCGAGATTCAACCTATTTGTAATTTAGAATTGATTGGAAATTCAAGCCCTGACACTACAACAATATTTATAATTAAAGACAAACTTGGATCTCCGCTCAACGATTTAATCATGCCAAAAGGTAAGACCTATGATATACATGATCCAATTATGTTCCAACTCATGGTTAACAATTGGAAAGACTCTTTAGTAATTAGCACCTCGAAAATTGACACCTTAGAATTACCTCGACTTACTTCCTTAACTGGCAAGAACTATATCTTTTCCACCAAAGAATTACCATCAGTTGTAAAAATTACAGTGAATTTAAATTCAGCAGCATTACTTTATGATGAAATAGTATATGTTGAGAATATTCCAAAATCATGGCGAATAAATAAAAAGAAATTAACCCACGAAAAATTAATTCTTGAACTAAATAAATGATCAGCTGCTAACAGCACCAATCCAAAAAGCGAGGAATCGTCTCCGCAGAAAGTTTTTAGCTCTGAACTAACTTTTGTGCTAAAAATACCGCCCATCTACAATCTGCATAACGTATGTACAATTATAATCGACAAACAAGACAAGAACATTTCTTCTTTTCACTCATATAACCCAGCAGCGCTCAACGAACAAAAAAAAATATAGAAATTTATCAAAAAAGTTTTTTGTTCAGCTTAGTAGCTTAGCATTAAGTTCAGTACTTTTAATCAAGTTTGCGCTATCACTTTTTATGTGTAGTCCTTTACGCCCCATTTTAAATACATGTAACATAAACAAAAAATGATAACAATAGACAATTATTTAGATAACCACTACATACACAGAAGTAATTGGCTTAGAGCCGCTGTTCTTGGAGCAAATGATGGAATAATTTCAATTTCAAGTCTTGCTATAGGAGTTGCAGCAGCAAGTTCGACAAGAGAGCCTATCATATTAGCAACAGTTGCGGGGCTTGTTGCAGGCGCACTATCTATGGCAGCAGGCGAATATGTTTCTGTAAGCTCACAAACGGACACGGAAAAATCTGATATAGAAAGAGAACGGCAAGAGCTAAAGGAAATGCCAGAAGAAGAGCTTACTATTTTAGCTCAAATCTATGAGAAGCGTGGATTGAGAAAAGAAACTGCCATGCAAGTTGCTATTGAACTAACCGAGAAAGATGCTTTAGGAGCACATATTAGAGATGAATTAGGGATAAATGAAATTAGTCAATCAAATCCAATTCAAGCTGCTTTTGCATCGGGTGCATCGTTTACTGTTGGTGGTGTTCTACCATTGTTGACTGTGCTTTTTGCACCCGTTAGAGGAATGGAATATTGGTTGTATGGCTTCACAATTATCTTTCTTGTCATACTTGGTGTAACGTCTGCAAAAACAGGTGGTTCAAGCATAAAAAACGCTGTGATTAGGATTACTATTTGGGGAACAATAGCTATGGTACTTTCTGCATTAGTGGGCTATATTTTTGGCGTTAAGGTATAGTTCCAAAAAGTAGTAAGAGAAATCAAAAGATATGAAAATATAAGTTGTAAAATAAGAACTCCCTCAACTTCAGCAAGAGCAAAACGCTATAAGAAATTAAGGTATCGCCGAATAAAATAGATTACGAATGAAAATAAATAAGCTCGGAATATTATCCACACTACTACCTTGTTTAATCGGTAGTGCAACATATTCCATCATAATTTATTTTCATTTCAACAACTTTGGTGGATTTTACATTACCCTATTGGATATAATACTGCTTTGCTTAATACTGCTTATATTAAGCGTGATTATATCAATTCCAATTGTTTTTTACATAAGCTTTTCAATTCGAAATCATACACTTAATAAGAACCTATTCAAAAAAATAAATACCCTGTTTTTGATTTATTGCACTGTATTTTATCTATTTTCCTCCTATTTAATGAGTAACGCAAGAGAAGGATTGGAACTAACATTAGCCTACGTTATTTCGGGATCCATTTCACTCAATTTATATTTTGCTAAAATTAAAAGAATCGTTCCTTAATAGCAATTTGGCAAGATTGCTAATTTTGTGGTAAATTCACATTTACGTTTAGCACGAAATTTTATCTCAGTGTCCAATTAAAAACGACAGACAAACATGACGACCCACAACCATACATTTTTTGAACGAGTTAATCACTGGCTAAAACAGTCCATATCAATTAGATTATTTACAATAGGAATACTCATTCTTTTGCTATTAATACCTGTTTCAATGGTTGAAAGTCTAATCAGTGAAAGAGAATCAAGACAAGAGGAAGCAATTGAAGAAGTAAGTTCAAAATGGGGCGAAGAACAAACTATTACGGGGCTTGTGCTTACCGTTCCATATAAGACTTATTCTAAAGTTTATGAAGGAGAAAAGACGGACAAATTTAAATTCGTTGAATCCAGAGAATATGCTCATTTTTTACCGGAAGAACTTACTATAAACGGCGACATATCACCGGAAGTAAGGTACCGAGGGATTTACCAGGTAATTGTCTATAATTCTAAAATAAAATTGAGTGGAAATTTTTCGACACCAAACTTTGATGAGTGGAAAATCGATAAAAATAATATTATCTGGGAGGATGCATTTATTTCATTAGGAATTTCGGACCTCAGAAGTATACAAGAAAATATTGCTGTAAAATGGAATGACAAACAGTATTTTTTTAACCCAGGGGTAGAATCAAGTGATGTCATTCAAAATGGTATCAGCTCTCGACTTCCATTAAATAATTCTGACTCCATTAAAACGAAAACTGCATTCTCTCTTGATCTTAATTTTAATGGGAGCACAAGCCTTAATTTTATTCCCTTAGGTAAGTTGACAAAGGTGAATATAAAATCTAAATGGAAAAACCCAAGTTTTATCGGAGCCTTTCTTCCTGACGCGAGAGAGATAAATACGAACGGTTTTTCAGCAAATTGGAAAGTATTACACCTTAACCGTCCTTATCCGCAAAATTTCAGAGGGGCTATCCAAGGAATTAATGATTCATCATTCGGCGTAAATTTAATTGTTCCTGTTGACGAATATCAAAAAAGTATGCGTTCAGCAAAATATGCCGTCATATTCATAACACTAACTTTCTTAATTTTCTTTTTTGTGCAAATTTTGAATGGAGTAAAAATTCATCCGATTCAGTATATTATTGTTGGGTTGGCGCTTTGTGTATTTTACACTTTATTAATTGCGTTGTCCGAACACATTGCTTTTAAATTTAGCTATTTAATTTCAAGTATTTCTATAATTGGCTTAATAACCCTTTATGCAAAAAGCATATTTAACAACAAAAAATTAACTACGCTGATAGGTTTAATTTTGGCGACTCTCTATTTGTTTATTTATTCCATAATACAAATGGAAGACTACGCCTTGTTAATGGGAAGTATTGGTTTATTTATTGTCTTGGCGACGATAATGTATTTGTCAAGGAAAATAGACTGGTATGCCATAAAAACTAAAGGAGAAAATTAATCCGATAGTAAACGAGCCTAAGCAACATTAAAACGATGGTTTAGCTGCAAAACCGTTACAAGCAACTTTAAGAAGTAAAAATTAATTATAAATTAGTATTTTTATAAATAGAAAGTGGAGACAGAACCCAATCCCCCTGAGCTTAAGAAACAGGAAGCATATTGAAAATCCACAAGAGTAGTAACAAAATTAAATTCAAAAAAATGAAAAAAACTATTTTACCAATTTTGCTTTTGTTAGGTCTTTCTTCATTCAGTTATTCACAAAAATTTACAAATCCGCAGGGAAGAGAAGTAATATTTATGAGTGAAGCAAATGAAATGGCTATGTATGAATTATATATTGACCCAACTGGTTTTGGTTGCGAATGTGACCAAATAACAATTTTTCTTCATGGCATCGCTAATAATAAATACATTACTGACGATGGAAATATTGAAATAATTGTTAGTGATAAATCTCTAAACATAAAAGTTATTGATGAATCTGAGTGTTGTAATGTAAAAAAAGGAATTTATACTGTTGAAGAAAAGTAATAAAACAATTACTGTATATTTTTTTTTTTTGTAAATGTTCCTCCCTTCTTTAACCGCTAACCATTTTGTAGGATTTCTCCTACCCGAAAAATTCCAAAATACATTTTGAAATAATACCAATAATTGGTATGTATGCTAAAATTAGTTGTTATGAGTAAAAACACATCAATTACGTTGGGTAGTTATTTTGATCAATTTATTCAAAGAGTTCTAAGAGAAGGTCGGTACAAAAATGCAAGCGAGGCAATTCGTGCTGGATTAAGACTACTTGAAGAAGAGGAACAGAAAATTATTGCTTTGCGTCTTGCTATTGACGAAGGTGTAAATAGTGGTATAGCCGAAGATTTTGATCCTGAAGAGTATCTAAAAATTATGAAAGTTAAACAATAACAAATGGCAAAATTGAAGTTTACCAACCATGCTGGTATGGATTTATCTGATATTTGGCGTTACACTGATGAGACTTGGTCTGAAAGCCAGGCGGACAAATATTATAGACTAATAATTAGTGCCTGTTCAACAATCGCTAAGAAACCACAAATTGGGAAAGAATATTCGGAAATTTATCCAGATCTGAAGGGAAAACTAACCTCAAAGCATATAATATTCTATCGTGAACTGGAAGATCAATCAAATGAGATAATAAGAATCCTACTCGAACGAATGGATTTGAAGAATGTATTGAAAAAATAAACCTACCCATAACAGCTGTTTAGCGCTATTGCGAATTTTGTATTAAATTCAGGTTTAAATTTGGCAAGAAATATTATCTTCAACAGAAAATAAAGAGGTCTGAGATTCGTAACATCGCCATCCCATAAACCGAACAAAGTTTTCTTTATAGATAAATTCTTTCATGCTACGAATCTGAAATTGAAACCGATCTTAAAAAGCACATACTTATAGATTTATTTTTACTTAAATATACAAAAATTGTAGCGCGTTTTAACTCATTAACCCCTATATTTATGAATTAATTAATGTTGGTTTTTTCACAATCAGACGTTAGGCAAAATTTTGAAAAAAGTTTAAATAGGAGTAACACCGAAGTCCCTCAAAACTCAGGTGGCGGATACTGAAAAGCCGATAGAGTAAGTAAATCTAAACTAATTATATTTTTATGAAAAGCTATTTTTTAATTCCAATCGCTGTTGTGCTTTTTTTAAGCCAAGAAGTTTTTGCTCAATTTGATGTGAATGCTAGATACAAATTAAGCCCTAATTTTCAGCCGACAAAATCATTAGATGTAATAAATGATGGTAAAAACAATACGGTTTGGCTTGATAAAACACAAAATGTTACAGGACAATCGTGGAATATCACACCAGTAGAAGGGAAGAAAGGGTATTTTCGTCTATCACCAGACTTTCAGCCGACAAAATCGTTAGATGTTATCAACGATGGTAAAAACAATACGGTTTGGCTTGATAAAACACAAAATGTTACAGGACAATTTTGGAAAATTACACCGGTGGAAGGTAAGCAAGGGTATTTTCGTCTATCACCATACTTTCAGCCTACAAAATCGTTAGATGTTATCAACGATGGTAAAAACAATACGGTTTGGCTTGATAAAATACAAAATGTTACAGGACAATTTTGGAAAATTACAATAATTAAATAAGGCAATGAGTGATCAAAAATCTTCCTCGTTAACAAGAATAATTGGTGCCTCCTCGCTAGGAACTATGATTGAGTGGTACGATTTCTATATATTCGGAAGTCTCGCCACCGTCATTTCAACGAAATTTTTCCCACAAGATAATCCAACGGCTGCATTTTTGAGTACACTTGCCACTTTTGCTGCAGGTTTTGTTGTTCGACCTTTCGGCGCCTTGTTTTTTGGACGTTTAGGCGATTTAATCGGCCGAAAATATACCTTCATGGTTACCTTGGTACTTATGGGTGGTGCCACCTTTTTGATGGGATGTATTCCATCGTATGAGTCGATTGGATTTCTTGCGCCAATCCTTGTTCTTGTATTGAGATTACTTCAAGGTTTAGCCTTAGGTGGCGAATACGGAGGTGCGGCGACTTATGTGGCAGAACATTCGCCATTAAACAAAAGAGGTTTCATGACTTCGTGGATTCAAACCACCGCAACGATTGGCTTATTTGTTTCCCTTCTCGTTATTATGGGTACAAGAAGTATCTTAAGTACCGAAGCATTCAACGACTGGGGATGGCGCGTGCCTTTTTGGGTATCTATCCTCCTCGTGATTCTTTCGTACTTCATTCGTAAAAAAATGGAGGAATCTCCGGTTTTTGAGAAAGCAAAAGCAGCAGGAAATATCGCGAAAAATCCCATAAAAGAAAGTTTCGGGCAAAAGCAAAATTTTAAATTTGTCTTATTGGCCTTATTTGGCGCAACGATGGGCCAGGGAGTTGTTTGGTATACAGGGCAATTCTATGCCATGAGTTTCATGGAAAAAACCATGAATGTTGATAAAGAACAAGTGGACAGCTTACTATTTATTGCGCTTATTTGTGGAACACCTTTCTTCGTCTTTTTTGGTTGGCTAAGTGATAAAATTGGACGGAAATGGATCATGATGGCCGGCATGTTAGTCGCTATTTTGACGTATCGTCCCATTTATGAATCCATGTATCAAACGACCAACCTAGCGAATAAATCAGCGCTAATCATCAATGACTATAAAACAAGTAGCCTACAAATTACGAAGGGAAAGCATTGCGATTCAATTTATGTGAATACAAAACACTACGCCGATGGAACCGTTCAAACCGTCACTACAAAAATTAAATTAATCAAGGGAAAACCATCGATCAAAAATGGAAAAATACAAGCTGAGATTAAAAACAATATCCACATTAACGGTCAGGCTAAATACTGGTTGATCTTCTTAGTTTTTATTCAAGTTATTTTTGTCACGATGGTCTATGGCCCAATTGCAGCATTTTTGGTGGAATTATTCCCAACAAAAATTAGATATACATCAATGAGCTTACCCTATCACATTGGAAATGGTGTTTTTGGAGGTTTGTTACCAGCAGTTGCTACCTATTTAGTAACCAATGCAAAAGATGCTGGCAATCCTCAATGGTATTTACAAGGATTGTGGTATCCAATAGGTGTGGCTTCAATTTGCCTAATTATTGGTGTAATTTATATCAATTCAACATCAAAAAACATAGACGATTAATATGAACGGAGTAAAACGAATCTTAGGAATATTTTGGTGGATCCTTGCCGTTCTTGTGGCCTATTATGGGATTACAGCGCTTGGCATTCCAAAGTTTACAAGTAATAAACAAGAAGACTTAGTCTTTGGGATAATTGTATGTTTTGTCTTGCTTCCAATTGTGGTAATTGGACTCTTGATATTTGGAAAATACTCCCTACAAGGCGAATACGACGACGATAAAAACTAGTTCTTACTTAATCGTAATTCCCACCGGACAATGATCCGAACCGAGGATGTCATTGTAAATTTCAGTAGCTGAAATACGATTGAGAAAAGCTTCCGATGCAAGAAAATAATCAATCCTCCAGCCTACATTTTTTTCACGAGCACCGGCGCGGTAACTCCACCAGGAATACTTAGCTAGGTCAGGGTTAGCGTTGCGAAAGGTGTCCACCAATCCAGCTTCCACAAATCGACTCAGCCCATCAATTTCTTCTTGCATATAACCAGCCGCCTTGTTATAATTTTCCTTGGGCCTTGCTAAATCAATGGCTTGATGCGCAACGTTTAGGTCGCCACATATAATTACAGGTTTCGTTTCTTCACATTTTTTAAGATAGACCAAGAAATCAGCATCCCATTGTTGTCGATAAGGTAATCTAGCCAATTCACTTCCTGAATTTGGGACATATACGCATACTAAAAAGAATTCATCAAATTCAGCTTTTACAATTCTTCCTTCGTGATCATGTTCATCCGTCCCCATACCATATTCAACCGAGATGGGCGCTTTTTTACTTAAGATCGCAGTGCCGGAATACCCTTTTTTCTCCGCTGCATTCGCAAAAACTTGATATCCTGACAATTCTGCTACTGCTGTGGCCACTTGCTCAGCATCCGCTTTTGTTTCTTGCAAACAAATAACATCAGGCGAAATGGCTTGCATATCCTGAATAAAGTTTTTCGCTACAATGGCGCGAATTCCATTTACATTAAACGATATAATTTTCATGTTTTAAAATTTTGCTTGTAAAAATAGCGTGCCTATTACTGAGTTTAGTCCTGCTTTATTATGTAATAATTTCGCCTCAGCACCTAAGCCAACTACTTGATTTAGTTTATATTTAATTCCCATACTTGACCCAATAAAATGAAAGCCGTGGTTGTCATAGAATTGGGTAATCATAATTTCTGAAACATCCCTAAAATACTCCAATCTTGCATTTACTGATAATGAAGGTAGGATTTGGTATGCAACTATGGAATTTATTTGCCACCATTGTGTTAATTTATTGTCTAACACTTGTAATCCTAGATAGCCACAACTTTGAATTTTGAGTTTTCCCCAAGCCCGTTCCACATTCACTTCGTTAAACAATCGCCAGGTCTTTGACTTGTCAATCTTCGTCTGTTCATTGCCTAAATAAAGCGACCAATTAACAGTTAGTTTCTTAGGAGTCCAATGTAGCAATGACCCAAATGCGGGAAGGTATTTTTTTGATGGCAAATGCTGGTAACCATTAACCAGATAAGCGGACCAAGCTAATTTATCGTTTACTTTAAAATTAGCCCTTAATCCTGACAAATAATAAGGGACATATTCTGCGGATAGACTCCGGCTATACATGAGTTGCTGACCTGAAATAGGAGTTTCTTGTGTATAGGGTGAAGCAAAAACACCAACATCCAACTGTTTGAATTTCTTTCCATGCATGTTTTTACCAACATAAGACTCAAAGATCCATCGCGTACCTTTACTTTCATTCGCGTAATTAGCATCCATGTATGTTCCAAAAGCTGGAGTGAATTGTAAATAGTAATCATTCTTAAATAACCCAAAACTTAGGTATGCCAAATTTACAGACAGCTTATTGTATTGATTGGACGAAACAAATAAAGGATTACTATTGACCGAAGGGTTGCGAAAGTCTTTCGCATAGTAAAGATCCAAATAACCTGCTATGGCTAAACTATCCAACCTTTTTTGGGAATAGGAAAAAGTAGAAAATGAGAGGAAAAGCGCAAAAAAAAGATAGACTTTATGCATTCGTTATTGTTAATTTTTATCAATTAATTTCCCTTTACCATACTCGTTCTTACTAATCGCTGTTGGCAATCCAAAGTACCAAATATCACCAATTCCATTGATTTCCACTTTTAATTTACAATTGCTAGCATTTATTTTTTGAATAGTGGAAGAACTCGAAATGAAATTAATTGAATCGCTCACATGAAGTTCTCGTGCCTCCACAAAACCATTACCCAATACTTGATAACTGGCGGTATTTGTATTTCCACGAAGTACCAAATCACCCCAACCATTGCTGAGATCTGTTCGTATATCCAAGGCGTTTACCAACAAATCCATTGATCCACCACCATCACGCAACGTTACCGTTAAGTAATTGACATTCAAAGTATCTGCACAACTCAATTTTTCTGTTCCTTCAAATAGAATGTTAATAAGCGAAGTGAAGTGAATTTCAACCTCCACTACTTCATACTTTCTAAAGAAATTACATTTATTGTTGTTGCTTATCGACACCAACCCGTCTTCTGCTTGAATATTTATAAAGCCAATCAAATTCACTCCGCCTTTAATAACAATTTTATTGGTTGAATCTTGAATCAATTTATAGGAAATATGTTCTTTCAAAAACAAGCGATTAAAATCACCGAGTTGAATTTCTTTCACTGCCAACGAACCTGATTTTTTCCAACAAGGACGTTCACTCGGTTTTCTACACGAAATCAAAACCAACACCAGGAAGAAGGGCCAAACAGACCTTTTTATTTTTTCCATGTTTTAAACGTATAACCAAGACCAAGTTCCATATAATCGGCCCTTGCAAAATGTGTCTTAAGCGTAAAATTAGCAATTAATCCATTTTTGAATTGGTAGCGACAGCCGATTCTATGATACAAAAAATCTTCAGGTTTATATTTATCTCGGAGATAAGTCCCCATTCCAAAAACGAAATGAAATTTATCGAAAGGAACCAAATAGGCGGCATACAATCCTACTTGAATAATCGACATTTGTGTTTTCTGTGTATAGGGCAAATAAGCCATAATTGCTTGTTTGGAAATGATATCTAAATCCACTTCCATTCCAGCTCTTTGATTAAAAAATCGGCGTGCAGCAATATTAATTGCATAAACCGGATAACGTTTACCTCCTATTGGCATCAATTCTTTCATGGAATAAATACCCATTGCGCTGAGCTCTATACGTTTTTGGTATTTCAATTGGGTTGGCTCAATAGGCGTTGCTTTGCGAAAAACATAGGCATATCCCAATGAAAGATAAGGCATGTTGATGCCATAATTTGGCACTTTAAACGCCGCGTTGCTAAAATGCGTAATATCTAAGCCCATTACAATGGAATGATTCTTAATTCGGTAAGTACTTTTCACCGCAAAATTCATCATGGCATTAAAGTGCGTACTTACCGCCACATTTTTAGGGTTGTTTATTGGATCGTAAATTTTATTGTTATAGCCTAAACCACAGGCTATTCGAAAAGATAGTTCGTAGTTTTTATACTTTATCATCGGCAATTCTGAAAAACCATACAGTCCAACATAGTTTCCTAAAAGTTCTTTATTTCCAACCGAACCAACAAAAAGAGTACCGCCAACCGTTGGATATCGGTATTTAACATGCCATAATTTGCTTCCTTTTGTATGAAGGAAATAAGTCAATTCAAATGCTTTTGCCGTTTCTCGTGGTAAATGAGCCATAACGCCTCGATGTGCCGCTAAAAAGCCTATTTTCTGCCTAAATTCAAAGCCCATGTCATTCGTTTGTCCATGCAACGAACAAACAAAAAACAAAAGAAGAAACGACGTGAATATCTTTCGCATATAAAACAAAGTTAATCAATGAATTTAGATAATTTTGTATTGACATGGATACAAGACTAAAAGCTTTTGAGCGCCTACTAATCATAATGGATGAACTACGGGAAAAATGCCCATGGGATCAAAAACAAACCTTTGAATCACTTCGAAATTTAACCATAGAAGAAACGTATGAATTAGCAGATGCCATTACTACGGGTGAAATGAATGAAATCAAAGGTGAAATTGGCGATTTGTTTTTACACTTGGTTTTTTACTGTAAACTTGGCAGTGAAGCCGGAGCATTTGATGTTACCTCCGTATTGGATGCCATTTGTGAGAAATTGATCCATAGACATCCACACATTTATAGCGATACAATCGTTCAAGACGAGGACGAGGTGAAGGCCAATTGGGAGAAATTAAAATTAAAAGAAGGCAGGAAATCTGTATTGGAAGGCGTCCCTTCTTCGCTCCCATCACTCGTTAAAGCGACAAGAATTCAAGAAAAAGTAAAGGGAATTGGATTTGAATGGTCGGATAAAAAAGACGTTTGGAATAAAGTACAAGAAGAACTAGAGGAGTTACGAATTGAAGTCAACGAAGATTCTGAAGAAAAAGAAGCCGAATTTGGTGATGTTTTGTTTTCCTTGGTAAATTATGCGCGATACATTGGCGTTTCCCCTGAAAGTGCTTTAGCAAAAACCAATGCCAAATTTATCAATCGCTTTCAATTAATGGAAAAATTAATCCAAGAGGATCAGCAAGAAATCCAAGATATGAATCTTGCCGAGATGGATTTATTTTGGGAAAAAGCAAAGAAAATAACGCAAGAAAATAAATAACTATGAACTATCCTATCATTCAAACATGCATATTAGTTGTCTTGGTTATTCTTATTAAATTATTTTCAGGAAAAGCTGTACATCGTATACTCTCAAGCTTGGATAATGATTTAAGACGCAAGAAAATAACCATACGCATCATCAATTTATTCCTATTGATATTTATTTTAATTGGGTTAGCTGCCATTTGGCAAATCGATCGCTCCCAATTCATGGTATTTATCACCTCATTAATTACCGTGCTTGGCATCGCATTCTTTGCACAATGGTCCATTTTATCCAATATTACATCCAGCTTAATCTTATTCTTTTACCATCCCGTTAAAATTGGTCAACGAATTCGGGTTTTAGATAAAGAATATGAAGTCGAAGGGAAATTGATAGACATCTCCTTCTACTTTCTTTATATAAAAACAGATGCAGGCGAGTTAGTAACCATCCCTACTTCTGTCGCTTTGCAAAAATCTTTGATAATAAAAGATTGATACCAAAACTTAAAGTGATTATTCGCTACGTTAGTGATTTATTTTCCAATGACTTAGCTATCTGCTGGTAACGACGTATTCAACTCATGAATAGTATTTCCTCCAAAATATTCAATTCTAAAACCGAGAGACGAATCCCTATTTTTCGCTAATAAACTTCTACCGCCTTAAACTTAAAATTGGTTTTTCGAAATAGCGATATGAGAACATAGCGACCAAAACAGTTGTCGAAAAGGAGATAAGCATAAAAATAAAAAGCGATAAGGAGGTATCTATTTTAATATGATGCAACAAACAATATTGATACATCATGTGAATGGCAATAATATGAAATACATATAATCCATAACTTCGGACACCTAAATAATTCAGCCACTTACTTTTTATAACTATTCCTGATTCAGCAGAAATAAATAAGCAAATAATAAGCGTAAATAAGGCTGCAATTATCGTTGGTTTAAAAATGAAAGAAAACTCAGTAAGTTCTGGAATCAATTGATTGTGAAAAATAAGCAGCAAAACAAGAACTAATAAACAAAGCTTTAGCTTCCACTTCCCTATTTTTTGAAGCACGGAATTTAGCTTGACTTTGTTAAAAACAAAGACATAGGCTAAGATCCCACCGCATGAAAAATAGTCTAAATTCGTAAATAGATCGTTTGTTTCAATGATTAAATTTGTAGTGTAATAACTTTCGTAAGCTCGCGAAATCCAAGCGATGACCACACTAAATAGCAACATTCTAAACACATTCTTTGATGATAGAAAAAAGAACAATAATCCCCAAACGATATAAAAATGTTCCTCAATACATAGCGACCAAAACACGGAAAGCGGGGTGGTTTTGGAAAATTGATCCATGATTATCATTTTATAATTTTCTAAAAAAGTAAATGAAAATCTCCAGTCAAAATCATATCCTCCACCGACCATATGAAGGCCTAAATCTTGTTTTAAATCAAAAGGTAGAAGAAATGCGACAAGCACCATCAGGAAGAATAAGGGCCAAATTCGGAATGCTCTTCGTTTATAAAAATTCAGTAAATCAATCCGATTTGCATTGGCTTTTTCCAAAAAAAGTAAATAGGAAATTAAAAAACCGCTTAGCACAAAGAAAAACGACACCCCTATTCCTCCCCCGGACTTAATTAATGAAAAGTTAGGAAACTTGGCGTCTAAAGGGATATGGAGTAAATAAACTTTTAGGAAAGCAAAAAAACGAAGAGCGTCAATGGACTGAAAATGTTCTCTTTTTATCATGACATCATTAGCGAATTATGTTAATTAAAAGAGCATTCAAACTAAATAATATATTAAAAATGACTTATCGTAATTTTACAACAATACTATTAATTAACCCCAAGGGGGTTAACTATTTTTAACGCTGGATGTAATCCAGCGAAAAAAAAAACATCAAACAGTTCCCTTTTTGGCATGTATTTTTAGTTAAAATCATGACAAAAAGGTTTTGTGGTATGAAAGCGATCATACAAATTCAAAATTAAAGAAATAAATCAATTTTATTAATCTCGTAGCTTAAAGTGCCTATTCGCTTCGTTAGCGATGTATTCTCCAATGGCCAACGAAGCAGTCGCTGCTGGAGAAGGCGCATTTAACACATGAATAGAATTCCCATGATATTCAATTCGAAAATCATCTTTTGTGTCACCATCTTGTGCTAAAAGTAAGGCGCGAACACCTGCTCTACCAGGTTTAATATCGTCCATCGTTAAACTTGGAATAATTCGTTGAAGCGTTTTTAAAAATAGCTTTTTGGAAAAGGCACGACGGTATTCATTGATGCCAAAGGCCATGTTTTTAAAAAATAATTTCCAAGTTCCCTTATACGTTAAGGCATCCCAGGTATCTCGAAAAGAAAAATCAGTTTTTCCATAGCCTTCGCGTTTAAACGTAAAAACGGCATTAGGACCACATTCAATTTCACCATCGGTCATTCTCGTAAAATGAACACCTAGAAAAGGAAAATCAGGATTAGGGACAGGATAAATTAAATTTTTAACCTTATGACTGGCTTCATGCGTAAGTTCATAATAGTCACCTCTAAATCCAACCACTTGTTCTTTTAGTTTTACACCGTCTTTTCTGGCTAAACGATCCGCTTGAAGACCCGCACAAAACACCAAATAAACCGATTCGAATGCTCCTTTATTGGTTTCTAATGTACTTCCCTTTTCATTTTTTGTAATCGATTGAACCTCGTGACCAAGATAAACAGCGCTCAAAGGATTAATCGCGAGGGCCAATTCAACCATTTTTTGGGTAGCCGCTCGAAAATCGATGATGCCCGTACTAGGAACCCAAAGTCCACCAATCGATTCAACAAAAGGTTCAATTTCCTTCACTTCTTCAGCACTTATTTTTTTAAGTCCCTCAATTTTATTTTCAAGTCCAGTTTGGTAGATTCGTTCCATGTTAGCGAGCTCACTTTCCTCCGTTGCAACGACCACCTTTCCACAAACATCGTGTGGTATTCCATGTTCCTTCGCAAATTCCACCAATTCTTTTCTACCCTCGATACAGTTTTTCGCTTTCAAAGATCCCGGCTTGTAATATAAACCAGAGTGAAGTACTCCAGAGTTATGTCCTGTTTGATGATCGGAAAGAATTTCCTCCTTTTCAAATAGCGCAATTAGCAGCGTAGGATTTTGTTTTTGTACTTTATAGAAAGTGGCTGCCCCAACAATTCCTCCACCAATAATTGCTATATCAAATTTCATTTTGAAAGTTTATACAAAAGTACATACGATAAGAGAATTGAGACACGGAAATGAAAAATTTTATGAGAAGACGTAAAAAGTAAATCGTAAAACCTTTCCTATCTTTTTACAACAAAAGCTTGTAATCAAAAACTTGCAAGCAAATCCCGTTTAAAAATAGGTCTTGATTACTTAAGAAATAATATAGTATTACATCTCAAAACCTCAGACCGTGAGGCATTAAAACGACTGAGATTTATACGCCTATTAGCACTAAGAACATACAAAATATTAGCAGTCCTTTTGACCATTTATAAAATTTATTAACTATTTTAATTTGAATGAACACTGTTAAAGGATTTGAAAGACTTTAAACACGCAAGAATTCCAGTTTTAACTACTGAGGAATTTGTTAAACAAAATGAATAATTCCAGCCACCAATATTGGTTTAGCTCCACGTCTACGATCCTAATTCATAAATCAATTTTACTAAAGAAAATAATTTTAACTTCGTTGTAAAGATTTTTTTAAAGAGTCGGGCCGAGCGCATAGCCTCAAACCGTTAAAAATAATTCTGCCATGCCCATAGAACTATTAAAAAACGAATTTTGTAAGGAAGAATGGGATAACATGAACCCAACTTGCAATGGTAAATTTTGTGAGGTTTGTAGTGCAAATCTTTTAGATCTTACTGAATTACCAATAAGTGAAATTGTAGAAAATCATCTTGGTAGCGGAAAATGTGTCCGACTAACTGAATCGCAAATTAACTTTTTAACATTTTACCAAAGATTTCGTAAATCAGTTGCAGTGTCCTCCATTTTAATTGGGTCTTCTTTTTTTAATTATTCTTATTCACAATCAATTGAAAACGCAAGTTTACATAAAGATTCATGTCTAATAACAGGAAGAGCTATATTTGATTACAATAAAAGCCCATCAAGAAATGTTTCAATTTACATTACCGCAGGCAACAAAACATATGAAACTAAAACAGATAATGAAGGAAATTTTGCGATTAATTTGCCAAAAAATTGCACCATTCAGCACAGTAATCTAAAAAAGTTGGAGGCAAAAAAAATTAAAGATAGAAATCAAATTAAATTAGGTAAAAATAAAATTCATCGTATCAGAAGAATGGTGGGCTGGCTTTAATAAATATTTATAACATCACCTAAGCGGCACCACACCAGTTTCTATAAAGGGAAGTGCCTGAAAAGAAATATTTGCTATATTTGGGAGTACGGTGAACGGGTATGTGCCTATGCGCGAAACGTTAGTAATAATGCTCAAAACATCACAATATGAAACGGACAACATTGACAACAGTAATTATTTTACTTTTAAGTTCAATAACATTTGGACAAAAGAAGCAGGACTTAAACGTTGACATTATGCTTCGAGGAAAGCTATATGCAAAATCAAGCATAATAGACTCAACAGCTTTAGGTGGATTTGGTGGGTCAAAAAATTTACCAAAAAAAATAAATGACAGTTTAGCTATTACTCATAGTGGACTATTGTTAAAAATTGACACAACTCAAACTACAACCATTAACGATAAATACAATGGTTTCAAACTATACATAGCAAACAAAACAGACACAATTGTGCAACTTGAAGCATCTGACAGCAGACTTAGTGTAATTGCAGAAGTATTTTATAAAGGCGAGTGGAAACCAATTGAGTATTTACCGAGTAGTTGGTGCGGAAACAGCTACCACATCGTTTATTTGAAGCAAAACGAATATTGGGAGTTTGACATTCCAAAATTTACAGGAAAAATAAAGACAAAATTACGTTACAAGCTCATCTTGAGCAAAGGCACATATCTTTACTCAAACGAAATATTCACAAACTTTAATAAAGGACAACTTAAAAATATAGAAGGACATAAACCAAATGGAATTATGGATCCATATAACGACTAAATGAAAAGCACTACTGTTAACACGGGTTTTGCGTCAGGCGGGCTGACGTGCAAACTTGGAGCTTTGTGCTTCGAAACCCGCCCGAACAACCAAACACTTTACGTAAACAAACAGAAATTCAACTAAATAAATCAATAAAAAAAAAACATCATGACAAGAACTTCCTACCTAACATTTGCACTTCTAATTTATTCTTTCACAAGCCAAGCTCAATATGCGCCAAAAACATTGAAGGTTGATATTAACAACAACGCCATAGTGGACCTATTTAAACCAATAACTAATTCTCTTGAAATGACTATAGATAACATAAAATACACTATTTCATTTGAAAAATTAGGATTTGAATGGTTATCTGATCTGAGCTTTACAAATAATGTACTTACAATTGGTGGGTATATGGAAGGGACTGGTGGATATACCTATACATACAAGTTCCGCAATAATAAAACCACTAATAAAATTGAATTAATTGGTTATGACACTTTTTATAAGTGGCCAACTGGAAACATTAATAAAAGTTTTAATGCAATAACCGGGCAGTACGAAGTTATTGTTGAACAGTATAACGAGAATACAGAAGAAATGGAAACAACAAAGCATGAAGGCAAGTTTGAAATGAAGAAAATTGTACTTACTACTATTAAAAATAGTGAACTGGACCAACTTAACACAATAGGAAAGCAATATGAGCCAGAGTAGAAATCACCTTGATAATAGATAAGGAGAAAACAAAAGGGAAGCTCGCAACATCACCTACATGCAAAACATTGTGGAAGCGCTAATTAATTAGATAAATGAAAAATACAAACAAAATAATTTTGATTTCAATTCTTGCCGTATGCTCCATAATTGGTTTCATGGTGAGATTACCGAGGATCTTTCATCATTTTGATCAGGAACTGCATGCTATTTTTTACTTCATTGCCACGACGTTAAGCTGTATCTTATTTCCTAAAAGGTGGTTGTTTTTATCAATTAGCCTTACGCTATTTGGTATCATAATTGAATATGCACAAGCATTTTCAAACAAGATTTCAATTCGAATTATTGGAAAAGCAATTCATGGTAGATTTGATTTGGCAGATATTAAATCTAATATAATTGGCGTCTTTTGCGGCTTGTTGTTGTTTCTATTATTTCAAATTTCTTATAAACCAAAAGAATGACAAAAATTACAACCTGATTTCAATGAGTTTTTAAAAGGACTGAAAGGAGAATAAAGAGCCAACCGCTAACAATCGTTTCGAAAGAACTTTAATCTTTAACAGAAAATAATCGGATCCGAAGTTCCCAACCTCGCCAAGCACAAAACGTTAGCGACAATTATGTTGGACATTCGCAAAAATAATCTACTTTTGATACTATCAAATGATACTATCATGAAGCCACCTTACGAAATTACGCCAAAAATTTTAAAGTTAATCACTTCTATTTCTGAAAAAATCGGAGAAGTAAAAGCCAATTATCTTACCAAACAATCTCCGCTACTTCGCAAGCAAAATCGAATAAAAACTATTCATTCATCCTTAAAAATTGAAGGTAACACCTTAACCGAAGAGCAAATTACAGCGTTGATAGAAAATAAAAGAGTTATTGGTCCAGAAAAAGATGTTTTAGAAGTATTAAATGCTATCCATGTTTATGAAAAATTAGACCGCTATAATTTCTCTTCAGATAAAAGCTTTTTGAAAGCGCATTTCGAGTTAATGAATGGATTAATAGAAAGTTCTGGGAAATATAGAACCCAAGGAGTTGGAATAGTTAAGGGAACAAACGTTGAGCACATAGCACCTCCATTTGAGAATGTTCCACATTTAATGAAAGATTTGTTCAACTATCTGAAGGATTCTGATGAATTAACATTAATAAAAAGTTGCGTGTTTCATTACGAAATGGAATTCATTCATCCATTCCTTGATGGTAATGGTAGAATGGGAAGGTTATGGCAAACGCTAATTTTGATGTCTGAATATCCTGTTTTTGAATTTTTGCCATTCGAAACCTTAATCAGTAAAACACAAGATGAATATTATAAATCTTTAGCATTAAGTGACAAATCTGGGAAGTCAACTATATTCATTGAATATATGCTTGATGTCATTGAAAAATCATTGAATAATTTACTGAATTATAATAACAGGGTTTTAAAAGATACTGATCGTTTAGACTACTTTTTGAACCTCGGCATTAAAGCGTTTAATCGAAAAGATTACATGAACATTTTTAAAGATATTTCATCTGCAACAGCTAGCAGAGATTTGAAAAAAGGAATGGAAATGAAAATGTTTGAAAGTATTGGCCATCTCAATAAAACGAAATATGTAGTGAAATAATTACTGTTTTCAACTGCCATTTCGCAAGATTTTTTATCTTTAACAGAAAATAATCGGTTCGGAAGTTCGATAATTGCTTAAAGCGACAAAAGCTTACCCATTAGTATAACAACACACATTTAGTACAATGAAATATATTATTACCATTTGGATTAGTTTGAGTTTCCTACAACTAGTTGGACAAGTTGATAAGACAAAACATGAAGTGGAAAAAGACACTTTATTAAGCAAGTTGTTGAATGACTTGCCAAAAGAAATGCACAAGGAATTTATGAAGGAATACAATAAAATGACCACCGAAGAGCGAACAACAATGTTTGCCTTATTTGACTTATTTACTTCAATGCCAACGAGTAGTAAAAAAGCACTTACCCAAAATATTGATACCAATTACGCAAATATTATAGCACTAAAGACTTATTTTAAGAACATTGTGCCAGCTAATTATGTAATCTTTATTGAATTTAATCCACCTGACAAGATGTTAAAGATGGACGAAAGTATCGACTTTTGGGCGTTTTGCAAAAACAAAGAAACCAATGATTATGTCGTAATTTTTCAAGAATCGAATATTGAATTGAATTCAACAAAACTGGATAGTTTATTGCATTTGACAACCTTAAAACGGCAAGACCTTCGGGATCTTAAAATGTATCTAGATAAAGCCAATTGCATTTCAGTTTATAACAAAGATGCGATTGAAATTGGCTATGCAAGAAGTGGAATGGGTAAATATTCGTATTTGATTTTCGATAAATCTTTGACGGAAGAAGAAAAGGATAAATATAATAACGGATGCGAATATATTTTCTACAAGGACAACATTGTGTTGGAATATGGTGGCGGTGCAATTGGGTCCCAATGCTTTCCAGACATTGAATAATGACAGCAAAAAACCTAGTTGCAATAAATGGAAATTCTTTATTTTAAACCTACTTCCATGTTGACACATTTAGTTTTACCCCAGCCTCCCCTTCTCAAAATTAAAAAGCCATTTTTTGCCTGCAGACCAATAAATAGTTAACTTTGGAGAGGGAAAACTTAGTTATAAATCCAGCCAATTAAGAATAATCCAACTTAAAAAAACGGTTGAATAGTTGCTTGTTTGATAATTTTTGAATGCCAAGTCATAATTACATTAAATAAAATAAACAATATGTTACACTTTTTAAAAAAGCAATTAGCGAAATTCAAGCAAGCTCGTCAAGGAGTATTGGAATATGGTAGCGAAGTTAAAACATTTGAAATTGATGGAATTGGAAAAGTGGAATTTGCTCAGTGGTTGCATCCATCAGAAAAACCTGTTATTTTAACAATTTCCCATGTTGACTTTTACCGAGAACTGGCCCGAAAAGGTGGGGTAATTGTTGATATTGGCACACATACCGGCGACACAACTGTACCAATGGCTATCGCAGTAGGAAAAGAAGGATTGGTAATTGGACTGGAGCCAAATAAATATGTCTTTAAAATTCTTGAGAAAAATGCAAGTTTGAATAAAGAAATTACGTCAATTGATGCCTACTGTTTTGCTGCTACAAAAGAAGAAGGGAGTTTTGTATTCAATTATTCTGACGCTTCATTTTGTAATGGTGGTTTTCTTTCTGAAATTCAAAACCAAAAGCATAATCACAATTATGAACTGGAGGTTCAAGGAAAGAACCTAGAGGATTTTCTTTATAAAAATTATGCCGACCGATTAGATAAATTGGATTTAATCAAGATAGATGCCGAAGGTTATGATAAAGAAATCTTAAAAACAATTCCAAAAATCTTAGAAACGTACAAGCCTAACCTGATGATTGAGTGTTATAAAAAGCTTACTCCAGCAGAAAGAGATGAATTATTTCTTATTACCGCTGGATTCGGGTACACACTTTATTATCTAGAGAATTTTGAAGACGGGGGATTGAAAGTGGAAATTTCCAAAGATCAAATGAACGATAAAAAACATTTTGAAATGTTAGCGATTCACAAGGATCGTATGTAATTAGTAGTATTATAAACCAAGTACATTTTCCACTTTTTCGCACACCTTGTGATGATCATAGATAGCTACCGCATCAAGTAGTTTCGACTGATCCATTTTTTCTTCCTCAAGAAATGCGTTGATTTGATCCGAAAGACTGCCGGGGTTCAGCGCTTCAAATAAGCGCCCAAACTTCCCTTCTCCTAAAATTTCAGGACTTCCTCCCCCATTACTGGCAATTACAGGAACGCCGGAAGCCATTGCCTCAATCGTTACCATTCCGAAGGTTTCTGCTTTGGATGCCATGACAAAAAGATCAATGGCAGCATAAAATACTTCAATATCTTGTCGGAATGGTCGTATAAAAACACGGTCCGTTAATTTGTATTTTTCAATCGTTTGATTTATTTGATCCGTATACTCTTGCCCCGAACCTTTGGTTGGCTCTCCCAAAAAACAGACATTAACATCCTTATTATCCAGGAGGTGAATTGCTTCAAGTAATATTAGATGTCCTTTAAAAGGATCAAATCGACCACTCAAGCCAATAATTATTTTATGTGGAGGAAGATCGAGCGTTTTTCTAGCTGTTTCTTTGGATACATTATTCGAAAACCGAGATAAATCAAGACCTGAAGGAATAAAATGAATTTTATTTTTAGCAATTCTGGTCAATGATTTCACTTGATTAACTAAACCAATTAGTGGACAACACCAAGCGTCCAATCCATAGTATCGAATAGTGTGAAATATATTCTTTTTGGAAACACCCATTTGCATTTCCATGAAATAAGATAAATGTACTTTGTGATCCGCTCTTCGTTTGGCAATTACACTGACGCTTAGGTCACGTGTATCTCGAATTATAAGATGCGTAATGATAAATTGATTGAGAATTTTTGCAAGATTTTTACCCGCCTTGAAATCATAATACTTTCGGTGGTCTTCTATGTATGCGACAGGAATCCCAACAGATAAACAGGATTGAGCAACAGGTGAGTTTTTTTTACAGATCATCAAAACGTTATTCCCTCGTTCTTTCATCCAACTTGCATTCTTAAGTTGGTTCATCTCTAAGCCTCCCCAGCTCACAGAACTGCATAAATAAGCAAGGTGATTTGAATGACTCTTCTGCATCAATATCTGTTATTATTTGTAAAGGACAATTACCACCAAATTTTATGAAATAAACTAATTATTGTATTTGACCTTTTTATAAACTTTTTTTTTTCATTTCAAATTTACGCAGTCTTTCGTCAAAGCAGGCTAATTAGGAACAAGAATTTTTCATAAGACACAACTTCATCTGATCAATGTAGTTAATTCACTGAGCATTCTTCAAGCTGTTAAAGACCAAATCATTTAAAAAAGCAATTATTTCGCTTTCCTCTTTACTTTCACTAAAATCAGTAAGCGACGGCAGGTTATTCATAAAAAAGTTTTGAAAATGTGCCATTTCAATAATGGTAGAGGCTAAGGACTTAGGGTATTTATAATTCGGGCAACACGCTAGAATAATGGTGCCAACTACGGCACATAAATCTTTGTATGGCTTAAAAAATTGCTGCTTATTATCCTCACCAACTTGTTTTGTCAAATAAGCCTTGGAACCCTCAGCAATAATGATCTGATAGAGTAAACTTTCGTCTATATAATTTGTTTTTTCATCATCTTCCACCGTTGTTGCTAAAAGTTTAATAACCCTTTTAAGTTTTTCAGCCGGGTCATTCATGTTATTCGTATGAAAACTTATCTGAAATTCAAGCCAAGCCCAATACCAAGCCGTAAGATAAACCAATAATTTATGCTTGTTTTCAAAGTATCTGTAAATACCTGCTTCGGTTGTGCCAATATCCTCTGCCAGTTTTTTGAATGTAAAAGCCTCAAAACCCGTTTTACTAATTAGTTGAACACTGTGCTTAAGAATGTTCTTTCCTAATTCCGAACTCTCTGGATTTCGAAGGAACAATGCCTCATTCATTTTTATGTGTAATTGTAATTTCATCTATATGTGTTTTTATAGTAGCTTGAAGAAGTAACAAAGCTACAAAAAATATATTTACAATTATTTATGATAGTATTACTATCTTTTTAAAAACTATTCCTATCTTTGCATCGAACTTACAAATTCAAAAATGCTACTTAACAAACGAATACCATTAATCTACATATTAAATAAGGTGAAATACGACTTGTCGATTGTACTTGTTGTTTCCCTATCGGCGCTTTTTATTACCGACAGGTATAAAGCACTATTACCTGAAATGCCGTTGACTATTCCTGCTTTTATAGGAACCGCCATTTCCATTCTACTCTCTTTTAAACTAAGTCAATCTTACGAAAGATGGTGGGAAGCCCGAAAAGTATGGGGAGCAATCGTTAACGACTCTAGAAGTTTAGTCATTCAATTACAAACCTTAACTGCAAACGGAAATGACGAAGTAATCAAAAAAATTGCTTTTAGACAAATAGCTTGGTGTTATGCTTTAGGTCAATCGCTGCGAGGTTTAGATCCCACTAAAAACTTGAATAATTTTATCTCTGAGGAGGACTTAAGCGAAATCATGCAGCACGATAATAAACCGTTAGCCTTACTACAACAGAACGCTAGAGCTATAAAACAACTTAAAGATACCAATCAATTAGATCTATTTTCGCAAATACAATTAGACAATACTCTTGTGCGTCTTTGTGATGCGCAAGGAAAATGTGAGCGAATCAAAACGACTATATTCCCAGTTACCTATCGACTATTCCTTCAAGGTTTAATTTACCTTTTTGTTATCACTCTTGCTATTTCATTACGAGTTGATGGGTTATTTGAGACACCGCTTTTAGTGGCTATTTCAGCATCATTTTTCTTATTAGAAAAATCAGCTAGACATATGCAAGATCCTTTTGAAAACAGGCCAACAGATACCGCTATGACGGCTATTGCAAGAACTATAGAAATTAATTTAAAGCAGCTATTAAAAGATACCGAAATCCCAAAAGCACACCAAGCAGAAAAATTTTACATATTATAAACAATTAAACATCAAAAAAAATGAAAACATTAACAAAAGAAATGCAAACGGCCATCACCCCAATTATGGCACTAGACTTATTAAAAGAAGGGAATAAAAGATTTGTAAATAACCTCAAGGTTAACCGAAATCTTTTACAACAAGCAAACGAAACATCTGACGGCCAGCATCCCTTTGCAGTTATCTTAAGCTGTATTGACAGTCGAACGTCTGCCGAACTTATTTTCGACCAAGGCCTTGGTGACGTATTCAGTGTGCGTATTGCTGGAAACATTGTTAATGAGGATATTTTAGGCAGTATGGAATTTGGTTGTAAAGTGGCAGGTTCAAAAATTATTGTTGTTTTAGGTCACACAAAATGTGGCGCAATAAAAGGTGCTTGTGACCATGTTGAAATGGGTAACTTAACAGCCTTATTGAGCAAAATATCACCTGCCGTTGACAGTGAAACACAGACAAAGGAAAATCGGAATGCAAACAATTCAGTTTTCGTTGAAAATGTAGCGACGATAAATGTTAAACAGACCGTTCAAGCAATAATGGAACGTAGCCCCATCCTAAGTGAAATGATTAATAGTGGACAAATTGGAATTATTGGAGGAATGCATGACATCTCAACAGGTGAAGTACAATTTTATCCTGAGACAATGCATTAAGAATCAACCTATTTTACAACCGAATAATCTGAGAAGGTAGATAAAAGCAGTTACTTATAGAAGTGGATAGTTTATATTTGTTTCATCTTGCTAAAAACGAATCAAGGTGACCATAAAAATTATTTTTTCATCAGTGCTGCTTTTTTTGGTGAATTCCATGTTTGCACAACAAGTAGATCCAGTTGTAGAAAAATACGACTTGGTATATACTGTTCAATTTGAGTTTAATGAAATACCTGAATCTAAAAGCGAAGCAAGCAGTGGGTATCGTATTTCTGGTGCTAAAATATATGATTCAACAACAGGAAATCTTATCCAAGAAATAGACATTCCAAGTAAATTAATAATACAAGATAAAGAAAATAAATACAATGTAAAGTATATCGATTTTTACAAGCGAAAAATTGCAGAAGCAAAAGATTTCTCTGTATTAATGGACAGCTGGTATGACCCAATACATTTTTGCGCTAGAACTAAAAGAAATTTCTACCTCTTTGATTCCACCAAAAAATCATATTACCTTGACACCACATTGAGCAATCACAATGACGTCTTTTTTGACGAGCAGTTGAAGTCGTTGAGGCGATATGTCTTTAAAACATCAGCCAAATCAAGAATTACCTACACCTATCAACTAGAAAATAAAAAGTGGTTACTTATCGATACAAACGAAGCACTATTCGAACCCATACCACCCAAAATAAAATATCCTTCGAGCAATTTTATCTCGGTGGATAAAAAATCACACCAACTTCCTTTAAAAGCAGTGATAGGAAACGATACAAAATTACAAGTTAAGGATACCTTTTGGCTATACAATACGTGTGACGATACGCTTTACATCACCCAAGTACAAAGTGCTAGCAAAGCGTTCTTCAGTATCAATCCAACTTTATTACCAAAACAAAAAACGCCCCTAATTTTCAATGGCATTTTAAGAGAAGATAGTTATGATTTTACGACCAATTATTTCCACTGTGCCCTCACATTGACCGATCGATCTATCCTATCATTCGATGTAAATATTCCTACTATTAGCAACAATTCCATAGTCTATTATCGTCCGGATAGTTCCGTAAATTATGCCATTGGTAACCAACCCAATGCAAGATTTTCTACTGTAGTTTTTACATATCCTTCCGGACAAATAAGTATTAAAGGAACCATACTAGACAAGGATACCAATCGAAGAGTGGGCCATTGGGTACATTATAAAGAAGGGACTATTGAAAGTGAGCTGGTTGGGTATTCCAAATCTATTTCCCTGACCGCATTGGATGATACCTATGGCTTAGAACATAATCATTTCAAGGTGAAAGTTTTTGAAAATGGCAGTTGGAAAGAACCAATAATGGATGCAGCGAATAATGAAATTAGCTTGTTTATTAATCCAAAAACAGAAAAAATTGTTGCTTACACTGATTCTACCCAATTTGACATTGATTTGAAATACAAGCAACTTTCGATTTATACAGATATAGCGTTTTATCTTCTCAAACCTAATGAAAGAACGCTGAAAATTGACCGCTACGAAATACCATTTGAAGTTGTCAAAAACCAATATACCATTATCTTAAATGACCGAATTTTAAAGTCAAGTAATGAAAACAAGTACGAATTAACAAACGGCTACATAACAGCATTGCAAAAGCAGTATCCAGAAATTTCCACTTTTTGGATTGATGAAATTCAACGATGTTTTAGCCTGCAAAATTTGGATGACAAAACGAGAAGAAAGGTATTGAAACAATTGGTGAGAGATAGCAGTATTTCATTTGTTAGCCAACTATTCTATACCAACCGTAATCTACAAAGGATAAACTATTGCGACAACAAAGTAATTGCCGCCATAGACATAGACGCAGATTATCCAGTTAAATTCTGGCTAAAAGCTAGAATAAGGGGATTTTCAAGTATAGAAACCGATGAGGGTTACAATCGGTTTTGGCTGACTTACCCAAGCAAATTGATTGACGATGATTTCTTTAATGCTTTCAAGAAATTAACACGGCAAAAATTGGTGTTCTTTGCAAATTTCAACTCCTATATTGCACCTGAAAAAACAAAAAATTAGAGTTGTCACAAATCGTGTGACAACTAATTCAATAATGCTTAGCTTTGCATTGTGAAAAAGGTAGTTGCAATTTTCTTGCTTTTGTTGTTCTGTGGAAAATTCATTTACACCACAACTTGGTTGGTTTATTTTCACATCAATCAACAAGAAATTGTTCGCTTATCCTGTGAGAACCGAAATCGACCTGCCTTAAAATGTAATGGAAAATGTTATTTGGCGAAACAACTTCGAAAAGCTGAAGTAGACTTGGCTCAGAAGAATAATGACCAACAAACGCAATTGAAGCTTATTAAACAATTGGAATTAGAAGGTTTTTTCATTTCACAAAATGTCCAAATTTCCGAGCAAACCCCTTTTCTAGTTCAACTAGATTTGACCCGTTCGAGATATAACAGTCATTTCTCGAATGCTCACTTAAACAAGGTGTTCCATCCTCCCTGTGCATAAGAATTAAAAAGAAATCCTATATATATTTTTTTTTTAATCTTAACGCATTCATACATGAAATTCACCTTGATTTTCGGACTCGCTTTATGGGCGTTTCCATCTAGGTCATGTGATATTTGTGGCGGAGTTTCTGGTAATGCCTCCATTGGCTTATTTGCTTCGACGCAGTTTCATATGGTCGGTATAAAAAGTAACATTAGAACCTATCGAAGCTACCTTTCTGGGATCATCCATTCTCACGAACGGGTGTATCAACAAGAACTTACGGGTCGATGGCAACTTACTCCTAGATGGCAGTTATTTGCTACCATTCCATTTCAAATTGGGGTTCAAAAGCGTGATCTAGGCCGCGAAGTTATTTCAGGCTTAGGTGACCCAAGTTTAATTGTAAATCATGTTTTTCTCCACCATAAAGATAGCAGTGGGAGCACGAAACAATTTCTATCCGCAGGGATTGGGATAAAAACTCCTTTGGGACGAATGGCTCCAGCAACCAGTTTGATTCGAAATCTATATCCTGGAACAGGTGCATGGAACATCAGTGGTTTACTAACTCATACAATGCGATTAAATGGACATTTTAGCATCCAACAGGAGGGTATCGTTACTTATAAATTAGCCGATAAGAATGGGTTCCGGTATGGAAACACCTACTCCATTGCTTCAACCTTAATAAGAAATAATAAGCTAGGAATGAGCAGAATGATTGTTGGATTAGGTCTTAAAGCTGAGTTCTTCGAACCGAGCGCAGAACTTGGAGTACCAATGAGTGTAAATAATAATCAAGGGTACGATTTTTCAAGTCAAATAAGTTTGAATTATTTGACCAATCGATGGCTATGGAGTTGCCATTTAATGCAACCTATCCTTCAAAATTTTAACAACGGCAGCATGAAACAAGGCTCGAATGTTTCGTTGTCAGTAAGCTATTTAATCAAAAAAAGTAAAACCAATTAAAATTAAAGAACATGAAAAAAACTAACTATTATTTATTCGTAGCGCTAACCATTGGACTAGGTTTAATTAGTGCATGTAACAAACAAAATGATGCAACTATTACTATTGAAGAACCAGTAATCAATGACACCATTTTTAATTTGGACACCCTGCACATGGAAGGGACCATTATAGGCGGATCCAAGCTACATGGATATACATTGACGCTCACAAATCTTAGTACCAATGAACTAATTTATACCGGAAGTACATCAAACAAGAAAAAAGAATATGCCTTCCACGAACACCAAGAAGTATCCGTTCTGGACACTTCAATTCTAGAGGTTAAGGTAACTGTTAATCTGAACCGTTCTGGAAAAATGGCTACTAAATCTGTCACTTGTGTGGTAATTCCTTAACCATGAAAATGTCAGCAAGAAAGGGGGGGTAACGCCTCCTTTCTTCTTAACCAAAAATGGTTGAATTGGCATTGGCAATTGATTTGCTTGTGGTTATACAGATAAGACTTGTTATCGAATTCAAACAATTCCCTAAAATCTTATTAATACATTTGTACAATGAAATTTGAACTTGTATCTAACTACCAAGCAACTGGCGATCAACCGGAAGCCATACGACAATTGGTAGAGGGATTAGAGCAAGGAATTCGCCATCAAGCTTTACTAGGTGTTACAGGCAGTGGTAAAACATTTACTGTGGCAAATGTGATAGAAAAAGTGAACCGGCCAACACTGGTATTATCGCACAACAAAACGCTAGCCGCCCAATTATACGGCGAATTCAAGCAATTTTTCCCAGAAAATTCGGTCGAATATTTTGTCTCCTACTACGATTACTACCAACCAGAAGCCTATCTTCCTGTGACGAATACGTACATTGAAAAAGACTTGCAAATCAATGATGAGATTGAAAAACTACGACTTTCTGCCACTTCCGCATTACTATCCGGTAGGAGAGATATTATTGTAGTGGCATCAGTTTCCTGTATCTATGGTATTGGAAATCCCACAGAATTTCGAAACAGTATTATTGAAATAAAAGTGGGTGATAGTATTCCAAGAAATAAGTTTTTGCACCGCCTGGTGGAAAATTTATATTCTCGTGCAGGGGAAGATTTTAAACGAGGGACTTTTCGAGTGATTGGAGATACCGTAGATATCTTCTTGGCTTATGCCGATCATGCGTTGCGGATTGATTTTTTTGGGGATGAAATTGAGAAAATCACAAGTATTGATCCTGAAACAAACCAACGACTTGAAAGCTTTGAAAATATCCAACTCTTTGCCGCTAATCTATTCGTATCAAGTCCGGCAAACACGCAACAAGCCATTCATCAAATTCAAGATGATTTAGTTGTCCAAGTTGAAAATTTTAGACTTGCTGGTAAAATAGAAGAATCTAAGCGATTGGAAGATCGAGTTAGTTATGACCTTGAAATGATTCGAGAACTCGGATATTGTTCAGGAATTGAAAATTATTCTCGCTACTTCGACCAACGAAAATCAGGTGAGCGGCCCTTCTGCTTACTCGACTATTTTCCAGCTGATTACCTTATGATTATTGATGAAAGTCATGTCACCTTGCCTCAAGTTAAAGGAATGTATGGCGGAGATCGTGCTCGAAAAATAAACTTGATCGATTATGGTTTTCGTCTTCAAGCAGCCATTGACAATAGACCTTTAAAATTTGAAGAATTTGAAGGAATGTTTAATCAAACAATATACGTATCTGCGACTCCTGCCGATTACGAAATGGAAAAATCGGAAGGGGTTATCATTGAGCAGTTAATACGACCCACAGGACTTTTAGATCCACTCATAGAAGTAAGACCGAGCAAACATCAAATCGATAATTTAATGGAGGCCATCCAAGAAAGAATCACAGCAGGTGAAAGGACCTTGGTCACTACGCTAACGAAAAGAATGGCGGAAGAACTTCAGAAATACTTTGATAAACTTGGTATTAAGTGTCGCTATATCCATAGCGAAGTAACCACCATCGATCGAGTAGAAATTTTACGTCAATTAAGAATAGGTGTTTTTGACGTATTAATAGGAGTTAATCTTTTAAGAGAAGGACTCGATTTACCAGAAGTTTCACTCGTAGCGATTTTAGATGCGGACAAAGAAGGATTCTTGAGGAACGAAAGATCCTTGGTTCAAACTGTTGGTAGAGCAGCTAGAAATGTCAACGGAAAAGTAATTATGTATGCCGACAAAATCACCCATTCCATGCAACGGACTATCGATGAAACGGCACGCAGAAGAACGATGCAAATTGAGTATAACCTGGAACATGGTCAAATTCCAACAGCATTGAATAAATCAATTGAAATAAGTTTAGAATCGAAGAAAAAACTAGAAATTGAGAAGGAAATGACGGTGCTATCCCAAGAAATAAAACAAATTCAGTCCGAAGCGGCGGAACAAAAAAGTTTTTATGGGAACCAAGAGCAATTAAAAGATGTGCTTAAAAACCTGCGTAAACAAATGGAAAAAGCAGCAAAATCCTTGGATTTTATTGAAGCAGCACACTTCAGAGATCAATTATTTGAATTAGAAAAACTAAAAGAAAAACCATGAACAGTAACACTGCCCTGAATGTATTTAGATGGACCGCTATTTCGGAAGGAATATCGTACATAGCGCTATTAGCTAATATGTTATTTGTTAAACCCTCAGATTTAGTTCTTTATAAATCGTTGTTATACCCAATTGGCATGTCGCATGGCGTATTATTTATTGGATACATTATTCTAGCGATCTTATTAAAAAAGTCGCAGAAATGGAGCTTAATAAATTTAGGAATTATACTATTCGCTTCCCTAATACCCTTTGCTACTTTTGTGATAGAAAGAAAGTATTTGAAAAAAACTTCGATTTAATAAAGAGTAGTACGAGTGAATTACATTCTATCCAACGGCGTTTTCACACCATTAACTAAGGAATAACAAGCTAATTTATCTTTGAAAACAGATGATTTAAAAATTGACTTATTTAAGAGCATGCGAACACATTCTTGAATTCCTTCCACAATCGAAGGATGCGGATGCACTAATTCTGCCAAGACTTCAATCGGCAAGTTGAGTTTAATTAATAAGCCTATTGCTTGAATAGCCGTTGAGGCATGTGCACCAACCACGCGCATACCCAAGATGCGCATTTCACTATCATTTGTCACTATTATCTTGAAAAAACCTTGTGTTTTCCGCATGGCAATTGCTCTTGAAATCAACGAGTAATCAATTTTCACAACCTTCACAGGAATATTTTTCTCCACGCATTGTTGTTCGTTTAATCCAACGGATGCTACCTCTGGGGCAAGAAACATGATCGTACAGATATTATCGTAATTGAGTTTATCCGGTGTTTCACCAAATGCCTTTTCAACGGCATGCCTTCCTTCAATTTCACCCACATTTACCAAAGCAATTCTTCCAGAAACATCTCCAATAGCGTAGATATGAGGAATATTTGTCCGTGTATCATCATCTCCAATATGCACCCCTCGTTTTGAAAGCGTGACACCAGCATTTTCAAGGCCAATTCCTTCAATATTTGGCTGTCTTCCTACCGATAAAAGCGCTTTTTCAACCCTTATTACTTCACGCGAACCATCAGGATATGACAATTCATATTCTACTTCATCGCCTATTCTTTCTAATCGTTCTAATTGAGCATTGGAATGAAGTACCACACCATTTTTACTTAGGTTTTTAGAAACTAATTTAGCAATATCCTCATCTTCGAAAGGCAAAATTCTTTCTTGACGATCAATTATATGAACCTTTGTTTTTCCGAAATTTGAAAATATGGTTGCGTATTCACATCCAATTACCCCAGCACCAACAATAACCATACTTTTAGGATAGTCTGATATGGAATCTATGCCATCACTGGTCATAATTACCTTACCATCTACTTCAATATTTGGCAGCGCACGCGGCCGACTTCCGGTAGCAAGAATGATATTGTGTCCAAAAATTATTTTCTCTTCGCCTTCATGATTTATTTTAACACGATGCTCATCCATAAGCATGGCATGTCCTTTTTCATAATGCAGTAAATTATTCATGGACTCAGTCTGCATTAACTTAATATGCGCAGAATATTGGAATTTTCGCTCAAAGATTGCCTCAGCAAGAATTTGCCTAGCCTCCTCCCATTTCAATTCAAACCTAGACCTTCCTTTAGCGACGATCATGTCGTTAATATCTGCTACGCGGCAAGATAATTCCCACAATGTTTTAGAGGAAAGAGCGCCATTATAGACGCCTGCCCCTCCTACTTTATCTTTTTCAATCAGACAAATTCGCTTGCCAAAATCAATTCCTCGCATTGCGGCGGCATACCCGGCAGGTCCACCTCCAATTACAATAAGATCAAATTCTTCCATTCTTTCACTAAATTCGCGTAAATATAATGATTGTTATAGGATTTTAAATTGATTTTTTGAATTGGTACCAATGAAATTAGATGATCAACTTTTGCTGGAAAAAGCAATAAAAGATAAACAGGCGATTAAAAAAGCGACCCTAAAATTAAAAAGTGTCAAACGCCTGGATGATGTTTTTAGAGTTGCGCATGAAGCTGAATTTAAGAATAGAGATTGCCTTAATTGTGCTAATTGTTGTAAAACGACCAGTCCTATTTTTCGAGACACTGATGTGAAAAGAATTGCCAAACACTTGAGGTTAAAAGAAAGTCAATTTATAGACAACTATTTAAGAATGGATGAGGATAGCGACTTAGTTTTAAAAACATCGCCTTGTGCCTTTCTTGAAGCGGATAATACGTGTAGCATATATGAATATAGGCCCTTAGCTTGTAGAGAATATCCACACACCAATCGAAAAAACATGTATCAAATATTAGAATTAACAGCGGCTAATACGCAAATTTGTCCGGCAGTTGCAGCAATTGTCGAAAAACTTTGTTCGGTTAAGTAATATCAATATGGAACTTTCTTTAATTATTTCAGTTTATAACGATTACCCAGCTTTACAATGCGTGTTAAATTCATTGGTGCTTCAAAGTCATAAAAATTTCGAAATTATTATCGCACATGATAGCAATGATGTTACCATTCATTCCCTAATTCAAAAATACCAATCTGCCTTACAAATAAAAGTGGTTCAACAAGAAGACCTGGGATTTCGGAAAAATGAAATATTAAACAAATCGATTCAACAAACAAGTTTCGATAAAATCGTATTTATAGATGGCGATTGCATGTTGCACAAGCATTTCATTCGGAATTATGAACGATGTATCGTCAAAGGAAGATGTTGTGCTGGCCGCCGTTTGGATGTAGATAGCAAAACAGCGAGCTTACTACGAAGTAATAGCATACAAAAAGCCAATTTATTCCATTTCATAAAAAATAAAACAAAACGTATTGAGGAGCTACTATACGCACCTTGTTTTCCTCAATCCTTATTATCAAAACCAAAGCTTCTAGGCTGTAACATGGGGTGGCACAAATTGGATTTAATCGCCTTAAATGGCTTTGATGAAGACTATCAAAATCCCGGTTACGGAGAAGATGTCGATATCGAATGGAGAGCCGTTAAATTAGGAATACTACCTTATTCCATGCGCTTTAAAGCCATTCAATTTCATTTGGAACATGCACGGCCTAACCGAAAAGAAATTGTAGAAAAAGCAAAAGATATGCTCGATCAAAAAATCATGATCGGAATGGCGAGATGCCAAAATGGGTTAAGTAAATGATTTTATTAGATACACCATTTTTATTTAATCGATTGACAACGAATGACTATCTTTATACGTCCTAAAAACTCAAATTCATACATGAAATATATAGTAATATCCACATTAATATTATTTTTATCTAGCTATAATGCTCATTCACAACGTGCAAAGGATGGAAACTATACCGTTAATGCTTCAAATACCACGCTAAACAGCTATTCATATTTACTTTCAAATGCAACTGCAGGACAATCTGTCGTTTCAGCATTCAACAATACATTAAACGGAGGATTCTTCACCTTAAATTTAGCTCCCGGGGATTTACTACTAATTATACAAATGCAAGGTGCTACTATGAATGTAGATACTTATGCAGCCAACGAATACGTGACTTCCAATGGAATGTTTTGGGGGCCATATACCACACCTATTGGTCATTTAAATGATTGGAATCAATACCAAAATTTATGGGGGGAGATTGCCGCATATAATAATGCAGGAAAATTTGAATTAGCAGAAGTAAAATCAGTTTCAGGTGCAAATACTATTAATCTGATGTGTCCTTTGGTGAATTCGTACACGGCCAGCGGACATGTACAAATAGTTCGCATTCCCAGGTATGCCAACCTGACATTAAATGCGAATGCTTCGATTGTTCCGTCTTTGTGGAACGGTAATTCAGGTGGAATCGTCGCGTTGGAAATTAATGGAAACCTTGTATTTAATACAGCAAGTAAAATATCTGCCACGGGCGCTGGATTCCGCGGTGGACAAACGGAAGATTTTACCTTGGGAGCTCCTCCAGGAAGTGTTAACAATATTGGTTTTTGCGCTTCGCATGTTTCAACCCAAGGCGCTGAAAAAGGAGAAGGAATTGCCGGATTCTATGTAGAATACGATGCTATATACTCCAGGTATTGTAAATCTGCTCCCGCTAATGGCGGAGGAGGCGGAGGAAATCACAACGCTGGTGGTGGAGGTGGCTCTAATGTGGCAACTGGTACGTATACCGGAAAAGGAGTGCCAAATCCAATTTATAATACCGCTTGGAATCTCGAGGGCGCAGGATTCGGCGGATCGTTTAGTTCAGGCGGAGGAAGAGGCGGTTATTCCGGATCCACCATTGATCAAAATGAATTGACTATTGGGCCAAACAATACAGCTTGGGGAGGAGATTATCGTAGAAAAGAAGGTGGATTAGGTGGACATCCTTTAGCATTAGACGCAACACGCATCTTTGCTGGCGGTGGCGGTGGGGCAGGCGACCAAAACAATAGTCAAGGTGGAAACGGTGGTCGCGGTGGGGGAATCGCTTTTATAAAAGTATATGGTACCGTAAGTGGACCGGGAACAATTGAAGCAAGTGGGGCAGCTGGTCAAAATGCCAATTTCGCTGGATTAACTGCACCGCAAACCTCTGCTATAAAATACGGTAACGATGCAGCAGGTGGCGCAGGTGGCGGCGGAACCATTTATATTTCAAATGCTGGAACGCTACCTCCTTCTTTAATGCTTGATAGCAAAGGGGGCGCTGGCGGCACACAAGTGTTATCGGTTGGTTTATTTGCTTCTAATCCAACAATGGAGGCAGATGGCCCCGGTGGTGGTGGTGGTGGTGGACTTATTTCCATTACAGCTGGAACAGCTACTCAAAGTGTCATAGGTGGAACGAATGGTACCACAAACTCTGCACATGTAACTAATTTTCCTCCTAATGGTGCAACTGCAGGGGGCGCTGGAACGACTACCACCAATTCGTCCTTTTTTGACATCATTGCTGCAAATGATACCATTTGTGCGGGTGGATCCGTAACATTAACAGCTTCAACAATCGGCAATCCTCCTCCCGGATTATTAACGTGGTATACAAGCGCATTTGGAAATACGGTAGTTGCGACAGGAAATTCATATACAACACCAGTTGTTAATGCCACTACCACTTACTGGATTGGAATTTGTCCAGGAAGTTTTAGAAAGCCCGTAACAGTATTTGTAAGTACACCTCCAACGATTAACGGAGTGGCAATTGTAACGAATTCAACTTGCATAAGTGCTGGCTCAATTTCAGGGCTGGGCGCTACAGGTGGGACACAACCCTATGTTTATTCATGGAATGGCGTTATTTCACCAACTGCATCGATTTCTAATCTTATTCCAGGGCTTTATACACTTACCGTAACAGATGCACTTGGCTGCGCTAGTTCAAGTACCGCATACACAATTTTGGGAACTGCAGGACCAATAGTCAATGCAGTAGGAATTAGCATAATTTCCCAGTCTTGTAATGGAACATTTGGTAGTATCAACGGGTTAACTGCACAAGGGACCAATTTAAGTTATAGTTGGACAGGAACAGCGAGCTCTTCCATCAATCCTAGTAATTTAGTAGCCGGAAATTACACATTAACCGTTACCGATGGAAATGGTTGTGTAGCAACAGCTGGGCCATTCACCGTTCCTTTTATTAGTGGACCAACGATAAACGGAACTCAATTACAAGTAACAGACGAAAATTGTTTTCAGGGTAATGGTTCCATCTCAGGCCTTACAGCAAATGGTGTTGGTCTTAACTACGCATGGAATCCTTCAGGAATTACCACCAATAATCTAACAAATCTATCAGCAGGAAACTATACGCTTACTGTGACAGATACAAATGGCTGTTCCGCACAATTTGGGCCAGTTACTGTTAATAATACAAGTCCACCGACCATTGCCAATACCGCCGTATTAACACCAGATGATTGCAATCAAAATAACGGTTCAATAACTGGAATTACAGTAAGCGGAGGAACCCTTCCTTATGTAATTACTTGGAATAACACCGCTCAAGCAAGCTTGGACATCGTTAATTTATCAGGAGGAACTTATACCTTGTATGTGACCGATGTATTTGGCTGTTCGGATAGCCTTGGTCCCTTGCTTATTTCTACAAATGGCGGCCCTTCGATCGGTACAAATGGACTGAATTTAGCTATGGTACAATGTGACGGAACGCTTGGTGGAATTAGTGGATTGAGCGTAAGCGGTACTGCAAACACTTACCTTTGGTCAAATGGAACTACCACTTTAGACAACCCAAATCTTATTGAGGGGACTTATGTTTTAATTGTTACCAATCAAAATAATTGTTCGGATAGTATATCGCTCAATATTACAGGATACACAGCCCCATTAATTGATGCTACATTACTCAATTTGATTCAACCGACTTGTCTACAATTAGGAAGTATAAGTGGAATTCAGGTTAGCAACGGCACAGGTAATTTCTCATACACATGGAGTAATACCAATCAAAACACCTTGGATATTTCCAATTTATCAGCTGGCAATTATACCCTCGTCGTATTGGATTTAACTTCCAATTGCTCGGATACACTTTCCAATATTATTTTAACGCCCCCTACCTACCCAATTGCCAATTTTTCCTTTACACCAATAGACCCAGACTTAAATGAAGTAATCACCTTTACAAATACATCGTCAGGAAATTGGACCATTGAAAACTGGTTAATCAGTGGACAGCCATTTAACAACTCACCTATCCCCTATTCCTTTTCTTTAGAAGGAACGTATCCAGTTCAATTAATAGTGAGTAACAACCAAGGTTGTGCAGATACAATTACACAAAATATTGTTGTCTACGACGAATTCACCGTTCCGAATGTTTTTACACCAAATAGCGATGGCTCAAATGATTTTTTCACGATTGATGGTCTTAAACCAAATTCAAAGCTTCTGATATTAAATAGATGGGGAGATTTAGTCTTTGAATCCGATAACTATCAAAACAATTGGAAGGGCGAAGATCTTGGCGGAAAACCACTAGTGGAAGGTGTTTACACAATTATTTTTACTGAGAATTCAAGTCCAACCTATTACGGTTTCTTCCATTTAATTCGCTAATGTAGTTGCAGACATTTTAGCTGTTAAAAAAAAAAGGATTATTGTTATTTCCTTAGGTATATAAAAAATAAAAACCATATAAAATTGTACCTTTGTTTTAAGTAATTAAAAATGATACACATCCCCTTATTTTTAAATGACATTTCAGGTTCTGAGATAATAGTTATTTTACTTTTTATTTTGATATTTTTTGGTTCTAAAAGCATACCCAGCATTGCTAAAACTCTCGGTAAAGGGTTATATCAAATTAGAAATGCAACAGCAGAAATTCAGCATGAAATAAAGAATTCAGTTTCCGACATTACAACAGATATTAATATTAAAAATATCTTAACGGAAAAACAAGAAGAACTGCTGGCACCCATGGATCAAATTTATTCAGAAATTGAAAACACCATTCATTATGAAAGCAATACCGGAAATAAAGAACCAATTCAAGCAGTTGAGGAAATAAAAGAAAAATCAGAATTACTAGAGAATAAAGAAAATACCATTACAAATAGTAACGAAGTTAATAGTAATAATAATGATTCAAATAGCGATAATAATGGGTAGTTCCTCGGACTATCCAACGATGAAAGCAGCAAAAGAAATATTAGAAGAGTTGGGAATTGGTGCTGATGTAGAAGTCGTTTCTGCACACAGGACCCCAGAAAAGATGGTTGACTTCGCGAAAAATGCTGTTTCAAAAGGATATAAAGTTATCATTGCTGGAGCTGGAGGTGCAGCACATTTACCAGGTATGGTTGCCTCATTAACGACTTTACCAGTTATTGGTGTCCCCATAAAATCGAGCAATTCAATTGATGGCTGGGATAGCATCTTAAGTATCCTTCAAATGCCTAATGGCATTCCTGTTGCCACCGTAGCATTAAATGCTAGTAAAAATGCTGGAATTCTAGCTGCTAGAATTTTAAGTGTTTCTGACAGCAATATTCAACTTTCCTTAGAAAAATATGCAAACAAAATGAGGGAGGATGTTGAAAAAAGTCAATCAGAACTCCATTAATTATAGAGTAAATATTTTTTCCTAATTACTTTAAAACGTTCTAAACCAGGCTCCCAAGTCTCTCGAATTTCCTTAGCTGACCATCCTTTATCTAATTGTTCCTTCAAGGTAGCAGTGCCAGCCAAGCGGTTAAAAAATGAATTTTGATCAATAAAGACACTCGAATCCCCCAATAAATCCCTAGCATTCGTTAGGTAGTTTAAATTAATTTCATAACTACGTTTCGTTAAATAGGAATCTAACCGATAGCCATTGCACTTATTATTAATTTGAGGAGGGTTTTTTGCCCCCACTTGTGATGTTGGTGTAAATGAAAAATCAGAAACAGGAAATTTAGGATGCCCATATATTTCGAAAGGTTGATCCGTTCCCCTTCCAACACTTACCGTTGTCGCTTCAAATAGACACAAACTAGGGTATAATGAAATGGCAAGTTCTGATTTTAAATTAGGTGACGGTGCAACAGGCAACACATACTTCGTTTTATGCGTAAAATTCTTACAAGGAATAATCCACATATTACATTTACGCTTATTAGCTAGCCAACCTTCTCCATTTATCATCAAAGCATATTCTCCGATTGTCATTCCATAAACGATAGGAACAGGATGCATACCCACAAATGAGGTGAAAGCAGGTTCTAGTATAGGGCCATCAATATAATGTGCATTGGGATTTGGTCGATCAAGCACTACTAATTGCTTATTATTTTCAGCACAAGCCTCCATTACATAATGCAAAGTAGATAGAAAAGTATAAAAACGAACACCAACATCTTGAATATCAAATATAACAAGATCAATATCTTTTAAATCATCGGCTGAAGGTTTTTTATTACTTCCATATAGAGAAACTAAGGGGATACCGGTTTTTTTATCGATCGAGCTATTAACCTTCTCTCCTGCATCTAAATCCCCACGAAAACCATGTTCTGGGGAAAATACTTTTACCACATTTAAATGCAAGGATAGCATCGTGTCCACTAAATGAATACCATTGACAACAGAAGTTTGATTACCAACAACGGCAATTCTTTTATTTTTAAGGGAATCAACAAAAAGATGCAAACGATCAATACCTAATTGAGGAGGTTTTGTAAAAATTGGTGAAGGATCATTACTATTAACCAATGGAATGGAATCTTCCTCAATAACAATTGACCCGTTATTTGAATAGGCTACACCAGCTTCTAAATTACAAGAACAAAGTAAAATCAATAAAATAGTTTCAAGGCATAATTGCTTTGCGTATTTTTGAATCCTAAAATATTTCCTATTGTCTTTTGAATTTTTCATATCAAAGCGTCTACTACTTTTTAATGCACAAGGTATAAAAGTTTCTAAACCAATTTTACGTATTGCAGTAATAAGTATTTCACTATCCATTGTTGTTAACTTAATAACCTTAGCTATTGTAACAGGATTTCAAAACGAAATACGTCAAAAAGTTACAGGTTATTCCGCACCAATTATATTAACTAAAGCAGGCTCAAGCAGTATAATTGAATGTGAACCAATAAAGTCATCCGATCAAATAGCTTCGTATTTACTTGGAGTTAAAGGGATTCAAAACATCAATGCCGTTGCCTACAAACCTGGGCTTATACAATCTTCTAAATACATTGACACCCTAAGATTAATTTCTAAAAAAGATACAATAATTGAAAAACAAGAAGTGTTAGGAATTGTCATGAAAGGTGTTGAAGCTACTTATAATTGGGAGTTTATTTCAAAAAACTTACGTGAAGGAAGAATTCCAAATCTTAAAACGGCCAAACCAATCGATGAAATATTAGTATCAAAAAAAATAGCTAGCTTACTAAACCTTCATTTAAATCAAGAAGTCTCCCTATTTTTTGTGAAAGAAAAACCTATAATGCGCAAATTTAAAATCGTTGGGATTTTTGATACCGGATTTGAAGATTATGACAAAAAAATGATTTTTTGTGATATCCGCCACATTCAAAAACTCAATGATTGGGGAGTAAATACTTCCCTTTCAATAGATGATACACTTTATCAAAATCGCCTAATCATTAGAATTGATGTCGCTGGAAACGCGGAAAACTTAAGTTTCGATTGGGGACAAGGACCAGATAAATATAAAGGAAAAGCCATCCTACCTAATTTTACCGATACCACTTTGCGTGTCGTTACCTATCAATTTGATAAACCAAAGGGCAAATTGATTCCCGTTGACACATCGTCAATCACATTACGTAAAAAAGACCGAAATTCATTAATACAATTAAATGACGAAAATGAATTGACGAAAATCGCTTCAAATGATTCAGGAACTGAATATGACATCTTATTAAATAATGGTGCGATAAACGTTACAATCAAAGATGGAAAAGGAACCTGGCAAGAATACATTGCAGGATACGAAATCCAGCTTAACAACTGGGATGATCATGCTAAAATAGAAAAGATAATTTCAAACCAACTCGAAATGAAGCCCACCAAAAATGGTGAATTAGTTGAAATTAAATCTATACTTCAAGAAGAACAAGATTTATTTAATTGGTTAAGTTTTTTGGATATCAACGTAGGCATTATAATTACATTAATGATTATCATAGGAATAATCAACATGGGATCGGCACTCTTAGTGATGATTATCGTGAGGACAAACTTTATTGGTATATTGAAAGCAATGGGCGCTACAAACTGGAGCATACGAAAAATATTCATTTTTCAAGCCAGTCATTTAATTCTAAAAGGCATGTTGATTGGAAATGTTATCGGATTAGCGCTCTGTTACTTACAATCGACCTTTGGAATAATTAAACTAGATCCGTCCGTCTATTATTTGAGTCAAGTTCCCATTGAATTAACTTTCACGCATTGGTTAATGCTCAACGTCTTATCATTTATGGTATGTGCAGGCGCGCTGTTAATTCCAAGCGTAATTATTAGCCGAATAAGTCCGATAAAATCAATAAAATTTGATTAAACTTTTCCTGAACGTTTACGATCGGTTTCTTTTAAGAATATTTTTCTAATTCGAAGACACTTCGGCGTAACCTCAACCAATTCATCACTTTGAATATATTCCAAGCATTCCTCCAAGCTAAATAATTTCGGTGGCGCTAAACGCACTTTCTCATCTGCTCCTGAAGAACGCATGTTAGACATTTTCTTTGTCTTGGTCACATTAACACACAAATCTCCTGCTCTAGAATTTTCTCCAATCACTTGACCTTCGTAGATGTTTTCATTAGGCATAACAAAAAACTTACCTCTTTCTTGAAGATTATTTAAAGAAAAAGGAATCGACATGCCTTGCTCCAAAGAAATCATTGATCCGTTTTGGCGACCAGGAATTTCCCCTTTGAAAGGTTGGTAATCTAAGAATCGATGCGTCATAATTGCTTCCCCTCCAGTTTGCGTTAATAGGTAACTTCTAAGGCCAATAATACCTCTTGAAGGAATCAAGAATTGAATGATCATACGCGTACCTTTTGGTGCCATATTCGTCATTTCACCTTTTCGTTTAGTTACCGCTTCAACAGCAGTTCCACCAAACTCTTCTGGTAAATCGATCGTCAATTCTTCAATTGGCTCACATTTTTTTCCATCAATTTCTTTAAAAACTACTTGAGGTTGGCCCACTTGCAATTCATACCCCTCACGACGCATAGTTTCGATTAAAACCGATAAATGCAATACCCCACGACCATAAACCATCCAACGATCAGCTTTATCTGTATCTAAAACACGCAGTGCTAAATTTTTCTCTAATTCTTTATGTAAACGCTCTTGAATATGTCTTGAAGTTACAAATTTGCCTTCTTTACCAAAAAATGGGGAGTCGTTAATCGTAAATAACATCGACATCGTCGGTTCATCCAATTGGATAGTGGCTAATGCTTCCGGATTTTCCGCATCACAAACAGCATCTCCAATTTCAAATCCATCTAAGCCAGTTATAGCGCAAATATCACCCGGTGTAACTGATTCAACTTTTCTTTTTTCCAAACCATCAAATACGAACACCTCTTTAATACGATGTTTTTCTTGCGCACCATCACGTTTTGTCAAAATGACATTTTGATTTTCTTTTATGACCCCACGACTTAATCTTCCGATAGCAATTCTACCAACGTAAGCGGAATAATCCAACGACGTTAATAACATTTGCGTGTTTCCTTCTTCAATAACAGGCGGCTTAAAATAATTTAAAATCTCGTCCAGCAAAGGAGCAATTGAGTCCGTCGGTTTTTTCCAATCCGTAGACATCCAACCATTTTTAGCAGAACCATAAATGGTAGGAAAATCTAATTGTTCTTCCGTTGCATCCAACTCGAACATAAGATCAAAAACTTTCTCGTTCACCTCTTCTGGCGTACAATTATCTTTGTCGACTTTATTGATAACCACTAAAGGATTCAACCCCATTGAAAGAGCCTTTCCTAACACAAATCTCGTTTGAGGCATTGGACCTTCGAAGGCATCAACTAAAAGACAAACACCATCCGCCATATTTAAAACGCGCTCGACCTCACCACCAAAATCAGCGTGACCTGGTGTGTCAATAATATTAATTTTAGTTCCTTTATAGGATACTGAAACATTTTTAGATACGATAGTAATCCCTCTTTCCCGCTCTAAATCATTATTATCCATGATCAATTCACCCGTTGGGCGATCTCTCTCATTTAAAAAATTACCCGCTTCAATCATTTTGTCTACCAACGTAGTCTTACCGTGGTCAACGTGCGCAATTATTGCAATATTTCTAATTTCCATTTGCTAAATTCTAAAACTTTCTTTTTCTAGTAAAACCACCATCGCGTCTATCATCACCACCTCCTGTTCGTGGACGATCTCCACCTCCACCTGTTCGTGGACGATCTGTACCTCCACCAGTTCTTGGGCGATCATTACCTGCACTTGATCTCGGTCGGTCACCTCCGTCATTTGAATTTGATCGATCTCCACCGTACGAACTACTTCTACCGCCACCGCCACCGTATGAACTGCTTCGGCCTCCGCCTCCGCCACCACCGTATGAACTACTTCGACCTCCGCCTCCGCCACCACCGTATGAACTACTTCGGCCACCGCCTCCGCCTCCACCGTATGAGCTGCTTCGGCCACCGCCTCCACCACCACCGCTTCTTGAACGATCTCCACCACCAAATCCTGAGCGAGGCTTATCTCTAAATCCGCCACCACTTTCTTTAGAAGTAGTTACTTCGATACTTACCGTATTTCCGTCAAAATCAGTTCCATTTACTTGCTTAATAATATTATCTGCATGTTCCTCATCCGCTTCAAAGAAAGAGAACGAAGTCATAATATCTATTTTTCCAACAGCAGTTGAATTCAAACCTGTTGCATCACAAATTACACGTAAAAGTGCGCCAGGATTAAAACCATCTCTTCGTCCGATGTTAACAAAGAACCTTGTTTTACCAACATCACTACCTCTTGAACGCTCTCCTTTTGGACCTCGATCTTCCCGATCCGAGCCAGCGTTTGATGCATTCAAATCACCAGCACGCTCGTAATATTCGATAAATCGATTAAACTCAGCCGAAACGAACATTTTAACCACCTCTTCTTTAGAAAAATTTTCAAATTCAGCAAAAATGGTAGGTAAAAATGGCGTGATGTCTTTTTCTCTAATTTCAGTAGCGATTACCTTTTCGATCAAGCGCATCAATTGAATACGACAAATCTCTTTCGCATTAGGAATTTCACCTTTTGTAAAAGTAGTACGCATCTGTCGTTCAATAGCTTTAATCTTAAATCCTTCCTTTGCACTAACCAACACTAAAGATTCGCCTTTTTTTCCAGCACGAGCAGTACGACCGCTTCTGTGCGTATAATTTTCAATATCATCCGGCAAGTTATAATTAATAACATGGGTGATATTATCGATATCTAATCCCCTTGCGGCAACATCCGTTGCTACTAAGAGCTGTAATTCTTTACTTCTGAATCGTTGCATAACCAAATCGCGCATTGCTTGCGACAAATCACCGTGAAGTGGTTCAGCATTGTATCCATCCCTGCTTAATTTTTGAGCAACCGTAGCCGTTTCCGACCTGGTTCTACAAAATATTAAACCATAAATAGTTGGATTAAAATCAATAAGACGTTTTACCGCCTCGTATCGATCTTTTTCTTTGACCATATAATAGATATGATCAATATTCTCATTACTTTGATTTTTGTGACCGATAGATACTTCTAGCGGATCACTCATATAATTTTTAGCAATTGAAGCAACCTCCTTAGGCATAGTAGCTGAAAATAGCCAAACATTTTTTTCCTTCGGTGTTGTTTCTAGAATGCTATCAATATCTTCTTTGAATCCCATGTTTAACATTTCATCGGCTTCATCCAAAACAACATACCTTACTTGAGAAAGCTGAATCACTTTACGTTTGATTAAATCCATCAATCTTCCCGGCGTTGCCACAATAATAGGAGCGCCTCTTTTAATATCCGTTATTTGCTTACGAATATCTGCACCACCGTATACGGCAACGATATTGCAATCAAGGTACTTAGAATAATTTCCTAAATCTTTGGATATTTGCAAGCAAAGCTCGCGTGTGGGGCAAATGATCAAGCCTTGCGGTAATTTTAAGCTTGTATCGATATTACTAATTAACGGCAGACCAAACGCTGCAGTTTTCCCGGTTCCTGTTTGGGCAAGCCCAACAAAATCGCAATCATCCTTCATCAAATGTGGGATTGCTTGTTCTTGGATTGGAGTTGGTACTGAAAAACCCAAATCTTCTAACGACTTCAGTACCTCACCCCTCAAACCCAGCTCTTCAAATGTCATTTTTTTATTTTAAATTGGGTGCAAAGGTACAGATAAATTTAGGAAGCACTAATTAAATAAAGAATACCTTTAAAACAAATAAAATTTAAATTGCTAAAAATGATAAAGATTTTATATTTTTGAGAAAAATTATTCAATGAATTTAAAAGGAATTATTTCCATTTCAGGAAGACCAGGCTTGTATAAGGTTATAACACAAGGGAAAAATAGTGTAATTGTAGAATCCTTAATGGACAAGAAACGATTTCCTGCACATTCCTCTGAAAAAATTTCTTCCTTAGAAGATATTAGCATGTTTACCTACGATGAAGATGCTAAATTAGTGGATGTACTAACTAAATTATTCGAAATTCAAGCTGGAGCAGAAGGGCCTTCCAATAAAAGTGATGAGAAAACATTACGTTCAAAATTTGAAGAAGCATTACCAAATTATGACAAAGAGCGGGTTTATTTTTCTGATATCAAGAAATTATTTCAATGGTACAACATGCTATTAGCAGAAGGATTATTGGTTGTTGAAGCAGAAGTTGCAACAGAAGAAATAGTTGAAAAAGATTCAAAAGCTAAAAAAGCAGATACTCCGAAAAAAGCAGCGCCAAAGAAAGCAGCAGTAAAAACAAGTGCTGCTCCAAATAAATCAGCTAAACCTGCAGCAGTTAAAAAAGTGGCTACTGTTAAGACTGGCGGAGGAAGAGGGAAATAATTCTATTTTCTTTAAAAATTCCCTAATTTTTCTTTTCGGAAAATCCTACGATACAAATTATAGATGAAATTTAATCTTTTTTGATCATTAGGATAATCAAAATACCATTTTGATTCAGCATCTAGGATATTTTGAAAATCTCCCTTCGATATCTCAAGTTTTTTTGCAATGTATTTCATTTCTTCTTCCACCCTTTCCATTTTATATGGAAGTAATTTTAAAATCTCCAAAGCATCTTCTCGACTTATTTCACCCGTGCAAATTTGAGATGATAGAGTGGCCCTTCTATAATCAATTCCAAATTTATGATATAAATAATAGGATTGTATAAATCCAGTGTATTTAGATTCATAATGTTTACCTCCATAATTCTTCCAACTCAATTGATTTTCTAATAGAGAAATAGCATCATTTTTTATATATGGAACATAATTTAATATATAAATCATTTTAATTCCCTTAAATATTTTGTAATACAATTCTCTCATGAATCCAAAAGTTGGAAAGCTTTTCAATCTTCGATTACCAAATTTTTTATGAATATAATTAAAATAGGTTAAATCTTTTGCATTGTAATGCCAAGTCTCTGGTAAAATTCCTTCCGTTGCAAAATTTCCACCTGAAATAATACTTTTTATATTATATTTTGCTGCTACTTTATGTAAAGCTGCTAAAATGGCAATATCTGTTGGCGTATCCGCTTCAGGAACCGATGCTTTTAAAAAAGATAACTGTAAATCCTTAAATTCATCCCAATTTAATACGTAACTTTCAAAATCAATAGATAATTTTCTAGCAACATTTTTAATATTCGAAACGGCCTCTTCAGAATTCCATCCATTGTCGAGGTGAACAGCCAAAATTCGCAATCCTTGATCTATACAGATTTTTGCAGCATAACTACTATCGACTCCGCCGCTCAGACCAATTACACAATCGTATTCTCTACCCTTTCCTGCTTCTTTTATCCGTGCAATAATTTTATCAAGCTGCACATCACTTTCGGTGCCTTTATAAGTGTATTTATTTCGCTTGTCTAAGAACTCTATACAATGATTACATAAGCCTTCACTTGTAAATGAAATTCCGAGATCAGATGTATCCATGACACAACGTGTACAGATTTGAGAGTGAGTTTTTTCCAAAGTTTATAAATGTACTTGCAAAAAAAAGTTCAAAAAGAAAAAAATAGGGGATATCTAATTATTCCCCTATTTTCTTTCAATCAAAGAAGTTAAATGGTCATTAAAAAATCGATTCCATTGCAACGCAAAAAACAAAAAGCATCTCTAGCAAACACATGAAATTAATTAATGTAGAAAAAAAGTTAGAAATCTATTTCCTTCTTTTCGGGGTAATTTATTAGAACTCCCCTTTTCTTTCCTTCAAAAACAAACAAACTTCCTGCAGCTAAGCCACTCGCTAAACCTTCTTGAAAAGCAATTTTTAAATCCGAAATTGAACCTGCACCACCTAAAGCAACGACTGGTATTTCAACAGCTGCTGAAATTTGTTTTACTAATTCAAGATCATATCCGTTCATCTCTCCATCTTTTTCAATAGATTGAATTATAATTTCTCCAGCCCCTTTCGCTTCCATTAATTTTGCCAATTCAATTGGTGCAAAACCACTTGCTTTTGAGCCTCCATAACTCCAAGTTTTCCTGCCAGCAAACAAACTCTTTTTTACATCGATACACACAGCAATTGTCGAAGAACCAAAAGCTGCTGCAGCTTCGGAAATGAAATCAGGATTTTCGATAGCATAAGAATTAATAATTACCTTTTCAGCTCCAGCGCTTATAATATTGCGAATATCATCCAAAGACCGAATCCCACCACCTACAGCAAAGGGCATATTTGCTTCTTCACCAATATTCTTAATTAGTTCAATTGAAACCAAACGTTTTTCTCTACTTGCATCAATATCTAAAAAAACCAATTCGTCTGCTCTTAAATCATTAAAAATTCTCACCGCATTTATCGGATCACCTATATATTTTGGTTTTTTAAAATTAATCGTTTTCACTAGGACATTTCCTTTGAGCAAAAGCACGGGTATGATACGAGGACGAAGCATTTTTTTAAGTTATAGTTAGAGGTTAGAGTTGGCGGTTAGCGTTGGAGGTTAGCGTTGGAGGTTAGCATTAAACTTGGACTTAGAGGTTGGTGTTAAGTTAAGTTAAGTTAAGTTAAGTTTACTCCAGTTCCAATTTCTATATCTAAATTCTACATCTAACCTTCAGCTCTAAAATCCATCTCCGATTTACATGTTTATAAAGTTTTTCAATAGTTGCAAACCAATATCATGACTTTTTTCTGGGTGATATTGAACCCCATAAATATTTTCCTTTTCGATAGCCGATGTGAAATTATATTCATGACTTGTGAAATTTAATTGATCAGTTTCCTCATTCAATTTCAAAAAATAAGAATGCACGAAATAAAAATAGGAAGCCTCAGGAATATCAATCATTAATTGACTTTTTTTCGTAATGTGTATTTGATTCCATCCAGTATGGGGCACTTTAAAACGAAGTGTGTCTTCAAATTTAAATTTCACCACCTTTGCATCAAACCAACCCAATCCTTCACAGTCACCTTCTTCACTGAAAGCACACATTAACTGCATTCCCAAACAGATGCCAAGGATGGGAACTTTATCAATCAACACCGCACGATTTAACACCTCAATAAGACCAGATGTCCTAAGATTATCCATAGCCACAGCAAAATGACCAACACCAGGCAAAATAAGACGATTTGCATTTGCAATTACAGCTGGATCAGCACTGATAATAAATTCCTGATTTAATTTCTCCAAGCGCTTTTGCACTGAAAAAATATTGCCCATATTATAATCTATTATTACAATCATAGATTAAAAGTAATTACTTTTTTGATATGACAAGTAGCGCGATTGTCTCCTTAATTTTTAGTTACTTAATGATATAAGCTCCTCAAGGAAAATAAATGCAAGCTCTAAACTACAAAGCTGCAATCCCCTTTATTACCTCAGCCAATCGTTCTACTTGAATTTTACGGGAATATTTTTCAATGCCCTTTGAATCGCAGGCAATACATCCATTTTCTTTAAATTCCGCATACAATTCCATGAGTACTTCTTTTAAATGCGCAGCATCCTTCACGATTATGCCAGCATTTGTTTCATTGATTAGTTCAGCTTGGAGTTGTTTGCTATCACTACCTGATTCATCAATAGAATAGTATTTCTGCTTCAGAATATTCGCTTCTGGATCATTTGAATAACACATTATTATTTTTCGACGAATTCCCAGGTAATCAAAAATTTTGGTGCCCATATAAGAGTAATAATTAAATAGAAGCATGACATTATCTGAAGCTAATTTTTCAAGTAATTCTTTGTTTTGCATTTTAGGTGATATGAAAACATGATCTTTTAATTTCGGGAATTCCTCATAAACGAATCTATTTAATTCATTCGCCAGATTTGTTCCGTAAAATTTAAAGGCTATTTTGGCCTGTGGATTTTCTCTGACAAAAGCGTTTGCTACGCGAAGGAAACTTTCAATTGGATGCCAATTATAAATTGTTCCAACAAAAGAAATACTAAAGACTTCTTTGTTTTGTGGGATATTTTTTAATTTGTCTATTACCAATGAATCGTAACCGTTTGGTGAAATACTAAATGGTTTATTTGGAATTAAATGATCTATCTTGGAATGTACAAATTTTGAAACTGTTTGGATATATGACGATGAAGCAACTGTTTTCTTCTCAAAATAGGCATTCCATTTTTTTTGAATGACCATTTTTCTACGTTCTTCATTGTGACTCCAAGGATCTCGATAGTCTGCTATCCAAGGAATACCAAACTCTTTACTCAATTTGGAAGCGAAACTAAATAAAACGAAAGGATCCCCTGTTGCAAGAATTACATCCACTTTGTTGTTTTTCAAGAATTCTTTTGCCCCTCGATACAACGCTGCTTTTGGTCCTATTGGGAAAACAAATTGGGCGATTTCATAAAAAGCACTGATTGATTTTCTGAGAATTCGATATCTCGTGTCTCCGTATTTCAACATCAATCGATTCGCGAAATTTGGCTTATAAGGCGTTCTGATAATCATTCCAAACTCCGTATTTTCAAGGATAGATTCTTCTGATTCACCAGCAGAAATATAATCCAAGTGATTGCCGTGGACATTTCCCCATTGTCGCGTTACCACGATTGGCTCTACCTCAAATTCTTTCAAATGCTTGTACCAATTGTATGGACGTAAGCCACCAACAGAAACATAGGGTGGGAAATCATAAGCGAGGATTAGAACTTTTTTCATTTATTTTTATTCTTTTCAATACGAAATAGGTTCGCTGATTGTATTTTTTTAATTTCCTTGTCAAAATCACTTTCAATTGAATTGATAAGGTTTTGATTGAATTTCTCATATTCTATTTCGGCCATATCAACTGCTAATTGATGTGATATTTTACCCGCATTTGTTAAAATTTGTCGATCGTTTAACGTTAAAAAACCATCTAATTTTTCAATCCAATCCTTCATATGCATTGTCTTTTTACGAATAGCTTGACCTTCGGCAAATATTAAATATTGCTCAGCTAAATTATTTAGTGCTAAAAGTTCATCTTCGCTTAAGTAGTTTTTTGCTATGACAACATCTTGTTTTCGAGGTTTATTTCTTTTCCAATTAGTTAAACCCATGTTTGGTTCCTTACTATTAGCCCGTTCAGAAATAATCTCAGCTGCAGTTTGACCAGTAATTGCCCAATGCATTTTGTTTTGAACTGTTTGAAAAAACAGTACACTCATTTCAAGTGTTGGGTCGTAATCTACGCTAGTTGTATATATGTCTGTAATTTTTTGATAAAATCTTCTTTCGGATGTTCTTATATCCTGAATACGCCTAATGAGCTCTTCAAAATAATCAAATTGTTGATTTGGGTTTTTAAGCCGCTCATCATCCATCACAAAACCTTTTACAATATATTCTTTGATATGCTGCGTTGCCCATTGACGAAAACGCGTTGCAACTTTTGATTTTATTCTGTAACCAACAGAAATGATTGCGTCAAGATTGTAATACTCAATTGTTCGGTTAACCTCCCTTTTTCCTTCCAATCGAACTATTAAGAAATCCTTAATAGTTGCCGACTCTATTAATTCGCCCTCTTCAAAAATGTTTTTGAGATGAATATTAATATTGGCAACTGTAGTTTGAAATAAAGCTGCCATCAATTTCTGACTTAGCCACACGGTTTCATTTTCTAATCGAACTTCTAATTTTGTGTCTCCACTTTCAGTTTGATAAATAATTATTTGTGTGTTATTTTCTGTCATATTTAGTTTAATATACGGATATTTTTTCGATAATAATATAAAAATTAAATCTTAAACTAATTGTGTGCCCTTAAGCCCCCTGCAGAAAGGTAAGGTGGAAAATCATAAGCAAGAATGAGAACTTTTTTCATCGGTTGCTAAGATAGTAAATTGAGATAGGATAGCTAACATACTATGATTGATTTTGAATTATTTGGAAAATGTAATTTCCAAAAAGGCTAATTCAATAGACTTTTTTCAGGTATTCAATTAAAGCCGTTATTAATTTGGGATGATAATTATTTTGAATATTCGCATATTGATACGTACTTCTATTGTGCCAAAGCAAAACAACTGAATCACAATATTTCAAGGTAAGTTCAATTTTATTAATTGATAGCGTTATCGCTTCATCATAATTACAATGTAAATAATCCGAAAACGTGCCATCCATAATGGTGGTTGGAATCAATTTTGTTTTATAGGGCCTAGATTCCTTTTCGTTCCATGCATAATATTCACTGCATGTTCCAGCACGGAACAACATTGATTCTGGAAAATAGATTGAAAAATCTTTTTCGATGTTACCCATTTCAAGTGTTTCCAAATAGTCGGGGAAATGAAACCTCAAATAGTGGTGACGGTTCAACGATGTTTTTTCATGAAATAGCGACTCGAAATCATTTTGTTGATTCATAATACTTTCTGGAGCATCTTTCGTGTCAAAATTCGTGTGCAAGCCAAAAACAACTCCTTTTTGTTTGAGGTTTTGTATATATGATTGCACCAAGTTATTTTGATAGTCGATCGTTCCATCATATTTTTTATTTTCAGGTGAAGCAATGAAAAATCCAATATTTATAAAACGAGAATCAAAACAATACATCCTTTCATTTAAAAAGCCATTAAAATTTAAGCGTTTCCTAGAAAATAAGTATGATCCAATCGTTTCATATAGCTTTTTCAATTCTAATTTTTTGCAAGTATATAAAATTTCCCTCGCAAGATCTTTTATTATCCAAACGTCCCAAACATTTAAAATATCGAAATCGCAAGTAAGATATATTGACGGTTGATTTTGAATTGTGATACCTAGAGAATTGTTCAAGTGAACTTTGAGTACATCTGCAATTGGAATTTTTAGAATTTCCAAAAATTCCTTTTTTAGATTTTCCTGACCAATTCTATCATATTTATCGAACACAATTAGTTTATTGAAGTATTTCTCGTGTGTAATCAAATACCAACATTTTAAGATAGGAAAATCGACAAGTTGGATTTTTTTCTCGTTAATAACATCATTGGAAATGGAAATTAATTGTTGGATTTCGTTTTCCGTGAATGCCACCGCTGGATCAAAAATAGCCTCTGAATAAACTTGACCATTCGCTTTAACATGAATAGAATCATTAACAATTTCAATAGTATGCGATGTTTTGACTAATTGTTCGCAGACAAAATCGATGAATTTTGACATTTCGTTTTTTTAATAAGTAAAGCCTTCAGTCCATAAACCATTAATCATATAATTAGAAGGGTCAATTTCCATTAAATTTTCATCAATCGGTTTATAAACTAGTTGCATATTATGTACTGGAATTATGTTGCTTCCAAATTTTGATAAATTGTCAAAAATAGCGCAATAATGCTCATTTTTTTTGTTCCCCCAAAAACGAATATTGGTTATGTTTTTTTGTGCCAAGGAATAACTAATTACTTTTTTTACAACGGACGGAAGTTTATCCTGATCAAGGTATAAAAATTCAGAAATGATAAATTGATTTTTAGCAATATGGTAAATGACCACCGCCTCTAGATTTCCTAAAAAGTGGATTCTCAAATAGTGATAAGAAATTACTGGAGAATTAAAAATTCTATTTTTAACAGTTTCTGATTGATAATCGAGTGAAACTGTTTTTTCAGAAAGTGTTGATTCAAATTGTTTTAGCACCGAAATTTCATTTGACAGGTTGAATTTCTCAATAGTTAAATTCTTTTCGGATATTACTAACCGTTTAAGCCTATTTTGAACCCCCTTAAAAAAGTAATAGACTCTTTTCAAACCTTGAATAGAATTTGATTGATTTACAATTAAATTAGCTTCAAAAATTAACTCTTTATTACATTTAAAATGTAACTTTTTCTCCCACAAAGTTCCCAGCGCAGTAAATCCCCAAATTAATTGACTTTCCTCAAGTATAGCTTCATTGACACTATATTCATATAAGCGTTCAAATTGCCCTTTTCCTCTCAGTGAATCGTCTACAAAAGTTGTTTCGCTTTTGTGGGAGATTATTGACTTTTGTGCGAGTTTCAATTCTGTGAAAATCATTCCCTGTGAACCTAGTATTTGATCATCTTTTTGAATACAACAAATTAAACTTTTAGGATGCTTGTATTGCCAAAATAAATATTTCTTTTTATAACTTCGATTTCTAGTTTGGGAAATATAATCTATTATATTATTTGAGTTTTCATTTATTTTTAATTTTATTGTCTCCATTTTACCTATTTTATTGATTTGTAAAACGCCTCAATTTTACTCATTTCTATTGCATTGTCTCCAAATTCAGTCACCTTTTTATATCCAAGTTCAATCATTTCAAGAGGATATGATTCTAATGCTTGCTCAATTTTCGATTTTAATTCTAATTTAGAAAATGATGAAAGTTGGAAACAAGATTTTTCAAATAAATCTTTATCGTATTCAAGAGCAGGAATTATTAGAGGCTTCCTAGCCGCCATAGCCTCAAGTGCAGAATTGGGAGTTCCATCGCTTATTGGGGTCATTATGCATAGAGATGTTTTTTTGAGCAACATCCAAAGCGTTTCTTGATCTACAAAATCATAAATTTTATATTTAAGATTTCTATTCTTTTCTAGATCCTCTAATTTTTCTTTTATTTTTTGATAATATTTGTTTTCACATGTTCTTCCTTTAATAAAAATAAAAGTATATTTATCTATTATAACCTTTGACAGCAGGTAAATTGTATCAACTTGCAAATCAATATTGTATATCGGATTCATGAAACGAGGAGATAATATTGTTGGTGTATTTCGAATACTCAATTCTAATAACTCCTCTTTTTCTAACAAATTTATTTTGTTTATTTCCACTCCTGTTCTTACCAAAACCGGATTTCTGACACCCATATCTTGTTTAAGTTTCTCAATTTGCTTGTAAGAGGTTCCTGTTACATATTGTGCTTTGGAAAATGCAATTTTAAACTTTCTAAAAAGGAATCGATCATAAAAGCCTCTTATCCCATTTGTTTTTAAAAGATCGGGTATTACATTCAAGATGTCTGAACCTCTAGTAGATACTATATAGGGATTGTTTGTAAAGTTAACCCAAAGTGCATTCGGTGTTGCAAATAAAACATGTATTATATTAGGATTAATTTCTTTTATTAATAGTTTAAATTTAATTATACTCTGGATTGTTTTTAAAGGTTTAGAAATCGAAATCGGATTTATGGGCCCTAATATTTCAATTTGATGCTGTTTGAGTATTAACTTTGATGATTCGCTTATTAATGAGGAACTATCCGTTAAAATATAACATTTATATTTTTCTGTTTGTTTTGAAAAATATTTTATCCACTTTATATCATGAAAACTGTTGCCATCCGCGATATATAGAATTTTCTTCTTTGTCATGCCTTTAGGTATTCATTTTTAATCCATTTATGAAAAACATAAATAATCCATAAGCGATGAGAATGGTCTTTTTGATTTGATAAATGTTCTCGCCAGATTTTTTCAATATAGGTGTAGTTCAGCGGAACAATATCCTGTTTTTCAAAAACGACTTCTTCAAATTGATTTTTCCATACATTTCTCATCCATTGACCAATAGGAATTCCAAATCCTTGTTTTTCCCTGTAAACCAATTCTTTCGAAAAATGCTTTTCAGCCATTTTTTTGGTGATGTATTTGTTTTCTCCCCCATGCATGATAAAATCGTAAGGCAAACTACTACTAAATTCTATGAGGTCTTTATCCAAAAATGGTGTGCGTAATTCCAAGGAATTAAACATAGATGCGCGGTCTGTTTTTACTAAATAATCATTTACCAAGCGGGTTTTAATGGACGCGTGCAACAAGACATCAAAGACATCGTGTGTCTCGCCAAGTGCTTTTAAAACAGCTTGCTCGTGTTCGCGTTTTGGTGCTTCAAAAAATAACTTATCGTTCAACAATTCTTTTAATTCTACTGGAGCAAATCCCATATTTCGGTATAATGCACTTGCCAAGGTTGCAGGGTCTTTTTTCATTAAACCTGCTAAATAAGTCGCTTTTTCTGAATGAGTCAGCTTTTTCAATACAGTCAAAGGTAAATTTAAATAGCGCTTATTGTACCACTGTTGCATGCGTAAGCCTTGGTTGTAGGTTCGGTATCCCGCAAAAACTTCATCACCACCATCACCACCTAGAGCCACTTTCACTGAATTTCCTGCAAATTTAGAAACGTAATAAGTAGGAATCGCCGAAGAATCTGCGAAAGGTTCACCATATTCCTTCAACAAGTCGTCAACTATGGACAAATCGCTAGGGTTCAAGATAATTTCATTATGATCTGAGCCAATTTGTTTTGAAATTGCGCGTGCAAATGGTAATTCATTGAATGATTCATATTCGAAACCAACGCTGAACGTTTTTAGTTGTGTCGAATAATTTTTGGCGGCATACAATGAAACTAGCGAAGAATCCAGTCCTCCACTTAGAAAGCATCCCACGGGCACATCTGAAAGCAAGGTTTTCTGAACTGCTTTTTCAAGTAATACTTCGGTATGAGCAATTGTTTCTTGTAAGCTTAGAGTTGTTTTTTCTTTATAATTCAAACGCCAATATTCTTTCAATTCACTTCCTTGGGCAGTCAATTGGATATAACTTGCTGGAGGAAGCTTTTTAATTTCCGAATAGATGGAAGAATTAATTGGAGTAGACATTTCAGAGAAAAAATAGCCTAATGCGTGAAGGTCAATTTCTTTAGATATACCAAGGGAATGAAAAGACCGAATATCAGAACTAAAGGCGAAAAATTCATTTTTTTCATGGTAATAAAGCGGCTTTTCTCCAAAGCGATCACGTGCAATAAAGACCGTACGTTTTTCAATATCAACTAAAGTAAAAGCAAACATTCCTTCTAATTCATTGAGCAATTTTTCGATTCCCCAACATTGATAGGCTATTAAAATGACTTCTGTATCACTGGATGATCTAAAAGTAGCGCCTTCCTTTTCGAGATGAATTTTTAATGATGGGAAATTATAAATCTCCCCATTAAAAGTGATTACACTGTTTTTTTGAGCATTCCACATGGGTTGTCTGCCTGCTTCCGATAAATCAAGAATACTTAAGCGCTTGTGTGCAAGTCCAAAGGTGAAATTTGGATTATTTTGAAAACAATACCCTTCTTGATCCGGTCCTCTGAATTGAAGTGCTTGCGCCATTTGACGCAAGCTATTTTCATCTACTTCCCAATTGTTTCCAAAATCAATAAGACCTGCTATTCCACACATATTTAAGTGTTTTTATATAAAAGCAAAAGAGATTCCACGTACTTTTCCATTCCAAATCCTTGAGCAAACTTTCTCGCTTTTGCACCCATCTTTTGGCGTAAATTGTCATTTTTAAATAATAGTTCAATTTTATCGGCTAGAAGTTTTGCATCTTTCTCCCCCACCATAAAACCATTTTCTCCTTCTTGGATTAAGTCCCGGTTTCCTTTTCCATCCGTGCAAACCACTGGTAAACCACATGCCATAGCTTCGATTAAAGTAAGACCAAACCCTTCAGTGATTGCACTATGAATATATAAATCCGCATTCCACAAAAACGCTTCCACTTTTTCTTGTGAACCAACCAACGAAATTTGATTTGATAAATCCAAGCGAGAAATTTTTTCTTGGAGAGCACTTCGTTGATTCCCCTCCCCTACAATTGTTAAATCAACAGGAATTTTCCTATTTTTCAAGTCCAACACTACATCAATTAAAAATTGATGATTTTTATTTTTATCCAGTCGACCAATTGAGACCATGTTAAAAACAGCATTATCCCTTACCTTATTGAAATCCATTGGTTTTTCGAAGCGCTTTAGATCAATTGCATTTTGCAGTAGTTGGATACTTTGCATATGATTTGGCAATACCGATTTCAAAAAGTATAGAATATCTTCAGAAATGGCAATAAAATTATTTCCACCATTTTTCCGATAACACTTTAGTAAGTAACGTTTCTCAAAATAATTGGTTAAATCCCGTTTCGATTTAATTGAAAAAAGATTTAAATTATTCAATGAACTCATCCTGTCATGGGAATGCGTAAACCATTTTGCTTTGGGAAAAGTGCAACTTCTAGATACAATTTCTGCTTCAAATAGATGCGAGTGAATACTATCTGGTTGAAATAGTTCGATTGTATTTTGAAGTTCAAGAATGCTTATTTGGTGCTTTTTCGTAATCGAAAGTTCTACTTTGCTTGGCACTATTTCAATCAGTTTTTTTATGTCATCAACTTCATATTCGATCTTATCATCAAAGAGAACCAATTTAACCGTATTCTCATTTTTTTGGCTCAAATTCCGAACAATATCAATGACAATTCGCTCAGCACCTCCTTTTTTGAGATTGGGTATAATGTGGAGGATTTTCATTTATTTATTGATTAATTGATTTTGAATTTATTTGTGTAAATCGATCTTTAAATTTTAAAAAATAACGTTCAAATTTAAAGAATGAAAAGTGGGCAATCAAAATTGTTAAACTAATTGATCCAGCATATAGTAAAATATTAAAAAGGAATAAATTTTCTTTAACTTGAATAATTATATTCATAACGAACAATATTATAATCCAATGATAGACATAAATTCCATAGGATATTTTCCCAATGTAGTTTAACCATTTATAATCGAAAGAAATAATCTTATTTGGATTAACTGCCGTATTTAAAATAATAACTGCAAAGAATAATGCGAAAAATTCATCTCTAAAAATTGGAATATTTATTCCGAATAACCAAAACCCAACTCCAACTAGTATTGAAATTATTTGTGTATTTCGGAGAAATAAAAAGTTTAATATTTTGTTTTTTTTCTTGAAATAAAAAAAAGCAAATACCCCTCCTAAAGCCATACAATCAATTTTAAAATACTCGGTAAATATTCTTAATTGTTGAATGAACTGGTAAGTTGTAGATTTTTTTTCAAAGAAATTATTATTAAGATAATCTAAGAGATTTGGGGCAAGGGCAAAAACAATAAAAATTAAGAATAAGGGTATCAACAAATTTTCAACCCATTTAATAAGCCATGGCCAAAACATATAGAATTGTTCTTCAGTTCCTATAGAACTTAAATGAAATCCACCCCCAATACCTGGGATCCCAAAAGCCATAAAATTAGGGGCCATCAAAAAGAATATTATTAAAGTTGGATAATTATCTAATAAACCGGTGAATTCCGGTTTGGAGTTGTAGGGAAGTTGAATGATATATGGAAAAACAAAGATTAATAAAATTAAGATTAGATAATAAATTGGCCAAATTCTTAATATCCTTCTAAAATAAAATCGTTTAATTGAAATTGTTTTGAATTTTTCTTTTTCTACCAAAAGTAAATAAGTTATTAAAAAACCACTTAAAACGAAAAATAAAATCACGCCTAAATGTCCAGAAGTATACTTATAGAATGGAAGATGAAGTAAATTAGGAAGTGAAAAATCTGATTTTAAAAGTTCTATATGTCCAAAAACAACGCTTAATGCACCAATTGCTCTTAAACCATCTAAACCTTTAAAATAAACACTAAATTCTTTTTTCAATTTTATTGAGTATTAATTTAAGATAGTCAACGTTTGAAGGTGAAAGAAGGGACACCCCCATCGCTTCACTTTCTTTAGCCACCAATCCCCAAGATTCATTGAATGACATGTATAGATTCAAATCCATGGAACCTAAAATGGACAAGAATTGTTCTCGGGGTAAATCTTTACCATGTTCCACGATTCGATCTTCCTTATCCAGGTAGTTGAAGATACTTTTATCCAACACATGCACGACCACTTCATCAATCATCAGGGCATGAATAACTTGGTTGTGTAAATTTTTATTAAAGGTAGCTGCACCAAAAACGCCAATGTGGATTTTAGTTTTATCCAATTCAATTTTCTTTATTTCTTTCGGTATTATTGGTGGATTCAGAGGCTGATGAAAAGAATTGAAATCGTATAATTTTGAAAAAACTTCTGCTAATCCTTCCTTAACAAATCCAAAACGACTTATTTTCTTCGTTTTCCCAAAGGAAATCAGTTGTTCAATAAAATTTTGCTTTAAAGGATCATGAAATTCACTAATGGTGCCATGATATATAATTTCTATTTCAGTATGTGGGTGGAGCAATTCAATCCAATCGAAGAAATATGGAGCAAAACCGCTAATGACTATTTTCTCAAATTTAGCTTGATTAATAAGTGTACAAATTTCAATAGTTTCTTTCTCATTTAAAACAGTATTCGAATACCATTGTGGAATTTCTAATGAATTCGAAGGAAACAGGCCAACTGTTCCGTTAGCAATCCCTTTCCAATTCCCTTCTGTAGGTGACCCGTACAAAACCAAAACAGGATTGTTTTCGCTTAGCTCTTGGAGTTTAATTGCCAAGTGAGCTAGTATCTCCTTGTTTTGTGATTTCTTAAGTTTATTTAATAGCCTCTTCAACATACTTTAAATAAGGTCGCTCATTCTTGTTTTTATTACAATATCGTTCATAAGCTTGATAAAAATACTGCTTAAATAGGAGTTTATCAACATTTAATTCCGCTAACGAAACGTCATCCTTACTTCTTTTTAATAGTTGAGAATTAAATAAGTAATTGATCCGTATCACTAAACCGAGAAGATAGAAGGTAAATTTATTATAGCGTTTGGAATAAAAAAGGAATTCTGAAATTCGTATTTGTGCTATACGATGACTTGAATTGCCAGTACTTGCAGAATTTACATGAAATATTTCTCCATCCGAAAAAAAGAAATTCTTCAAACCCTTCTTTTTAACACGAAAACTCCATTCAACATCCTCCCAGTACAAAAAGAAATCTTCATCCATATATAAATTCAGTTTTTCAAGTGTAGATCGTTTGATGAATGTGCAAGCTCCACTTACGAAATCTACCTCATGGTTTTTATAGTGCATTGTATCGGCATGGTAAACCCCTTCTTTATTCTTACGCTTGAAAATTTGTCGCCATTTCAGACTTAAAGGATTTTTTTTCCATTCTTTTTTTATACCTGCAAACCCAATTCCTGTTCCTACTAATAAGGAATGGTCGATTGATGATATAATTCGTGATGTTAAAAGACCAACTTTCTCCGTTTTAGAAAGCAGTTGGTAGTGATTGATCATTTTAACTAAATAATTACTTGTTAAGGTTGTATCAGGGTTTAAAAGAAAAATAAAATCTCCATTGGTTTCTCGAATACCTCTATTATTTGCTCTTGCAAAACCAGCATTGTACCCTGAATTAATCCATTTGACGTTGGGGAAATTTGTTGCAATTAATATCTCTGATTCATCTTCTGAGTGATTGTCCACTATAACAATTTCATAGGACAGCTCTTTTGTAGTATCGACAATGGAACGTACGCATTGCAATAGGAGCTGCGGTGTTTTATAATTTACAATAATAATCGAAATAGCTACCTTACTGTTTGTCATCTTATTGGTATTTCTGCTTTTTAAACCCATTCACCGAAAAATGGTAAATACCATTTATATAATTGGAAATTCGTTCACTATCTATTCGATTTCCTAGTGGCATTCTTGCCAAAGCTTGTTTACTCTTTTTGTTGCTCTTAAAAATAGAACCTGCTTGATTTAAAGTAGAAGTTCTATAACCAACTTCAGCAGCTATTTCCAGCTCTCTTTTACTGACATCCACCTCCCCACCAAATGGATAGGCGAAATGAACAACCTCTTTGCCGATGTACTTTTCAATTTCAATTTTTGATGCCTTCATTTCCTCAACAACCAATTCTTCCAATTGCTGCTTAAGGCAAATGTGATTCATGGTATGCGCACCTATTGTTATTAAAGGATCATTGGACAATTCTTTTATTTCCTCCCACGACAATGAGATGGCCTCACCATGTGCTTCCATTTCGGAAACACTTAAACCAAAACTCTGACTTAATACAACCGGCAATTCATTTCCGGGAATTGATTTAATAGCCTCACTCACTTTACCAAACTGACTAAAAGCACTTGGCTCATTTTCCCATTGGAATACTGATCTACCCTTCGACGAATTTAAAATTAATTCAGAATGAGATTTCACATGATTTTCAAATAAATACCACCACATGATAGCCGTTCCATTTGGAAGACAATTTGTCACATAAATAGTAGCAGGAACCTGGTGTTTCTTTAAAACAGGCAAGCCAACGATTAGGTTATCCTTATAACCATCATCAAAAGTGAGACAGATAAATTTTTGTTGGAATTTAATTTTCTCGTCTAAGTAATCAGCTAATTCATCTAATGAAATAAAAACGTACCCTTTTTGCTTGAAAAACAGAATGAATTCTTCTAATTTTTCAGGTGTAATCGCCAGGTCCTTATTCAATGTAAAGGCATTTCTTTCATTTTCAGGTAAGACACGGTGAAGCATAAATATTATACCTTTTCCGCCAAAAAGTGGCGCAGAAAATATTCCTTTTGTTTTGACAAAAAAACCAAGAATTTTCCGTTCGATCCAGTTCATATCTTAAAATGTATCGTTATCAGCACCTGTGAATTTCAATTTTTCCAATGGGATTTCATTTGTAAAATTAATTCCTCCAACGGGATATTTCAATTCCATTGGAAAGCCAAATTTATTAAACATATTTTGACCCCACGTATTCGAACTGGTATGAAAGCGCAAATGGGGTAATCCCAATTTGAAAGCAATTTTCTTTAAGCCTTGAATCGTCTTTATAAATTCGGTTTCAGCGCAACTATCAATGTCCCCAATAATTAAAAAACGATCGTCCACCTTGAGCCATACATTGATTCCATTGAGTTGAACTAAATAATTTTTTGCATACGTTTTATAGGCAAAGAATTCCTTTGAATGATCGATAACCGGTGTTTCAACTGTGAATGCAGAACTTTTAAATGGATGTCCTTTTTTTAATTTATTTAAGACAAAATCGCACCATTTATCGTGCAAGGCTTGGGGTAATTTAAAGGTGTTTTTTACACGAATCCAAGGGATACATTTTACACGAATAAGATACGGCGTTATGTCATCAAAATGCGACCATCCCAACTTTTTAATAAATCCTGGGTAAGAATTTTCATTGGGGAAGCCAAAAACTAAATGAAAGCCATTTTCTTGGCAATACGCATAAGTTTTCAACGCTAATTGGGTGAATAATCCTTTACCAATATGTGCGCTATGCGTCATTGTGTCGCCTGATTGCGCGGCTAAAAATAATTTTCCTTGGTATTCAATTTGACATGGATATACGCCGTAAAATGCAGCCGGCGTATTGTTTTGATCGTAGGCAATGAAGCCGATACAATTTTCACCGAATATTTTGGGACACATTTTATTTATTAAAAATTCAGTTGTTACAATTTTCCCAAAAGAATTTTCATAAATTGGGATTAAGTCACTCAAATTTTCAATTGTTAGCTTTTTAAATGTATAATTAGTCATTAAATTATTTTTTTAATGATTGGTTATTTTATCTCGGTATTTCAAAATTGGAACTTCAATGTACAAGTACATTAATGTCGCTAAACCAAAAGAAAATAATATATAAAGTCCGAACAACATGAATCTTTGATTTTCAAATCTGAAGCTTAAAATAAAATCTGAAATTTCGATATTTCTAATTATAAACCATAAAATTAAACTACCATGAATTAAATAAAGTGAGTATGATATTTTACTAACATAAACAATCAATTTATTTATAATTTGAAAGCGAAATTTTTTAACAGAACTTAAATAAGGAAGCAGAAACATTACGGACAATGATTCTAAGTTGAAGGTAAATATTTTAATATTACTTGGACTTAAATAATAATTTTTGGTAAAAAGTAAAATCAATAATAGGAAAGAAATTGCTATTGAATATTTATCAAATTTCCTCCATAATTCATTTTTATGAAAATAAATTATAGAAGCAAACACTCCATATATCATTGAATCTAAGCGTAAGAAAACTATTTTTTTACTAACATCTAAATCTAGATTGTTAAAAAAAAACATTCGCAGTAATAATGGAATTAAAATAAACAAGAATGAAATTATTAGTATTGAGTTAATCTTGTTTTTCAGTATTTTGTTTAGTAAAAATAATAATGCAGGAAATAAAAAATAAAACCATTCCTCAACAGATAGACTCCAAGCAACACCAAAAAAATCGGGATGCTTAAAAAATAAATTTTGGCAAAAAATGAAATAAAGAAAATTATTATTCCATAAATCATTTGTTACAAAAATCATTACAATTAAAACAATAAAATAAAGAGGGATCGTTCTAAACCAACGTCTTATCCAGAAACGCATTAGATCCTTACTTTGGAAATCCGTATTAAAAATAGTTTTATTTAAAATTGTCCCAATTAAGAAGCCACTAAGAACAAAAAAAACTGAAACTCCTTCAAAAGGAATAATAGTTGGGATATTATAAAGCCAAGAAAGTTCATTTGGAATTAATATTTCACCATGACCCCAAAAAACATAAAATATAGCAATAAATCGTAATAGATCTAATCCTAAAATTCGATTTTCATAGAAAAAAATGTTGTTCTTAAACATAATCTTATCGTGATTTGAAAAATATAGATTTTATTAATCTGTAGGGAGACAAGATTAATTTACCAATTCGAAAATCTATTGACTCTAAGGTCATTTTATTTTTATAATAGGTTTCTATATATATTTCCGATAAAAAATCTGAATGCTTGTTTGCAATGTATTTATTTATTTTTTCGATGTTCAAGTTTGCAGTAATGTTGGTTCGTGAAGTGGAAATTACTCGATACCTAAAATGAATCTTTTCAATATAAAAGAACTTCTTTTTATTTTTTAATAAATTCATCCAAAGTTCCCAATCTTCTAAACCTAATTTAGAAAGATTAGAATCAAAACCTTTAACCGAGAGAAAAGTTGTTTTTCTAATTACAACGCAATTATCTACAGAATTTCCAATAAAAATAGTAGATGAATCAATTTTGTTTGATTTATGAATCCCCAAACGATCACCAAAATACTCAAAATCAGAATAAACTACATCAATCGATGGGTTTTCATCAAAAGCAATAACTGCTTCTTCAATATAATTATTAAGAAGGATATTATCAGCATCTACAAAACAAATCAACTCTCCTCTAGCATTTTCTACACCTAGGTTTTTAGCCACACTCGGCCCAGCATTTTCTTGATGTAGTAGGTGAATTTTTTCAATTCCTTCAAATTCTTTCAATTTGTCAATCGAAAATTGATCCGTACTGCCATCGTTAATGAGCCAAATATCAAAATTCGGATAGGATTGATTAAAAATGGAATCAATTGTTTCTTGTATCGTAGTTCCTGCGTTATAGTATGGGATGATAAAGGAAACAAGAGGTTTTGACATACTTAATTTATTTATGAATAAATAGTGCTTTTGATTCTAAATCTAGGTCTTTAAAACCACTATTGAATGGAAATCCCGTAATTAATTTTTGATGAGAAGCCAAAGAATCCTGTTTTGTATCAACCAACTGTTGATTCCAATTTACGATTGACAAGAAAGGATAAAAATTTTCATGAATCACCATGTTCAACAAGGTCATATCTTTGTGGTAATTACTTGTTGCTTTGAAGATTAGTTTTGTCATTTCAGCGGTAAAAAAATACATCAAATTGCGGCTACCACCAGCCAAACCCGCATTGTAAGCCCACTGATAGGAATAGGTCAAAGGTAGTGGGTAAATACTTTCTTCTATAAACTGGTCACATTCCTCTTTCAGCCAACCCGAATCTTTAATTCGATTGGCATTGTCTCTTCCAACGTAAAGCGCTTCAGGATCACTAATAAATGAAAATGGATGTTGCGTGATGTAGACATCGTTACTATCGGTAAAAAATACTTTTTCTAATTTTGGTAATTGTTTTAAAAAAAGGTGATACAACAGCCATCGTTCCTCGAAAATAGAATAATTCCCCATTTCGCAAAAGCGAAATTGAACTTGCTCGTTTTGGTAGCGTTCAATAAACGCTGACTCTAAACCGTCATGCAGAATTATTCCTGAGACACCAATTTTCATAATTGAATCATACCACGGTTGAATGTACTTGAAATCAGCTGAGTTGCGCAAAATGCCTAATTGAGGATCAGGTTTCAGTGTAAAATAACAGGTGACAATAACTTCCTTAAGATTGGAATCAATATCGGTCATTTGAACCGTTCTTTTAGTGTCAGAATTGAAAAGGGAGTGTTGAACCGAGGTGAAAGCGCTGGCGATTTTTGAATGTAGCTTTTTTTTCTGTTTTCTTCTTTCGCTTTTATTGTACATAAAAATCCTGAAGGCTATAATGGTAAGACTTCTAGTTTGAATTAGTTTATGTTTATATCTATTTAACATCACTTATCAAATTTGTTTTTTTGAAGTACTAATATATAACTCTTCTATCTGATGGACATTCGTATCGATATTGAAGTTCGCATCGATAAAATCATATTGTTGTTGAGCTAATAACTTTGCTTCCTTGGGGTCATTCAATATTGTATAGGTAAAATCAGCTAATTTCTCAAGGTCATTAAACATCGGTAAAAAAGAATAATGAACTGTGCCCGGCGCAGATCCAAAATCCCAGAAAAGCTGGGGTATTTTTGCAGTTGATAAATCAAAACTGGCAAAACCACCCGGTATTCCATGGTAACCATGAAACCAAACTAAGTCAATATTATCCTCAATAGCAGTTTTTAATATATGATTTTGATGTCCTCTAAAAAAAACAGAAGATTCCAGGCTTAGTTTTTCAACATAACTTAAAACGCCCTCTTTTGATGGATCACCGCCTCCATAAATATGCAGCTCAGCATTTGGTAACTTACTGCGCAAGGATTTGAAAGCCTCAAAGAAAGGATCAAGTGGCTTTGTAAACGTTAAACGAGTAAATATTCCAATTTTTGGTGAATCACTTTTTTTATAATCACCCTTAGCATATTGCTTTTCAAGTTTAAAATTTAAATTAAAATAGGTGTGTTTAAAATTGTTGAATTCTGCTAATTCCCATGAAATTTGCTTTTCTCGAAATCCTGAAATAAAATGGTAGGAATCTGATTTTGGAAATTGATCATAAATAGCATTAGATTGAAATTTTGAATTCATGATGTGAATAAATACTCTTTTTCTGGAATCGTCTGTTAAAAATTGATTAATTTTAGAGTAATTATACTCTCCCATAACTGATATCACATCGTAACTTTCTAAAAATTTAATTAATGATTGATGCTCGTTAGGCAAACTTTTACCAAAAAATTTTCTGTAAATCCGTTGCTTCAAGGTTGGTTTGATTAAAATATCAACGTCTTGCAAAAAAATGATGGTACTCCCGAGTGCTAAATGTTTATCGTAGTAATAATCCCCAAAATATTCATTGGTTGTTAAAGGTAAGATCGACAAAATAGATACATCAAATCGTTTTTTATCCAGTGCTCGATCCAATTCAAAAGTAAATCGTTGGGTACCCGCTTGCCAAAATTCAGAAACAACAAATAATACTTTTACTTTATCTTTCATCGAAATACTGAATGATTGAATTGCAAATAAATTCGATTTCCTCTTGTGTTAATTCGTAGTAAAATGGCAAACGGATCAGCGTATCTGAGAAATTATCACAATTTTCAAGTGTCCTTCCATCGTGTTTCTCCTTATAAAATGGACTTTTATGCAAACTTAAATAATGAAAAACGGCAAGTATTCCTTTTTTCCGCATGAAATCAATGAGCAGTGTCCGTTCCTCTAAATTTGGCATAATCAGCGCAAAAAGATGCCCGTTATTTGTTTTATCTTTATCAAAATGGAGCAACTTAAAAAGATTCTGATCTGCTAATGGTTTTAGTAACTCGTAATAAGCATTCCAACTAGCAATCCGCTTTGCTTGTATTTTATCTAGGTTTTCTAATTGAGCGAATAAAAAGGCGGCGATAATGTCGGAAGGCAAAAAGGAAGAACCAATATCCATCCAACCGTATTTATCGACCTCACCCCGGTAAAATTGGCTTCTATTGGTGCCTTTTTCACGGATAATTTCGGCTCTTTCAGCAAATTGATCATCATTAATGACCAGCATCCCTCCTTCTCCGGAGATGATGTTTTTTGTCTCATGAAAAGAAAAAGCAGCTAAATGTCCAATTCCACCCAATGGTAAGCCCTTGTAAAATGAATCAATGGCTTGTGCCGCATCTTCGATTACAAATAAGTTGTATTTATCAGCCAACTCCATAATGGTATCCATATCACAAGCCACTCCGCCATAATGCACAGGAACAATTGCTTTGGTTTTTGGAGTGATTAAGGCTTCAATTTTTGAAACATCGATATTGGGATGGTCCGGTAATGAATCTACAAACACAATTTTTGCGCCTCGTAGTACGAAAGCATTAGCAGTAGAAACAAAGGTATAAGAAGGCATGATTACTTCATCACCCGCTTGAATATCAATCAAGATAGCAGCCATTTCCAAGGCATCTGTGCAAGATGTTGTCAACAAGCATTTTAGAAAACCATATTTTTCTTCAAAAAATGCATGGCATTTCTTAGTAAAAATACCATCACCTGAAATTTTCATTGAAAGAACAGCTTCCTCTATATATTTTGTTTCATTGCCAGAAAGAAAAGGCTTGTTGAATGGGATTTTCATCGTTGAATCAATTTAGATGGAATACCTACGTACGTTCCTGCTTCAGTAATACTTTTAACTACCACCGTCCCAGCTCCTGTTATCGTTTTATCTACAATTGTAATCGAATCTGAAACAATAGTTCCAATTCCTAAGTGCACTGACTCCCCTATTTTGGAAAACCCTGCGATTTTAACTCCTGGCGATAAGATAGAATTTGATCCAATAATTGAATTATGAGACAGTAAACAGGCGCTATACATCAACACATTGTCAGAAATAACCGCATCCATATCAACCACGCAGCCCGGATACAAGACAGAACCCTGCCCTATTTTTGCAGAAGGATCAATAATACAGGTGGAATGAATCAATGTGGCAAAAGGTATTAAACCAACTAATTGATGTACTATTTCCATCCTAAAATCTTTATTATTATAGCCAATAGCGCAAATAATCTCGTCAAATTTTCCTAAATTGAATAAATCTACAATTTCATCGGTACCACCTAGAATTGGCAAGTCAAACTTCACCTCACCCTTTCCTTCAAAATCATCAAAAAATCCAACTGGGATAAACTGATGATCAGAAATCGCTAAATGAACAATTTGCTGTGCTAAATTTCCAGCACCAATAATTGCTACTCTTTTCATCTTTCAGTAATATAATTCATACTTAAAGGACCTGTATTAAAAAGTAAATCTAGGATGCTTACCCTATGTTCAAAAGGTTCATGTAACTGAGGATAGCTTTTATATCCCTCATAATTTACCCAACTCACTTCAATATTATCAGCATTAAACTTGCTAACATCTAAATAATCTTTGGCAGATGGCCCGGAGATATAATGATTCCCACCTATTTGCTTAACTGCTTGTATTAAACGTTCGTTTTTATCGCCTGATAAATTTAACTCCTTCGAATCAAGAAGTTGAGTTTTAATTCCCAACAAGTCAACTATTAAATTGATAAAAGCGCGATTAATACTTGATAAATTTGTCAAATCTGTATTTTCGTATAAATGCTTAAAATTAGCACTATATTCATGAAAATAAGGCGCTTTACTATAATTTGCAAGCAAAGTATTCCAATGTTTTTTATTCCAATTAGTAGTTGAAACAACTGTTTCGTCTATCCGTTGACTAAGTTTCTCTTGCTTTACAGGAATTGTCAACCATTCCAAGCCATTTTTTGACTTGATTAAGTTTCTATTTCGCCAATCATTTTTGGTGTATTGAACTTCATCGTAAATAACAAAGACATCCACCTGCTGCATAAGGTCAAAATATCCCTTCCAGGGTATATAATTGGATTGAAGAATGGCTACTTTTTTCATCCTTCTTTCCAAGTTAATTTTGGGCGAACAGCACCATTAATTTTACCATAGTAGGCATGATTTCTTTCTTTATCAAAAACCTCAAAAGAAACAATATCCATAAAATCATAGAGTTTTCTCATTCCCGCTGTATGAACATAGACATGAATAGAATAGATTCCATCATTCATCAAATTTGAAGGGATTAAGCAGCTAGCACTTCCGACATTATTGATTGACGAGAATTCATTACCCGAACCAAATACCACTTCACCAAACACATCGATGACATCAAAAGAGACATTGAATTTCAACTCATCTGTAAAATTCCAAAAAGAAAAATCAAGCTGAATTGCGTCAGTTATAAAAAGTTTTTCAGGTTGAACAGTAATGGATTTTATTTTAATAAATTCATTTCCTATAGCATCATCTGGACTAGAAAAAACTGTACTTGGTTTTACTTTACTAGCATTGGCATTCATATAGCTTTCGACAGCTTCATCAGCAGAGCCACTAAAGACAAGTTTGCCTTGATCCATAACGATCCCTTTCGTACATAGTGATTTCACAGCGACTAAATTATGACTAACAAAAATAACCGTCCTGCCTTGTTGACTAACTTCTTTCATTTTTCCAAGACATTTACGTTGGAATTCGGCGTCACCAACTGCTAGCACCTCATCAACGATTAATATCTCTGGTTCTAAATGAGCTGCAACGGAAAAAGCCAAGCGGACATACATCCCAGATGAATAGCGTTTTACAGGTGTATCAATGTATTTATCAACCCCTGAAAAAGCAACTATTTCATCAAACTTAGCATGAATTTCTTTTTTAGTCATCCCCAATATGGCGCCATTTAAAAAGATATTTTCCCTTCCACTTAAATCAGGATGAAAACCAGTTCCTACTTCTAAAAGTGAAGCGATTCTCCCCTTTATTTTAATATTTCCTTTGGTTGGAGAAGTTACTTTTGACAATATTTTTAATAAGGTACTTTTTCCTGCCCCATTTCGGCCAATAATTCCTACTACATCTCCTTGATGCACATCAAAACTAATATCATCTAGGGCCCAAACGAACTTGCTCCCTCCTTTCTCATCTCGTGTATTTCTCTCTGTTATTTTATGATAAGGATCTTCCTTGCCTCGAATTTTATGCAGCCAACGATTAAAGTCGTGCGCCATTGTTCCAGTGCTGACCTGGCCTAATTCGTATTGCTTATAAATATTTTCAACTTTTAATACGTGCATCTACATCTTCAGGTTAAACCGTATCCATAAAATTCTTCTCAACCCTATTGAAAAGAATGATTCCAAAGAACAATATGAAAGTACTTATCAAAGTGGTATATAATAAACCCACAAAATCAAAATGACCAATTCCGAAAAGAGCAAATTTGAAATTTTCAATTAACGGCGTTAATGGATTTATGCTAATCCACCAATGCAATTGACCAGAGGTATAGCTTAGGGGGTAAATTATGGGCGTCGCATACATTAATAATTGAATACCAAAAGCTAATAAAAAACTAAAGTCCCGATATTTAGTGGTCATGGCTGAAAATACAATTCCCAAACCCAAGCCTAAAATAGCCATTAGCAAAATCAAAACGGGAAGAAAAAATAGGGTGGCATTAAAAGAAAATGAAAGACCTTCAAAATTTATTTTATAAATAAAAACCGCGGCAAAAACCATCAACTGAACACCCAATTTTATTAAATTAGAAATGACAATAGAAATAGGAATAACTAGCCTGGGGAAATATACTTTTCCATAAATAGTAGCATTCGCTACAAAGGTGTTGGATGTCTTGACAAAACAATCTGAAAAATAATTCCACAATGTAATTCCAGCCAGATAAAAAAGAATGGGATCGATTCCGGCTGTTGGTATTTTAGCAATCTTAGTAAAAACAAAAAAGAAAATTAAAGTTGTAAATATAGGTTGAATAAATAGCCAGAGAGGACCTAAAATTGTTTGTTTATATACGGCAGAAAAATCGCGTTTAACGAATAAAAATATTAAATCTCTATAACGAAATATGGCGCCTAATCTAAGCTGCCAATATGAATTTACAGGCGATATTGTTTCTGTCCAATTAGTTTCTTTATTAATCATTCATCAACATTAAGCATGCTTTTGGCTACAAAGGTAATTTATTATTTTTAGCGAGCGAAAAGTACCTAATAGATACTAATATTCATCGAATATTGGATTTTATTCATTGACTATTGATTGATTTTGAATATTGATTGTATCTTTACTTCCATACAATAAAAACGATGTTGAAGCTAATTCAAACGATGAAGTTCCATATTAAATTTAACAGGATTTTACTGTTCATTTTTTCATTGAGCTTAAGCTCATTGGTCTATTCGCAATATGTTCCTACTTTGCTTTATCCGCACAATAATGAAACAACTACCGCTACGACCATAAAATTTACCTGGAACAAAGATTTTTATAATACTGTTCAATATGAATTTCAATTATCGACAGATACCAACTTTACTACTTTATTGTATTCCGCCAACACGAATTACAATTGGTATACCCCACCTGCGCTAGTTGGCGTTGGTCAAAAACATTTTTGGCGGGTTAGAAGTGTTCTTAATTCTGTTGCTTCCCCGTGGTCAACAACACGATCGTTTTTACTTTTCAATCCCAACTCAATAAACGGATTAACACTCTGGATAGACCCCAGTTTGAATGTAAGTTTAGCGGGTGCAAACGTGCAATCCGTAAATGACCAATCCGGCAACTTAAACAATGCATTTCAAAATAATAATACGCAACGACCGCTTTTTATCGCATCAGATAGCTTGATGAACAATAAACCTATTTTTAGATTTGATGGAACCGATGATTTTTTAGAGATACTAGATAACTTTTCTATTGATTACACGGATCAATTCTCCATGCATGTCCTTGTTAAACCAACCATTATTTCAGTTAATAAAACCATTATGGCAAAATGGGATTATCAAACCCAAGGGTCATGGGCTTTTCAAACTGATTTTGCCACTAGCAATCAATTAATGTTTGCACCGGCATTGTCAATTAATGATGCCGGGAATCAGAAGGCTATTACTACCAATGCGAATATGACCTTGTTAAAGCCTAGTCTTTTAACCCTTGTTTACAATGGTAATTTTGTTCCAAAAGTTAAGTTTTTCAAGAATTTCAGCTTATTACTTTCAACTACAGAAAATATCATCCCATCCGTTTTACCAAATTCTACGGCAACCTTAAAAATTGGAAAATATGGTGGTGTAGCAACGCGATATTACCAAGGAGATATTGGAGAAATCTTGATTTATAATAATGAGCTAAGCCTTCTAAACAAATCCTTGGTGGATTCTTACTTGCGTTACCGATATGCTCCGCCAGTATCCTTAGGTAAAGACACGATTATGCCTAGCAATAGTTTATGTAGCATTTTCCAACTTAAAGCGCAATCTAGATATTCCACATACTTATGGTCAAATGGTACAACTGCGTCGAAATTAATTGTCAATAAACCCGGAACCTATTGGTTAACCGCTACCGATTTTCTTGGAAACGTCACCGTAGATTCTATCATCATCTATCCCCCCTACCAAGATAATTTCCCACAATCATCAGGAATAATTTGTGCTGGAAATAGCATTCAATGGCAAACAAGTTATCCATTAGCCAACTATACCTTCTTATGGCAAAACGGTGCCACTACCAATAATTTTAACATAACGCAATCAGGAAGCTACTACCTTAAAATAACCGATGCAGCGGGATGTTTTATTAGAACAGATACACTGGTCATTACTGTTGATTTGTATCCTTTTTCGGCTAATTTAGGGCCCGACACTACCTTATGTACCAGTAATCTAATTGCACTTCAAAGTGGCGCGTTACAGACCAATACCTATTTGTGGCAAGACGGCTCAAGCAATCCTACATTTCCCGTTCAATTTTCAGGGGTTTATTCAGTTCAAACGACCAATATAAACAACTGTGTTGCACAAGATACTATCAATGTAATAGTTGCTGGTGTTGGTGCAAATCTTAGCTATTCGAGTCCTCCTTTTGCATGCCAAAATACCGCGATAAATCTAACAGAAAACAGCACGATTACCTTACCCAATCAAATTTTATCCAGGACATGGACATTTAGTAACGGCCAAAATTTTTCTTCGTCATCTATTTCTGTTCTCCCTTCCAATACCGGATGGTTATCGGGAAACATCATCATCGTTTCCACAGGAAACTGTATCACACAAGACACCTTCAGTATTTTTATTCATCCCCGTCCGGTTTTAACCATGTCCAATATCGATGATTGTTCCAATGATAATATTTCATTTCAAGCGAATAACATTGGGAATGCTGCATTAAACAACTATCAATGGAATTTTGGACAAGCAAGTTCAGGTGCATTGAATACCAGTATTTTAGCCTCCCCAATTCATCTATTTGGAGTAGCAGGAACTTACAACATCGAATTGATTGCCAGTGATGTTTATGGTTGTTTAGATACGATTATCGATCCTTTATTTATTTTTCCCGCTCCGATTTCGCAATTCTCCTTTAATAATACATGTGAATCAAACAATGTATTATTTAACAATACAAGTTCTGTTTCAGATACCTCAACGATAATCATTAATTCATGGGATTATGGAGACAATACGCAAGCTATAAATCCATCCTTTGCTAAGCAGTATCAAAATTTTGGTCAGTATAATGTGCAACTAATCGTCCAATCCAGTAATGGGTGTTCAGACACAAGCATGCAAGCAATTACTATTCATCCCAATCCAATATTAGATTGGCTAGTTGGCCCATCATGTAAAAATTCATGGACTACCTTCACAGATTCCTCTACCATACCTTTAGGAACAATTATCGGCACCAACTGGGAAGTTAATTTACAATACAACTACCCATTCAGTAATTCTAGTTACCAATTTTTGACAAATGGGATTCAATACGTAACATTAAGTGTTACCTCAGATCAAGGTTGTATTTCCGATACCTTGATTTTAGTGGATGTTCAAGCAGAATTAGCCGCGAGTTATTCCATAGAACCGAATATTGTTTCAGCTCAAATCCCAATAACTTTTAGTAATTCGAGTAGCGGTTCAACTAGTTGTTTATGGACATTGAGTGATGGCACTACGTCCAACTTAGATACGTTGATACATACTTTTGATATTTCATTAATAGATGATTCCATTGAATTGACAATGGTGGTAGGCAATTCAATTGGATGTGTTGATACCATCATCAGCCAATTAGAAATAAGTCCTTATAATTTTGATATCGCGCTTACAAATATCTATTTGGAAGATAACAATGGATTTATTCAATTAGGAGTAGAAATGAAGAACGAGGGAGCCATAACAATGAATCAATGTAACCTCAGGTTGAAGATGTTAAATTCCACCCTAATTCAGGAACAATGGTTTGGAGAATTATTACCTGGAGAAAGTGAGATTTATATTTTCACTGCTTCCCCTAATTCCTTTGTTACGATTCAAGATGAAGACTACCAATATATTTGTGTGGAAGCTCAAGGCAATAACTTATTTAACATCGTCGATGAGGATTTAAGTAACAATATTATTTGTTCAAATCTTGAAAATAGCGGTGTCATTTTCCTTCCGATTAGTCCAAATCCGGCAACAGATAATATAACGCTAACCTTTTATGTTCCTAAAGATCAACTCGTATTGATTACGATTTATGATGCAGAAGGAAGACTTGTATATTCATTTCCAACAAATGATTTATTAAAAGCAGGCATGTATCAAATAGACCTGAACACCTCACAATATGCATCTGGAAGTTATATCATTCGAATCCAGGATGAAATTACTACTCAAACCAAGCATTGGATAAAAAACTGATGCGTCTGCTTCTTATTTATGGCATTATTTATGATATTTGCAAAATAAAATGACAATATGAAATTACTAGCGCTTACATTTTTGATACTTCTATCAATTCCTAATCAACTATTTGCACAAGATAAAAAAGCAGAAGGTATATTAAACAAGGTTTCCGGAAAAATGAAATCCTTAAAATGTTTTTATGTTGAATTTAATTCAAGCGTTAAAAACAAAAGTAATGGCAAATCGGAAAGTCAAAATGGCAACGGATGGGTTAAAGGAAATAAATACAACGCTAGTTATGGAGGAAATACCATTATTTCAAACGGTATGAAAACATGGACCATCATCAAAGAAGATAAAACAGTTTATGAATCGGATGCAAACAATGATGGTGAAAGCATTAATCCAAAAAAAATAATGACGATTTGGGAAACTGGATTTAAAAACAAATATGAAAAGGAAGAAGCATTAAATGGAGAAACTGTTCACGTTATCAATTTATTTCCAAAAAACCCTGCAAAATCAGACTTCAGTAGTATAACCGTATACATATCGAAATCAACAAGTTCTTTGAAGAAAGCAATAATGAAATCAAAAGATGGCACTACAATAACCTACTCAGTTACTAAATTCCAAGAGAATCCAACCATAAATGATACTAAATTCGTATTTGAAAAGAAAAATTACCCCGGTTATCCTGTAATTAAAGATTAGCGTTTCAAAGCGCGATCCATTTCACGCTTATCATCTTTTAACTTTAAATCTTCCCGTTTATCATGTAACTTTTTACCAGTTGCACAGGCGATTAACACCTTTAACCATCCCTTTTCTGACAAGAATAATTTTATAGGAATTAAGGTATTTCCTTTAATTTTCAGAAATTTAATGATACTATTTATTTCCTTTTTTTGAAGCAATAATTTACGATCAGCCCTCGGTTTGTGGTTATAAATAGATCCATTTTCGTATGTTGTAATGTGCATATTTCTTATCCAAACTTCACTTTCTATTGCAATACAATATGCCTCCAATATACTTGCTTTTCCAGCTCTAATACTTTTTATTTCAGTGCCTGATAATTGAATACCAGCAGTAAATTCCTCCTCTAGATGATATTCGAATCGAGCACGTTTGTTTTTTATATTGATTTCTGGTGACGCCATGCTACAAATTTAACGCATTTCTAATCTTATTATAGACCTTGGATTGATAAATATTTATCATGCAATACTTATAACAATACATTATCCTTAAATTTGCCCATGAATTTGCCTTCGAAAGTTTTAGAACAAGTGGTTGATCAATTATCATCTTTACCAGGAATTGGAAAAAGAACAGCACTTCGACTTTCATTAAATTTATTGAAGAGAAGTCCACAAGAAATAAGTCAATTCACACAATCCATTATTTCACTCAAAGAAAATATTTTTAGTTGTACGGTTTGTAGTAATATTAGTGATGAACCTATATGTTTTATTTGCTCCAATCCTAAAAGAAACCCGGCGATAATCTGTGTAGTTGAAGACATCAGAGATGTCATGGCAATTGAATCTACAGGAACATTCAAGGGATTATATCATGTATTAGGTGGCTTAATATCTCCTATGGATGGAATTGGACCTCAAGACCTAAATATCCTACCACTTCAGGAAAGATTAAGCAATAATTCCGTTTCCGAAGTTATTTTTGCCCTAAGTCCAACAATGGAAGGCGACACTACTAATTTTTATTTATTTAAAAAAATACAACGAGTTGATCTTCTAATTACTTCGTTATCACGTGGAGTTGCCTTTGGATCAGAATTACAATATACTGATGAACTCACATTAGGACGTTCACTGGAACAACGTCAAGAATTTACGATGCCCCATTCATAAATGGGAATCACTTAAACCATAAAGTGCGGTGTTTTATCCACCTAAAAGAGAGTCCAAACACAAGAATGGAAATAGCAAAATAAGCATCCGACCAAAGCCAAATTTCAGATCCTTCCATTGAAAACCGGCGAAAGATGATAAGTATCAGAAGACTAGTCGCGGTGGAAACTATACTCGGGTATTCATTTGCACAAACCCTTTTTAAAGAAAATTTATTAGGCGATTTTTCATATAAAAATACATTAGGAATAAAGGCAGGGACTTTATTCGCCCAAATTTGAAATTCATTTCCAAATTTGTTGAATAAAAAATTCTCTTCCATGAACATAATACGTTCATAATAAAGCCAATAACATAAACATAGCAATAAACTTAACATTGGATTCACTAAGTAAAGGGATAAACCAATCCATATTAAAAAATTAGCAAAATAGAGAGGATGCCTAACCATCGAATACCAACCTTTCGTGTTTAAATGATGAGCAACTTGCTCATGTCTATTCCTTCCAGAAGTATGTTTATCACAACAACCAATTATGATTATCCTTAATAAATGCCCTAAGACAAATACGAAACAACTCAGAATCAGCACCAACGACTTTAATCGAGGATAAGAAATTAAAAAATCATAATCATAAAAATAGGTAATTGGTAAGGCAAGAACAAAAAACAACAAGGGTAATTGCCCCCTATAACGGAAGAGGAATTTTCCATTTTTATCGAAAGAATCTATTAATGCCATTAGCTTGTAAAAAATGATTATATTGCAATACAAAAAACAAAAATAAGATTATTCATAGAAAACTAGGATGAAAGAAAAATTTGAATTAGAATACTTACTTAAAACCTCACCCCGGGTTTTAGAAAATATGATTGCTTCTCCTACTGGATTAAGTGAGTGGTTTGCTGATGATGTGATAGTTAGTGATGACATATATCATTTTGAATGGGATGGAGTTGCTGAATCAGCTAGATTACTTCTTCATAAGTTGAATTCAAGAATAAGATTTATTTGGCTGGAAGATGAAGAGGAGGGGTTAGACACCTATTTTGAAATAAATTATCAAGTTGATTCCATGACATCCATGGTTGCCTTACGAATAATTGATTTTTGTATACCTGAAGACTTAGAGAATTCAAAAATGTTGTGGGACCAACAAGTAGGAGACTTAAAAAGACTTTTAGGTGCCTAATCATTATTTGAAATAATTAAGCGCATTATCCTTATTTTTGCATACTAAACACAGCGGCTTGAAACGGCTTTACCTATTTAGCATACGATCTTTTATTGGCCCATTTCTAATAACATTGGTTATTTCAATGTTCATCCTAATAATGCAATTCTTTTGGGTGTACATTGATGATTTAATAGGCAAAGGATTAAGTATTTGGGTAATTCTAGAATTACTATTATACGTTTCAGCGAGTTTAATTCCGTTAGCTTTACCCCTTGCAATATTACTTTCCTCATTAATGACCTTTGGTAATTTGGCAGAAAGCAATGAACTAACTGCTCTAAAGTCTAGTGGATTATCGTTGTATAAAATAATGAGGCCACTTACAGTAGTCGTGATTTTCATTGCCTGTTTTACCTTTTATTTTGCGAATTATGTAATTCCTGTCGCTAATCTTAAATGGCACTCGTTAATCTACGATATACAGAACACAAAATTATCAACCATCATTACACCAGGGGTATATACAAAGGAATTGGAGGGGTATGCAATAAAAGTAAAAGAAGGAAATGATAGCCTCTTTAAGGACATAATTATTCACGATCATTCGGTTCCAACAGAATATAAAACAATTAAAGCGAAAGAAGCCCGATTATTTAGATCTACCAACGGAATGTATCTATTTTTTGATTTAAAAGATGGGGCAATTTATGAAGAGCTTAATATTCAAAGCCCTATTTACCTTCCAAATGGAAAAGAAGAACCAGGCACAAAAAGTACTCGTCCCTGCCGTATTTCTCACTTTCAAAGAGCCTCTTATAAAATGAATGTCACTGGATTTAAGTTGAACCGGACCGAGGAAGATATTTTTACAGATAAATTTGAAATGTTAAACGTTTTTCAAATTAATGACGCAACAGACTCATTGAAACTTAAACAAAAAAAAATAAGAGACTCCTTTGTTGAAGGCATCATTTCCAACTCAGGCTATTTTTTTAAAGTGAATCCCAATGACAACCAAAAAATGGATATGATGGGACGAGTAAAAATTGCTACACCAATTAATATAAATCAATTAACAAGTGCAGAAAAAACAACAGCTGCCAATGAATGTATTTCAAAGTTAAGGCGCTTAAATCGGAATCTCGAAAGTCAAAAAGAATTCATGAAAACCATTTCGCATGAGGAAGATCAATATTGGATTGAATTCCATCGCAAGTTTGCATTAACCTATGCAATAATCGTTCTATTTTTCATCGGAGCACCTCTTGGTGCAATCATTAGAAAAGGCGGTTTTGGGGCGCCAGTTGTGATCGCGGCTGTTATTTTCATGCTTTATTTTGTCTTGATAAGTACAGGTGAAAATCTTGCTGATAGTTATGTGGTTTCTCCGTGGTTTGGAATGTGGATCGCCGCGCTTTTCTTCACCCCTATTGCTATATTAATTACAAAAGCTGCAGCGGACGATTCTCCCATTTTTAGCCGAGAATTCTGGGGGAGATTATTCAAAAAAACAAAAAAAAATGCAGGTACTCTACATTAGCCAAAAACCGGCATTTCCTATTGTTGACGGGGGGAGTTTTGCAATAAATCGATTGTTACTAGATCTAAATGAGCTAGTTGATACAGAAATCGACTATTTATCCATCACCACAAAAAAACATCCCATTTCAATTGATAGTATTCCGCCACAAATAGCTAAAAATATAACAATTCATGCTGTTGAATTGGATACCTCCATTAAAATTTTACCATTACTATCGAGTTTTTTCTCCGCATTACCATATAATCTTTTACGGTATAAACAAAAAGAATTCATTGGAAAAATAAAGGAATTAGCTTTGAGTAAAAATTATAACTTCATCCTTTTAGATGGATTTTATACAACAGCCTATTTGCATGAACTAAGGACTTTAACAGACGCGAAAATAATATATAGAAGTCACAATATAGAAAATCAAATTTGGTCAGAACTGGCGGGAATTACAACCAACAAATGGAAGCGTATTTTTTTAAATATCCTTGCGAAAAAAGTCAAAAAATACGAGGGGAAAATTCATGAAGCTGTTGATACGATTGCAGCAATTTGCCAAACTGACGCAGATTATTTCAAGTCATTCGCACCAAGTAAAGTGCAAGTTATTCCAGTATCCATCCTACCAGTTAAACCAGCGACAACTATTACTAACAATGAGTTATGTTTTATTGGGAATTTCAATTGGTTTCCAAACGTTGAAGGAATTAGTTGGTTTATCGATAATGTATTTTCAACCTTAAAAAATGAATACCCCAATATCACACTTCATATAGCTGGTTTTGGATCTAGAGAAAGCTTAGCTGCTTATAACAATAAAGGAATTGTTATCCATGGAGCTATAGACGATGTGCCGACATTCATAAAATCACATGGCATTTTCATTTCACCTATTTTTTATGGAAGTGGAATAAAAATAAAAGTGCTAGAAGCCATGAATGCCTCTGTCCCTGTTGTTCTAAGTCAAAAATCTGCTGAGGGAATTAACTTCCCTAATAGTAGTTCGTTCTTTATTACAAAAGAAGAAGCATATACCCAACTTAAAAAACTCTTAGACAATCCTACTGAGAATGATGCCAATCGTATGTTAATGAGTCATATTATCAAGACACAATTCACGCAAGATATCGTGATTGATAAATTAAAATCCATCTTGCATGAATAGAAAAAAAATTGTTGTCATGTCAACTCGGTTTCCTTATCCTATAGAAAAAGGAGATAAACTTCGAACCTATTATTTATTAAAATCATTGCATAAAACGCATGATATTTATTTAATAAGTTTATGTGAGGAGACAATTACAGAAATTCAGTTAAATGAAATACAGGCGTTTACAAAAGAAATTCACCTCTATTCACTATCAAAAATTGGTAAGTATTTCCGATTGATCTTAGGGATATTCAATAGCAAACCTTTACAAATTAATTATTTCACCTCCTTCAAAAAGAAACGTGAAGTTGAGGCCCTTTTGAAATTAATTAAACCGGACCATATTATTTGTCAATTGATACGGTCAGCAGAATATGTAAAAAACTATCATGATTGTCCTAAAACTATTGATTACATGGATGCCCTTTCCAAAGGAATGGAAAGGAGAGTTAACAAGGTAAATTGGTGTTACAAATTCATTTTTCAGCTGGAAGCCAACCGCTTAAAAGATTATGAGCGGCGTATTTTCAATTATTTTGAATTTCAAACAATAATCAGCAAACAAGATCAAGACTACATTTCTCACCCAGACCAAAAGAAAATGATTGTGATGCCAAACGGTATCGATGATTATTATTTCGAATCGCTTAAGGTCGAAAAAAAATATGACCTTGTGTTTGTAGGTAATTTAAATTATCCGCCAAACATTGATGCAATTCATTACCTGTTAAATGAGATTTTACCATCCTTACCACATCTAACTCTACTTATTTCAGGAGCTAATCCTTCCACTAAATTATTACATCAAATTGCTTTAAGTCCTAATACGACTATTACAGGTTGGGTGGATGACATTCGACAATCTTATTTACAAGGAGAAATCTTAATTGCCCCGATGCAAATTGGTACAGGTATGCAAAATAAGATACTTGAAGCAATGGCCTTAGGTGTGCCTAGTATAACCACCACATTAGCAAACAATGCCATTATGGCTCAACATAAAGAAACAATTTGGGTGGCTGATACAAAAGAAGAACTAGTCCTGGGAATTGAGACATTATTATCTGATAAAGCGTTGTATGAAAAAATTAAAGGAAATGCAAAAGAATTTGTAAGAGAACGATATAATTGGAATACCATCATCGAAGTCCTTTCTAAATCTATTCAGATTTAATATTAAACCTTCGAAAATGATCGTATTTATCCTTGATAAAAATAATCAAATCCATTTCTGAGGCCGTTTTTAAAAAATCCGTATCCAAGTTTAAAAAAGAAATGAAATCATCAAATTCATCTTCTGTTAAGCTAATGATATCAAATGAAATATATAACCTCAAGAGCTCTTTTACTACTTTACGTTGGTCATCTTTAAACTCCTGTTCGGCAATCCATTTTTTATTTTGTTCCTTTTTCGAAAAAGCCTGATAAATTGCTGTGATGGGACTTTGCAGTACATCAATCCCAGTAACCAATTTCGTTTCCCTTAAAGCTAATGCATTACGTTCTTGCTTAATTTGCTCAAGTGATTTTAATGGGCGAATAATCACCTCCTTAATTTCTTGAGGTATTCTTTCAATAAAAACAGAAATGTGACATTGGCAATTCGAATCTGGATAAGCCACAAATTGATAAATAGGATAATATTTTGTGGATAAGGCAATAATATCATTTGGGCTTGCCACTACTGAAAAATGGCCATCAGGTTGTCCAAAAACTCCCCTGCCATTCGTTTTGTTTATTACCATCAAATTATAAAATCCTTGCGGAAACAAAGTGTCAATTACTTCACCTTGAATAAGTACACGATCACATTGTCCATACAATTTGAATGAACAAATTAGTAACCCTGTAAATAATAAGAAAACTATCTTTTTATAATTTATCAAAATACCACTTAAAATCAAGAGAGAATAATAGAATAATGGGTGCAATAAATGAAATAACCCAAAAAATCAATAAGGTGATTTTAAAAAAAAGCGAGGCATCTTTTTTTATTGGCGCAATTAAAATGGCACTAACTTGTGAAGCAATCATTGGATTAACATCTTCATCAGAAAATTCCATGTATTTTTTTAAGGCTGCCGACCTTTCAATTAGGACATTTTTTATGGTAGCATAATCTCGATTAGACAATTCTTCATAGGTACATAAATAATTCACCTCTAAATCGTCAAGCGTTGAACGTAGGACATGGTTTTTTTGCATGCCTCGCACCCGAATCCCCATAATAAAACCAAAGACAATAATTAAATAATCTTGAATCATCCAACCAATAACTATCATTAAAATGGAAGAAATCAATGCAAAAATCATCATGAATAAATCTCGCTGACGGTGTACCAATAATTTAAATAATTGACCGCCATCTAATGGATCGAGCGGTAATAAATTAACTGTATTTAAAAAGATAAAAATAAAACCCAAAGTGAGCGCTGAATCATTTTGATAAACACAAGCTATAATAAACGTAAGACATCCAAACAGTAAACCAGGAAAAGGGCCAAAAAAGACGACCAATAGACTTTCACGTTGTGAATATTTTGGTTTTGATCCTTGAACAAACGCACCCATAAGTGGAATAAATAACATCCGAACATTTTCATATCTAAACGCCTTCATAAAAAGAAGATGTCCCATTTCATGAATAAAAAGTACAATTATTAAAAACAGGATAAATAAAAGCTTATCTGAAAAGATCAGTAAGAACGACAGAATAAAAAGTATTAAGGAAAAAGCAGTTAATCCCCAGTTATTTTTTACCTCTTCTTTTACTAAGATAGGTTTATCAGGATACAATGAATCATTCTCCATACTAATTAGTTGGGCGCTCCACCTCGCGCATTTTTCATTTGACTCATCATACTAGCCATTGCACGAGGATTACTCATCATTTTCATCATTTTTTTCATCTCGTCAAATTGCTTCATCAATTTATTGACTTCCATGATATTCGTTCCACTTCCTAAAGCAAGTCTTGCTTTTCGAGATGTATTCAGCAAACCAGGGTTTGATCGTTCTTTAGGTGTCATGGAAAGAATGATTGCTTCAATGCCTTTAAACGCATCATCAGGGATATCAGTATCTTTCATTGCTTTTCCCATCCCTGGCAACATACCCATCAAATCCTTAACATTCCCCATTTTTTTAATTTGATTCAATTGAGCTAAAAAGTCATTAAAATCAAATTGATCTTTCATTATTTTTCGTTGAAGCTTTCGCGCTTCCTCCTCATCGTATTGTTCTTGCGCCCTTTCTACTAAGGAAACAACGTCTCCCATACCAAGAATTCTGTCCGCCATCCTAGAAGGATAAAAGACATCAATTGCATCCATTTTTTCCCCTGTACCAACAAACTTAATCGGTTTATTGACAACAGATTTTATAGTCAACGCTGCCCCACCTCTTGTATCCCCATCTAATTTTGTCAGAATAACACCATCAAAATTAATTTTATCATTAAAGGCTTTTGCAGTATTTACAGCATCTTGTCCTGTCATTGCATCAACAACAAACAAGGTTTCATTAGGATTTAGAGCCGTTTTTACACGTGCAATTTCATCCATCATCTCTTCATCAATCGCTAAACGACCGGCAGTATCGACGATTACTACATTAAAACTGTTACTTTTTGCATGCTGAACAGCACTATTAGCTATCCGCACAGGATCTTTTTCTTCCTTATTAGAAAAAACTTCTATTCCCAATTGATCGCCAAGAACATGCAATTGATCTATGGCAGCAGGACGGTAAACATCACATGCTACTAGAAGTACCTTCTTGTTTTTTTTATTTTTTAAATAACTGCCTAATTTTCCTGTAAAGGTCGTTTTTCCTGAACCTTGAAGTCCTGACATTAAAATAATTGATGGATTTCCCTTCAGGTTTATTTCAACCTCATTGCCCCCCATCAACTCCTTTAACTCCTCATGACAAATTTTCACCATAAGTTGACCAGGAGATACCGCGGTGAGAACATTTCTTCCAAGCGCTTTATCTTTCACCGTATTAGTGAAATTTTTAGCTGTATTAAAGTTAACATCGGCATCTAAAAGAGCTCTACGAACTTCCTTCAGTGACTCAGCAATATTTATTTCGGAAATTTGACCCTGTCCCTTTAATACTTTAAAGGCACGTTCAAATTTTTCGGTAAGATTTTCAAACATTATTTGTAGGTATTTTAACTTGAGCAAATTTAATGAAAATTACTAAATTTTTAATCTTATTAAGCATTTGAATCAATTAATACCTAAACTAAAAAAAGATGATTCCTAATTTATTGAAGAATTAATTGTAATTTAATAAGCTAAAGTTGTATTAGTACATTTATTTTTCTGTAACTTTATGATTAATTATTAACTGTTCACGCTATGAAAAATAATTTTCTACTCATTATAATCCTTATTTGTGGGATTTCCACAACTTTTGGTCAAGGACCAGAAAGAAGAGTTTATGCAAGCGCTGGAAAAGTTGCAAAGTGTCAAAACTTGATTTTAGGTAGCACAAATACAGTATCCTATACGATCGGGGAACCAATTGTAAAGTGGTCGAATGTGGATGGAAAAAGAATTCATAATGGCTTCCAACAACCCGATCAAAATTTCCCGGTTTCTCCTAACGTAACTGCAATTTCGGTAATGGACCCTTCGTTTTTAATTTACCCAAATCCATTTAACAATTACACGATTATTCAAGGACCTGAAGAACAAAAGGGCATCACAAAAATTCAATTGATTGATCAAAATGGTAAACTAATCAAAGAAGAACAAATGAATGATGCTAGGCATCAAATGGATTTTGAAAGTGATTTAGCACCTGGCCAATACTTTTTGAACTTCTTTAATGAAAGCGGTGCTTTTCTTCAACAAACAAAAATTATAAAGGCCTCTAATTAATTCTTAACCTTTCTAATTTTCCGATTTTAAATTCAATTTTGATTTCTACAAATATGTTTCGGCATATTGTTTATGCAGCATCCTAAACGCTCATTGGGAATCTTACTGACAGGATTATACTTGGATTTCTTTGTTCATGAATTCACAGATGAGTCTATGAAAGTGGTGTATTCCTGTTTCGCGAGTTGGAGAATATCGGCCTTGGTCATAAAACCGAGATCGAATTCCCTTCTGCACATTTTCAACTATAGCTTCATCCTCTAGTTCTACTTTATCAAGTTGCGCTCCTGCCCCACGATCCAATTTATTTTCATCGTATACATAGGTAATAAATGACACTTCAGTTAAGCTAATTCCAAGAGGTCTAATGATATTCAAAGATAAGCCCCAAGGATAAAAGTTGAACATCATGTTTGGGAATATCCAAAAGTAATAGGCCGAAACAGATTTTCCGAAATCAGGGTGTCCCTCCGGAATTTCGATAACGTCTTCCCCTCCTTTTGATAATGCTAGTTGTAAGTTCGAATAACGAAATAATTCAGTTGTGTATGTGCCATAATCAATTTCCGCATTTAAATCAGCATGTACAAATGGAATATGAAAACCTTCCAGATAATTTTCGGTGTATAAAGCCCAATGTGCATTGACTTGATAATCTCGTGAACGCGTTGGTTCAAGTTTGAACGCATGGAAAGGAAGAAATGAAATCCTATCTTGCATATCACCAAGCAACTCTTGCAAAGTCATCGAAGGTAATAGGCCTGCAAAAGAAAGTTTTTCCCAACTACCATAAGGAACTTTAGGAAGATTGTCTTTATCAGAGGGAAAATCAAGCGCAGCTTCAAACTCCGGCATGTGTTGGAATGTTCCATTCAAATCAAATCGCCTACCATGATAGGGACAGCGGATGTTCTTATCTTGACATTTGTGCTCAACCAGAATGTTTCCACGATGCGTACAGACATTAGAAAGGCATTGAACTTCCCCCTTATTATTCCGAGTTACGATTATAGGTTCATCGATTAATCCAGGCAATAAGGTATATGGAGTGATCTGATCATTCAGTTGAATTTCAGCTGAATTACCAAGAAATTGCCACGTACATGTAAAAATTTTTTCTTTGGCCTGTTCAAATGCCTCAGCAGAAATATAAAATTCTGAATCAAGTGTAAAAGCGCTTTGAATATCTTCATTAACATGAAATCTTTTCATCTTATTTTTTTGCTAATCTACTGTTCTTGTGTCCATAAAGAAAATACACTACAAGGCCGATGGCAAACCAGAT
>CAJAII010000006.1 GCA_903939755.1 uncultured Flavobacteriales bacterium | reverse complement strand
ATTATTTTGCCTAAGCTATGACGATTCGGAAGTAATACACTCCATGCTGTTTAAAAATGGAAAGCCCAAAAAGTTACTCTATGTTTATAATATAGAACAAAGCAAAAAAAAAATACAGAATAATAAACAAAAAAAAATATTTTAAAAATGGGAAATTTATGGGGGTTGTCGAATATCCATTTTTATTAAGCCATAGAAAAGTAATACGATAGTACTTGAAAAAATAATCATTATTTCAATTTAAATCTCTAATAAACTCATCCTCTTGACAACGATTTCCTTATTTTTTAAATCACAAGAACGCTTACATGATTTATTCAATTGGTTTAATGGAATTTAGAAAAATGAAATACTAAACTTTAGAACCCGATTTAAAAGAAAAAGTGCTATCTTCGAAACAACGATTTATTTAAAGAGTCGGGCCGATTGCCAGGCAGCAAAACGTTATGGGCAACCCTAAATGACGACAGTGAAACAAATACTAATACTCATCGGACTAACATTTTCACTAAGTGTAACTGGACAACAGTTGACCTATATGGGCGACTATGTAGACACGCTGAAAATAATTTCCAATTCAAGCTATTATCATTTTGACGACCATGGCACAACAACCGGGACGTATGACGAATATATTCTTGTTTTCAACAAAGAGAAAAACAATTACATTTTAAATCCATATCAAAGGACTGAATACAAATTCACATTTAAGCCCGACACTTCATTTAGAAAGGAAAAGGTTTTAAATCAAGGTTTGGTTGTTGACCGACTTCTTATTTCAAACCTGTTGAAACAACTTGAAATAACTTACCTCAAACCTACCTTTGACAATATCGGTATCAACAATGAAGAGTTTTTAAAATTGACAGACAAAAAACATATTATTCAAGTCGCAAAATGGCACAAGACCGACTGGTATTTCAAAAGAGCATACTCGACAAAAGAACAAAATGAAATAATTTTTAAGGGCTGTCAAAACACCGACACACTAAACTTGTATTTGTCGACCGCATTTGACACCTCGGGCTATGTAGTGGTTACAGACGTTGACGACCATTTTGATGTTATAATATCAACAAGCAAAAACAATTATCGTTTTGAAGGAAAATATCCAAACTCATTCAAACAACCTTGGTATAATCATTCAGACAAAGGCAGTTTTGCTTCGACATCGGTTTTGAATTTTTCAATAAACAGTGCTTTAGTTGCGATATTACCAGACAAATTCTCAAGAATTGAAACATTGAAATTTAAAGCATTGACAAATGAATATATCGAATGGTATTTAAAGAGACGTGGAATTATATTTTGACATTGGACAGAAGGGCAGCCCATAACAGCACCTACAAGAAATTGGCGGTTCAGTGGTTAAATCGAGCGCATCTCGGCTCCGCTCGATGTGCTTTAAGTGAATCGAGCGGAGCCGAAAGACACAAAAGCTTTTTGCTTGTATCAAGTTTAGTGCTGCCAGGCAGTAAATCGTAATCAAAAATTTTAAAAACATCGGCCGAATGAAAAAAATACGGATAGCATTTTTGTTCTTAGTAATAAATAGCACTTGCTTTTCACAGACTGTAAAAGAACTAGAGTACGAATTAAGTTATTTTAAGTCCGGCGAAGAATGGGGCAATAAGAAGAATGTTGCATTTAATCTATTGGAAATTGATAGTCTAAATGAAAGAGCGATTAATTACATAGTTGAAGTCTATAGTAGAAATCATCAGAAAGACTCGATCAGTTTTTTGTTTGACAGATTGATAAAAGAAAATTCTAAAAGTCCTCAACCCTATTTAATTAGAGCAAGAAAACGAAATGCCCATTTTGCTAGATTAACTGATACGCAACGTATCAACTATTTAAAAGAAGCCTGTAAACTTGATAGTGTAAATACAGAAGCCATTTATTCACTTGGTAAGTTGTGTTATGAACTTTTCATTAATGAGTTTAAATCAGACAAAGAAAAGACAACTCTTGATTATTATTCAGCAAATGCCATCCAATACTTTTCTACCCTCTGCAATCAAAACGAAGGCTTGATGGAAACGCTTAAATTTCCTTTAATACAACTTGCAAACTATAATAGCGACTTAAACAAGAAACAACTTTATGAAAGCTATAAAATACAGTCATCTTTTTTTCCAATAGCAGCTTTTATCGATTTACCAAGTGATTGGCAGACTAATTACGCAGTGAATGTAATTGATTTCGTATCGACTTCAGAATTTAAAGTTTTAGGAGTTGAGTCAGCTCTTTTTCATGTCAATTGGTATGCATCACACCTCAATGCCTTGGATGAACCTGTATTACGTGATTCTTTACCGGCAAAAGTGTTTAGATTTACTTGGTTACGTTCATTTCATAAGCCCGTAGTAATCAGATTAGAAAATTTTAATGATACTGTAACATTGTATTGGAAAGTTGGTGATGGAGCTGGTGGTTATGACCCTGGAAAAATAGTTGTAAATAGGAGTAAGGTATTAACACTTAAAAATTGGAATGATTTTGTAGCAAGTGTTAATTCGATTAATTTTTGGAATTTACCTACTACGCAAAGTGATATAGGATCAGACGGAGCACAATGGATTCTAGAAGGAAAGGAACTTGGAAAATATCATGTCGTTGATAGATGGTCTGGTAGAACAATTGAAAGTGTATGTTTGAAATTATTAGAGCTATCTAATTTAAAAATAAAGAAAGATGATATATATTGATAAAGAAAAACGTTGGCTTAAACGCGGTATAGCCAATAAGGGTTTCAGTAGTAAGGGAACAGTTGTAGCACGCTTTCACTTTTCGTTTGTCTTAATAGGACAATCACCCGCTTTCCCTTACTGCAATAACGCCAACCGTTTTAGCTAATAACAATAGAATGAAATACTTTATCATTATTATCTTTTTTATTACAAATTATATAAATGGATATAGTCAATCAAAATTGGATATTAATGCTACTACTAGACTGTTAATCGACTACACAAATAATTGGAGTTATAATATTAAAGGAAGATATTCAAACTATGATCTTCTTAAAGAAATAATAATGGTTCGTTCCAATGAAGAATACAAAGCCAATATAATTGATTCTTTATATTTCAAAACTAATCAACTTTTCATTAGTGATACAACAAAAATTGAAGGATATAATTTCTCATATAAGGCAATAAAGAAAATAGCGAAAAAAAAACTAACCTTAAGAATTGCTGGTCTAAAATGGAAACAGAAAGGTAAAGGAAAATATTATACAATATCAACTCCTATTTTCACTTTAGATAACAATATTGCATTGATTTATTTAAGAACTTATTGTGGACCTTTATGCGGTGGTGATGAATTATTTATTTTGGAAAAAGTGTGCAACAAATGGCAAATAAAAGACAGAAAATTTAGATCAATTTCATAGATTGTCGTAAAAGGTACTGGCTATAACAGGCGCTTGGCAAGATTGCGAATTTTGTAGTAAATTCACGTTTATTTCTCGTAAGAAATTTTATCTTTGAGAGAAAATAATCGGTTCCGAAAGCTCGCAACCTCGACAAACCCAAAACCTTTATTGGCAAACTTAAAAGACGATAACAATATTGACAACAACATTTAAAATAGCACTTGGACTGGCATTATTTGCGACTTCTTGTAGTTACAGGATGACGACTATCGTTGATACCAAGGGCAAAAAGTACCGTGTTAGGGAATATAAAAAATACGAAGACCAAGAAGTATATAATGAAAAAAATGTATTTGCAACACAATATCAAACCAAAGCTTATTCGCGTTATAGTGGTTCTATATCATTAATCACAGTTGACAGTTTTTCTTATGTTCAATTTGATAGCGTTAGAGTTGGTTTTGGTAAAGACGCTAGAAAATTTTTAGACATATTTTCAAGTGGATTATTAAACAGTAAAATTATCTATTGCACACAAGACAGTTTATGTAGACCTCCAATGCCATTGGTGGTCAGCACAGAGGTTGAAACAGGTAAAGTCAAAAAGCCGCATATTGGTGACTGGTATGGAAACATCATTAATGTTGGACTTATTGAAGAACCTGAACACTTAAAAATTTCACCGCAGAGAAGACGATTCAAACTATGGATAAACGCATACTATGGAACCCACGGATACAATGTTTATTTCATTGAACTTACAAATGACCAAGCAGACAAGTATATTGACATCAAAGAATTTGTCAATAACGCATCATTAACTTTTATTATTTCTGCTTGGGGAATCATATAGCCATGGAAAGAAAGGCAGGCTATAACATACGTCTAGAAAAAAAAGCGGTAACTTTAGTTCGAAAAACGACAATGGAAAGTTTTCGATTATTGAGCGCACCGCGGAGCAGCATAGAAGGTAAATTGTATTAATTAAAAAAAGTTGACGCGCTGCGAACCCCGATCCTGTTACAAGCCATTATAAAACGACAATTAAATGACAAAAACAATCAAAACAATCGGACTACTTCTGTTCATTACGGCAGGACAAATTGCTTTCGGACAGACCGACAAAGAAAAAGCACTTGAAAAGGGGCAAGAAGCTATTAAATTAATGGATAATGGTAAAGTTGACGAGAGTATAAAGCTTTTAGAGGAAGCCCAGAAACTTGACCCAGATAGATTTGATTACGCTTATGAATTAGCGTATGCTCATTATTTAAAAGAAGATTATAAGGGAGCAATTAAGATATTAGAGCTTAACATTAACCATAAAAACGTAAATGAACGTCTCTTTCAACTATTAGGAAACACTTATGATGTTTTAGGAAAAACTGAGAAAGCTTTTGAAGCATATGACGAGGGCTTGAAAAAATTTCCGAACTCTGGAATGATATATTTAGAAAAAGGAAATGTTTATTGGGGTAAAAAGGAATATGGTAAAGCATTACCGTTTTATGAAAAGGGAATCGAATTAGACCCTCAATTTCCTTCAAACTATTATCGTGCAGCAAGAGTTTATTGTGGCTCGACAGAAGAAGTTTGGGGATTGATTTATGGAGAGATTTTTATGAATTTGGAACGAAATAGTAAACGAACATCAGAAATTAGTAAATTACTTTTTGACACATTTAAAAGTGAAATAAAATTTACATCTGACACTTCTTTTTCTCTAAGTTTCAGTCAAAACGCTTCAATAAATGTAAGCGACTTGAAAGACCCAAGTAAAATGAAATTGCCTTATGGAATTGGTGTTTATGAACCGACCTATATGTTTTCTATGCTTTCAGTTAAGTCAATCGACATCAATTCACTTGACAATATTAGAAGCTTATTTGTAGACAACTATTTTAAAAATGGACACGACAAAACATATCCAAACGTTTTATTCACATATCAAAAAGGAGTTAAAGATGCTGGACACATTGAAGCATACAACCATTGGATTTTAATGAAAGGGGATGAAGATGGTTTTGAAAAGTGGCAATCTGAAAATAAAGACAAGTGGGATAGTTTTTTTAAATGGTTCGGAGACAACGGCCTTGAAATTAATGACACAAATAAATTTTATAGTGGACAATACTAAAGGAAAATAATAAAAACACCCTATTATATGCGGTATAAAAAAAAAGCCGGTTCAGTAGCTTATTCAAGGATTGTATCCCGCTTCAATTTCTGCGTAACTTGTCAGGAAATCCCCGCAATCGGCACATCGCCTACAAGCAAACCGTTAGTAGAAATAAAAAAGAGTACCATGAGCGTGTTTACCAGTATATTCATTTTTACTTTTTTGACTTTGAGTTATTCATTTTCTCAAGACTCAATTAGTCCTTGTAATTATGAAATTGATTCACTCACCAAGACTAAAATATATTTTAGCGCAGATTCTGAACCATCATTTCCCGGAGGAAAGGAAGAATTGTTAAAGTTTATCATTCATAATCTTGAATATCCAAGTCACGTCGACATCCAAGGGAAAATATATGTGGCATTTATTGTAAATGCAAATGGTGAAATAAACAATATTCACATTAAAAGAGGACTTGGAAAAGAGATTGACCAGTTAGCAATTGACCTGATTAAAAAAATGCCTAATTGGATTCCTGCAAAATGTCAAAATGATAATGTTTCTCATAGTATGATTCTACCTATTAGATTTGATATATAAATTTCTGCTAACAGCAAGCAAGTACCACCCCCGACCATACCTCGGTGAAACTTTTAGTTTGTAAAAAGAATGTTTATCTTCGGTAAAACGTTCTTGAGAAAAGTGAGCCGTTTGCCTGCTTGTGGAACGATACCGGTAATTATGAAGAAGACAATTTTAATCCTATTAGTGTTTTTTCTGTCTATTAGCAAGGCATACTCAACCGGTCAAGTACCTGACTACCTGATTATAGATAAAGACACTGTTCCAATTTTTAATAATCCGCTAGAACAATATTTTGAACAGGTTAAAAATAGAGTTCTCATAGACTTCAATAATCCTTATGAGTCTTCAGCTTGTTGGAGGGGATATAAAGCGTATTGGGAACTGAAAGACGATTCGCTTTTTCTTCTAAAAATTACAAGTTGTTATGAAAATTCTAGCGAATCAAAGGATGCAAATCTTTTTGCTATGTTTGGGAATATTAGACCGTTCGCTTCATGGTACAACGGAACAATTACAGTACCAAAGGGAGAACTGTTTTATGTGTCTGACATGGGATACAATGCAATCTATGAATTTGAGGATAAATTAGTAATAGAAAATGGCATGCTAAAATCAAAACGTCAAATTTCAAATATCGAATCAATACAACAAATAAAGTTGAATAATAAATTATACTCACAAATCTCCGATTTAAAAGACACATTGATGGCTTACATAAATAAGTTAGATTGGGAAAAATTAGATAACTCTAATTGCGATTGTTGGGATTCATACATTTTAACGTACGCTAAAAATGGACAAATTAGTGACGTTGAATTGATCAAATATCAGGATGACTCAACAACCATTGGTTATAAGTTTTATGTTTGGAAATTTGACAAAAAATGTTCAAAAAAAATCAAACACATCATTAAGCCTCTTTCACTTTCATATTTAGAGTCTCATAGGGATTTTAAAATAGAAATCGAACTCTTTTACGGAGATCATCTTGAAATGTGGGAATGCAGACATTATTTTGAACCCATTACCGAAAAGGAAATCGAAGATTATGTTAGAAAAAAAATGGATATTAAAGAATAACTACTGTTAAAAGCGCCTAGGCATCTTAACAGTAGCACTCATTTGATTGGTCACAGTATAGGTAATGAGTTACGCCCAAACTTTATAGTTTGGGCGTTTTATTTTATGTTGCGTAGCCTGTTTGACTTTAAAATCATGAATTTAAGCCACTAGGAACTTATCAGGGTACTTTGTTCATCTTCCGGAAGATTTTCCACTTCCTTTAATTGTTGTAGTTGTGTTGTTTTTATGTGATGCTTTTGTTTTGTATTATGAAGCACCATTAATCAAAAAATCAACACAGGCACTGAAAAATTTGGTATGCTATCCCCCCTAAAACCCCATTCCTTCCAATTGCTTCAGCATTTCCTTACTGATTTTTAGTACTAACCATGCAGCAGCAAGCGTTAAAATGGCTGTTGCGGTAATCTTAATAGCATCTTCGGATTGGCTTGTTGTTAAGATTATCGGCTTTTTTGTTTGTTCTTGTTCTTTATTCATCTTTTTTCGGGATTATTTTAGGTATTGACTTCTTATTAAGATGGTATGCCAAAGCAATTGCCCCAACAATTAAACCCCCAACAATAATGTATTTAATAAGTGGATTTTTTCTTCCTGGCCCGTTGGAAGGGAGCGGTGCCCCACTTATTCCAACCTCAGTTGCAAATAATTCTGATGCTGGTATAGTTCTATATATATCTTTCATAATTCTCGTATTTCAATAAAATTAATTTCACCCTGCTTTATTAATCTAAAACAAAACTTGTATACAGCATTGTATTTCCTTTCGATTTCATCTTGGATGACGCCGACAATCTGAGTAAAAATCCCTTCATCGAATCCATCTGCTTTTATTATAGTGAAATTCAACTTAACGATCTGTTTATCAGATTTTTTGAAATACTTTTCGAGTATTCGGTCATTTTTTCGAATACGTTTTGTAACTTCGATTTCTTCTGCGTATTTTTCTTTACGAGTACCATGGTTGTAGGCAAAGTTGGTATGCTTGTAATTTACGTTAAAGTGATTTGAACGATTTGGTTGAAATTCATTTTTACAACCACACAAACAAATTCTCATTGGAAGTGGAGACGGGTCTACATTTTTTTTTCTTTTAGTTATCATAATTATTAAAATTAAGTTTATATTTGCAAATATAAGCTAATTTACAACATTGTCAATTATGAATGAAGAAAAATTTTTAATGAGTCCCGAAGAAGTTAAAATTCTGACAAGTTCCTTGTTTACAGAAGAGTTTCCGCATCTCTTGGATGAGTTATTGGAGTCAAAATATAGCATAAATGATCTCAAGATTGCTCCTAGAGATGCAACTTATTGGGATAAACAAGGAATTTTACCAATTGTCAAAGGGCCCGGAATGCGAAGGAAATATGACATTATTCAAAGTGTTTGGATTAAGTTAATCCAACAAATGCGATCTTTAGGCATTGCACTTAGCACGATTAAAACACTTAAGGAAAATTTATTGGAACCTAGAATTGATTTGAGTATGGTTGATGAAGCAACATTACTAAATTTATTCAGTGGAATAAAAAATAAATATGAAGATTCGTTAACTCCCGAGCAGCTTTTGATAGAATTTAAAGAGAATGGTCCTTCTCTATTCAAATCAACTGTTTTGGCTACAATAATATTTAGAAAGTCTATTCACTGCATTGTCAATAAGGATGGGGACTATATCTTATACGATTCGCATTGTCACCAAGAAATACTCTCAAAAGAGAAAGAATTCGCAGAATTCATATCAGAACCCTACTTCTCCCTTAGTATTCCCGACGCTTATAGAAGTTTAATAATTGAATGGTCGCCGAAGCCTTTCTTAAAGGAGATATCTCTATTATCCGAAACGGAATTGGAAATTTTGGAATTGATTCGTAGAAAAGATGTTAATTCCATAAATATTCGCTTCAAGGATGGAGAGCCTTATTTACTTGAAGTGGATAAAAAAAATGAAATAAGTATGGAACAACGGTTTTTGGATGTAATAGCGAAAAATGGCTATCAAAAAATTAGTGTGTCCACGCAAAACGGAAAAATTGTGCATTTTGAAAATAAAATTCAAATGAAACTAAATAAGCGTACCAAATAAATGGGCGAATGAACACCTGTTTCAATGAACCGATAAGCGGACAAGAAACACATGGGTAAATTAATTGATTAATAAAAAACTAAAATTTGAAAAACCAACAACAAAGGACTTAATAGAAATTACAGAAGCAAAGATTTCTGAGGAAATCGCTCAACTTCTGTTAGACCAAATTGAAGAACTTTGTTTGATAATTATTGAGCAATATGCAAACGGACAAAAGATTTAAGCGATTTTCTAAAGGTTCTGAATTAATTCAGTTTGCCAAAACAGAGGCTGTCATATACACACGTGTCAGCACAAAGGAACAAGCGGATAACAATGCCAGTTTGGATACTCAATTGAAGCACTGTAAAAAATACGCAGAAGAAAAAGGACTGGATGTAATAGAATTTTTTGGAGGAACGTACGAAAGCGCAAAAGATGATGAGCGAAAGGAATTCCAAAAAATGCTGAGTTACGTGAAGCGTAAAAAAACAATCGGATATGTCATTGTCTATTCTTACGATCGATTTAGTAGGAGCGGACCAGGTGGTGCATTTATTTCACATGAACTGAAACAACGTGGAATCAAAGTGGTATCTATTACCCAATCTGTAGATCATAGTGATCCTTCTGGAAATTTTATGGAAGGGATTTATCATTTGTTCAGTGAATTCGATAATCAGTTGCGAAGAGATAAATCCATGACTGGAATGATTGAGAAATTGAAACAAGGATTTTGGCCATTTATGCCTCCAACGGGTTATACAAATACCAACCAAGGAAAAACTGCAGATCAGCATACAATGGTAATCAACGATAAAGGGAAACTGCTTAAAAAAGCATTTGAATGGAAAGCAAATGAAGATTTGAGCATTATTGAAATCGCAAATAGATTAAATGCAAGAGGATGGGCAATTCCTTCAAAGCGTCTTTCCCATTTTTTTATAAACCCTTTCTATTGTGGATTCATTGTTTCCAAAATGGTTCCAGGTGAAATGATTGAAGGAAAGCACCCACCTTTGATTTCAAAAAGTACTTTTTTGAAAGTGCATCAGAATCTAGAAAAGTTTGGAGGAGGATATAAAATTGAACTAGAAGTAGACGAGTTGCCAATGAAACAATTTGTTAAATGCGATTGTTGCGGAAATAACATGACTGGATACCTTGTCAAGAAAAAGGGGCTTTATTACTATAAGTGTAATTTGAAAGGTTGTGCCAATAATCGAAGTCAAATTGTACTTCACAACAAATTTGAATTACTCATTAAGAAATTTACATTTGATAAAAAATTAGCTCCCATTTTTAAAAAGATGTTTCTTCACCTTTTAAGTCAACGAACAGAAGTTAATGAAGAGGGTAAGAAAGCCATGCAAGTTGAATTAGCAAGTCTCAAGAAAAAACTTGATAATGTGGAAGAGCGATTTGTCACTGGTGAAATTGATCAAACCTTGTATGTGAAATTTAGAGATAAATTTCGAGGTAATATTCACCAAATGGAGTTAGAATTGGACAACAGTCAAAATCAGTTATCGAACCTTGAAAAAGCAGTAGATAAGTGTATAAAACTATCGCTAGAACTCCCGTCATTGTGGAGAAAAGCAAATTTTAGCGGTAAGCAAAAAATCCAAAATTTGCTGTTTCCGGAGGGAATTCATTACAACCGAGAAAATGATGATTATCGAACCACAAGAATAAATTTGCTTTTTTCTGCAATCCCTTATTTAACGGGGCTTGTAGAGGGGTATAAAAAAGGGGATTCCGACTTTTCAGCCAAAATCCCCACTTGGGTGGTCCCACTTGGAATCGAACCAAGCACCTACTGATTATGAGTCAGTTGCTCTAACCGAATGAGCTATAGGACCAAATTATCCGAAGATAACATTCATATTCTTTATATTCCTATCAGCGAATTCGCCTGTCCCGACCGAACGCAGTGATCGTCGGGAAGCTATAGGACCAAATTATCCGAAGATAACATTCATATTCTTTATCGTCCTATAGCGAATTGCTTGTGCCAACCGAACGTAGTGAGCGTAGGTAAGCTATAGGACCAATATTAAATACCAATAAAACAACTTTTTGTTCTATTAAAATTGGTTTGCAAAAGTAGAAAATTCTTTAATATATACAAGAATATTAGCTTCTATTTTCAATCAATTTAGCGTATTAGGGCTATTTTCCCTCGTTTAATATCATTACTATTGATAAATTGAAGTTCCCAGGTGTACATGCCTACAGGAAATGATTTTACATCAACTTGCGCTATGGTCGAATGAGTGATTTCTTCTTGATGAACTAAAGCTCCCATGTTATTATATAAATAGAATATACCTGAAGAGTTATTTGTTTTATTTGATAGCTTCAGGTTGATTAGATTATTTGCTGGGTTAGGAAAGATACTTATTGATTCATCCATTTCAGACTCCTCCAATCCTACACCAAGACCAGGTAATTCAGTCCATTTAAAGATTTTAGGTGCGCCTATAGAATCAAAAGTCATCTCTGCAATCGCAAGTTTTCCTCCTTTTCCAAGCCATGAATAGCTGTGGGTGGTATCTATGGTAACGGAAACCAATTGCCAAACGGGTGGGAAAATGGGCAGCGCCAATATGGAATCGGTAAATATTTCCATGCTGTGAACGCGCAATACGTCATAAGTTCCAAAGGGTGTAGTTAATTGCCCCCAAGAATCTGTTGTATCTTTTACCACAGAAGATCGCTTATAGTTTATTTGGCTGATTAATGGATTAATAGAGGCTCCAGGAATCGTGACGTTAATGCCATAAGTATCCGTAAAAGTAGAGCCAAAGCTTCTCGGAAATTGATGTAAGGTTAGGGCAGGGTTGAAGACTGCATTGATGATTCCTGTCCCTAATAAATCGCCGGAAAAACCTTGTGTTGTGAAACTTTGCGCCGATTTATTGAAGTACAAATAGCTCGCATTATCATTTGTCATGGCTAGGTTTGAGCTATTGAATTGATTCGCGTTGGGCGTAGAGGTCACCGAAACAATGGAGGTGTTTTCATTGATTACAGAAAGACTAGTCGCCGTAAAATTCCAGGTTTGATTGGGGCCACTGCCGCCAGGGCCAGGATGTACGGTCATGGTATCGGATTTTCTAGGGATGTTATCCCCAATACTTGGCATATCGCCTTGATCGATGGTGATTTGAGCAGAAAGGCCACTTGCTATCATGGTCAGCAGTAGGAGTAGCGTTATTTTCATAAATAATATTTTAATTAAAATTATACTTTTTTTAGCAATTTATGAGCTAAATGAAATTATTAGTTATAGTTCAATGGAAAATTAGTATCAAAATCTAATTTTATTAATAACGATTATTTCTAAATGATTGTTGAGTCGGAGCATCCGACTAAATTGTCCATATTGCTACTTTTTGTTTCTTTTTGTCAAGTAAAAAGAAAGGAAAAATTCATAGCGTGCTAACCAATTATTAGCAATCAACCTTTTTTAATCCTTAGCACCCCCATCCACAAGATGCCAAAAAGTATACTGGCAAATATCAAATGGGATGTTTGTACTAAGCCTGGCATGTCCGCGTATGCCAATAGAATTCCCGAAATTAGCTCTATTATTAAGATTAAAAATGCCGATCGAATAAGCTGAATTTTATAATTTTTTTCGTTTTTGATCGCCATGTAAGTTAAGGCGATAAGCACCAACCATGAAAAACTACGATGAATGTAGAAGGGCCAGCCTAATTTATCTGTCCAGGATGCTCTGCCAAATCCTTGTTTAGTAAGTTCATCAATAGATTCCCTTACTTGTGTTCCTAAAAACAACTGATAAAAGGTTATTAGAAAAACAATTATCACGAGCATTAAAAGCATCTTGTCGGCAATAAGCTTCTTAGATTGGACGGGGCTTATTTTATGGATTATGTAAATTTGAATTCCAATAATTAGTAATGCAAGTAATAAATGGATGGTAATTGTCCATGGTGTAAGGTTGGTGGCTACTACTATTGATCCGAACCAAGCTTCAATACCAATGACGATACAATTTAGTCCCGCTAACCATGTTAAGCGAGACTTTCTATAATAAAGTAGAAACCAGCCAAATCCAAAAAGGAGCATGTTTCCGCCTATAAATCCTATTAATCTATTAATGTATTCGACCCAAGTTTTTCTCGCGTTAAATGATTCCTCTTTATCGATGTCAGGATCATCGTTTAACTTATCGGCCGTTTTTTTCATGCCAATTGCCTTAAGAAGCCGATTGAATTTTTCTACTTTTTTTGTTCGTTTGTCGAGAAAAATTTCCTTGTAATTAGCTGGTAATTCTTTGGCTGAGGTTGGTGGAATCCATTTCCCAAAACATTTAGGCCAATCGGGGCACCCCATACCGCTTCCGCTAATACGAACAAAACTGCCTGCAATCACCACCAGATAAATCATTACTAAGGCTGCCCAATTAAATCGAACAAAGGCTTTTGAAAATTGCATATACAAAATTAACTTTTTGGCATAAAAAAAGGGGCCGAAGCCCCTTTATATTTTCAGATTTATTTTTCTTACTGAACCACCAATCTTTTGGTTGAGATTTCTCCACCAATAGTAACTTTTACAAGGTAAACACCAGCATTAAGTTGATTTGTGTTCATTTCAACGGTTGATAAACCAAGCCAGTTAGCGTAAGTAGCAGCTTTTAGCAAGTTTCCATTAAGATCGTAAAGTGCTATAGAAACATCTTTCGCTTCTTTTAAATCAATAGCAAGCGTTGCTTTTTCTGTTGCAGGATTAGGGTATAGTTTTATTGCTGCATCCAACTGATTAGGCAATGCATCAAAAATACCAGCAAAAGTTCCATTTTCATATCCATTGGCAACTGCTTCAACAATGGTAGCTGTTCCTGCATTGTCAATTTTGCCATTAGGGCTAAGGATCATTCCAATGATGTTAATTTGATTTTCGTCCCAAGATGCCGGCAATGTAAAACTAAAGTTCACAATGTGATTTTCTCCTGCGTTAACTACTGCAGGAAATGCTCCAGCAAATCCAGTAAAACTTGGCGCAATAACTCGTGCAACGTGATCGTATACCATTTGAGCTGCTGGTACAGGATTTGGCAAGGCTTCGAAACCACCCATCACGCCATTTCCACCTCCTGCATATGCATTAGATTGATTGTAAGCAGCACCAACACCAGTTACAGCATCCTCAGTTAATACACAAGCCATTTTATAACTGCTTGTAGCAGGTAAAGCGAAAGTTGCTTTAACAGAAACATTTAAGATCCTTGTAGTTGCATCCCATGTAGCACCGTTAACTAATGTTGCTACTGGAGGTGTTTGTAATCGAGCAAAAAAGTCTGGCGACATACCAGATGGATCTACTTCATTTCCTCTATCCACTAAAGCACTTGGATAACCAGAAATTAAAGCGCCAATTCCTGCATCATAATCTGTTACAGTCATTACATCACCATTGTGAACAGCAATTCCTGCCCAAAACCCATCGTATTTTTGCTTAAAGTCATCCATAAAAACAGCTCCTCGTGGACACCATTGGCACCATGTTCCTGTTCCTTCTTCGCTCACAACCATCTTACCTGCTGCAGGAACAACCGGGTTAATTGTCGTAGTAAGTACATTGTCGCTTAGATCATTATCCACACCACCGTTTATATCGTAAACTGTTGCCACAACATTTTGACTTCCTGGAATCAACAGCATGGAAGGCATAGTGACATTGTAACTTGCCAAACTTGCCAGGTTAACGCCCGTAATATTTTGAGTGTATGTTGCTCCGTTATATGTAACATCTACTTTGAATGAGGTAATTGCAGTAACCCCAGCATTTAATATAGAAACAGATGGGGTAACATTTTGACCAGCAATATTTCCACCTACGCTTAATTGTGAAACCATCGCATTCAAATTTTGAAGGGTGTAGGCCACGTGATCAAAACTTACGTCATCGATATAGAATTGACAATTTTGAGTGGGAAAAAAATCAGTTGATGCTACTGTATTCACCCCATTGGTCCATGTTCCAACTAAAGCTCCGTTAACGTATGCTTTCCATACGTGCAATGTTAGGTTGGCTTCAATTTTTAAGTCAAACCAGGTGGCTTCAGGGTAGTTGGTTGAAACTAGGTTGGAGGTAATGCCATCGTCAATGATTAAACTTCCTGCATTTAAACTCACGTTCAATGCCCATAAATTTCCAATGGTTAAGGCACCTTGAATATTGTAGTAGGCTTTTTTACCAGTATTCACATAAAATTTATTCTGAAGGGTGAAAATACCAGAATTGTATAATTGTCCAAACTTAAGCACTACATCTTGAGGACCTCCATTTGCTCCCGTTGATGATAAATAAATAGAGTTAGAAGGGCTAGCGGATTGGATGTTGTTGATCACCGCATCTTCAGCAGCACCTTCGGTACCACTCCAAGTAGACCAAGTTAATGATTGTGGTCCTAAATAAGATCCAACTGCATACGTGTCAAAATTATCTGAGAATAGCTGTCCGAAATGGAAAAAGCTGATAAAAAAAGATAATGAAAGTAAAAGGGTTTTTTTCATAATAAAAAATGTTAGTTGATTTGAAATGTAAAGTTAAGGAAAAGTATAACATTTCATAACAGAAAATTAATCTTGTTTAGCAGGTTAATTAAAAGCGTTTTATGATTTGGTATAACTAATGCATCGACTTATTAATAAGTGTGATTTGGGAACATTATCATGCAATAATAGAAGGTGAAAAGCAGAATAGATTTCTTGTTTTGTTATTTTCTTTAACTCATTTTTATAATTTTTTAATCAATCGTAAACAATTATTATTAAATTCGGCTCACACAAAATAATAAAACCATGGGAAATAAAGTAGACAATTCGAATAAAATTCAAGTACGATCAGGGCATCCAAAAGGACTATACTTTCTTTTCTTTACGGAAATGTGGGAACGTTTCAGTTATTATGGAATGCGTGCCATATTCATATTATTTATGACTAAAGTATTGTTAATGAAAGATGCTGATGCATCAGAAATATATGGAAGTTATACGGGATTGGTTTATTTGACTCCTTTATTGGGAGGTTATTTATGTGATAAATTTCTTGGTAATCGCCACAGTATCATTATTGGTGGCTTACTGATGGCAATTGGTCAGTTTTTTATGTTTTTCTCCGCATCTGCAGGTGCAGACGGAGGAGTAATGCTCATGTGGATGGGCTTGACATCAATAATCATTGGAAATGGCTTTTTTAAACCCAATATTTCAACCATGGTAGGGCAATTATACCCGGCTAATGATCGAAGAATTGATAGCGCTTTTACCATATTTTATATGGGGATAAACCTCGGTGCTTTCTTTTCTCCGCTCATTTGTGGATCGATGGATTTTAAATGGGGTTTTTTATGCGCGGGAATAGGAATGTTAATTGGCCTTGTGGCATTTATTTGGGGACAGAAAAAATACCTTATATCTGAAGAGGGAAAACACATTGGACTTCCAGTCAAGAAATTAGATACAAAAAGTATCGGAATGATCATAGGTTCGATAATGATTATTTTCTTCATGTTGAACTTTAAACAACTATTTAAAAGTAATGTGGACATCATAAGTTATTTTATCTATGGTGCGATGGTGTTGATGCCAGTTCTAATTCTTACTGATAAAAGCTTGACAAAAATTGAAATACAACGCATTTCTGTAATATTTATACTTGCCTTCTTTGTCATATTCTTTTGGGGTGCTTTTGAGCAAGCTGGTGCTTCATTAACACTATTTGCAGACCGACAAACTGAAAGAACCTTGTTTGGTTGGCAAATGCCGGCATCTTATTTTCAATCTGTAAATCCATTAGCCGTTATTGCACTTGCACCAATTATGACTATTATTTGGGGCTTCTTATATGCCAGAAAACTGGAGCCATCTTCCCCTAAAAAAATGGCTATAGGTTTAGGCCTAGTTGCTTTAGGGTATGTAGTAATTGCTATTGCGGTTAAAGGTTTAGGTTTGGGCGAAAAAGTATCTATGTGGTGGTTAATCGGTTTGTATGTAATTCATACGATTGGGGAATTATGCTTATCTCCAATTGGTTTGTCTATGGTATCAAAACTTGCACCACTTCGACTATCTTCTTTGATGATGGGAACGTGGTTTTTGGCTAATGCAGCTGCAAATAAATTTGCAGGAACTTTAAGTGCTTTAATACCTGGAGGTGAAGATGGAAAAGGCGGCGCTACCTCCTTCGTAGGTTTTCAAATCACTAACTTATATGAGTTCTTCGTCCTGTTTATTTTGATGTCTGGTATTGCAGCGGCCATCTTATTCTTCCTTAGTTCTTGGTTAGAGAAAAGGATGCATAATGATCACGTCGAGGTTCAATAGTTTTAATTCAAGGAGAAATTATAAAATTTTGACTTAAGATTATTGTTTGACTCCTGACACGCTCATGTGATTCACTAATATAGACTTTACTTATGTGGAAGAACCACCCAAAAGCACTGCCATTTTTATTTTTATCTGAAATGTGGGAACGTTTCGGGTATTATTTGATGATAGGTATTTTTACGCTCTACCTCAAAGACGTTGAAGCTGGTTTTGCAATGACCGAGAAAGAAGCGTCTGACTTATACGGAACTTTTATTGCTCTGGTCTTTTTAACACCGTTTATCGGTGGATTAATAGCGGATCGTTATCTCGGCTACAAAAAATCGATTGTGATTGGTGGATTAATGATGGGGGCAGGTTATTTTATGATGGGGATTCACAACACTACCATGTTGTACATCGCTATGACGCTCGTTATTGTTGGTAATGGATTTTTTAAGCCCAATATTTCAACGCTCTTAGGTAATTTCTACAATGATGAGAAATTTAAGGACAAGAAAGACGAAGGGTATAATATCTTTTATATGGGGATAAATATTGGGGCGTTTATTTGTAATTTTTTCGGTGCCGCATTACAAATATTATTAGGTTGGCAATACGCCTTTATGGCTGCCGGATTAGGAATGTTTGTTGGGGTTTGCATTTTTCTTTTAGGGACAAAATACTACGGGGATAAAACAGAGAAAAAAGGGACACAAGAAGGTGATATGCCTTTTTACAAAATTGTACTCTACATTCTATTGCCATCGGTTGTTTTTGGTGCCATTGGTTGGCTGCTGAAAGGGGTGCAATCGGCAACAAATTCGGATAGTTATATTTTTGGATCCGATAGCACCGATGCGTTTATTTTTGCTTGTATTCCAGTCATCTTTTTTTACGGAAGTTTATATGTGAAAGCTAAAGTGGAAGATAAGCGTCCAATAGGTGCATTACTGACAATATTTTCGGTGGTTATTTTATTTTGGGCTGTCTTTAAATTAAATGGTTCGGCCTTAAATACTTGGGCTGATCGTTATACAGACAGGGAGATATCGGGAAAGACGGAGCAGGTTTTTAATGGACTTAAGTTTGCTAAAGAAGTCACTTATAAAGCAGATTCAGTCGACTTGTATGATGAGGGTTTTCGACTTCAAAAGAAAAATGGTGTAGTTGAAAAAGAGATGGGTTATCCCATTTATTTTAGAAATGTAGCGAAAGAAAAATTGCCGAAGGAAGGATCTACGGTTTCTCTTTGGGCAACAAATTTAAGTCAGTCCATTAATCCTGGCTGGGTAATTATTTTGACGCCTCTTGTTGTTGCTTTCTTTACTTTTTTGAGAAGGAGGAAAAAGGAACCCAGTACGCCAACTAAAATAGCATTTGGTTTGCTTATATCTGCTTTATCTGTTTTAGTTATGGTGGCAGCCGTGCAAATAGGAGGGAATGGTTCTGAAAAAGTGAGCGTTTGGTGGTTAGTTGCTAATTATGGAATAATTACAATTGGTGAATTATTTCTCAGTCCCATGGGGCTTTCTATTGTTTCCAAATTAAGTCCTGTTAATATCACCTCTTTAATGATGGGCGGCTGGTTTTTATCCACTTCTATTGGAAATAAATTAAGTGGTGTATTGGCAAGTTTATGGGATACCTATAACGATAAAGCCGATTTCTTTTGGATTAATTTTGGCTTATTACTTCTTGCATCTTTGCTGATGTTTGTACTCTTAAAACAGCTTAATAAAGTAATGAAAGAAAAAGGAATCAATTAATATGGAAAATAAATTAACCCTAGAACAAATTCAAGATTTTAAAGGCAAGTACCCCAAGCAATTGTGGTACTTGTTTTTTATAGAAATGTGGGAACGCTTTTGTTTCTATGGAAATAGAGGAATGCTAACGATTTTTATGGTGGATGTATTATTACTTAGTGATAAAGATTCCAATCTGAAATACGGTGCGATTCAAGCGTTTGTTTATGCTTTTACATTCATTGGTGGTTTGTTTGCGGACAAGATTCTTGGGTTCCAAAAATCATTGCTTTGGGGTGGGATTTTGATGATTTCAGGTAGTGTTGTTTTGGGCATTTCAGCGGAGCATTATTTTTATTATGGTATTTGTTTACTAATTATTGGAACTGGCTTTTTCAAACCTAACATTTCAACCATGGTGGGGGAGTTGTATAAAGAAGGTGATGCCCGTCGCGACGCTGGTTTCGGATTGTTTTATGCGGGAATTAATGTCGGCGCACTTTTCGGCGGTGCTATTTGTGTTTTTGTGGGTAAGATGTATTCCTGGGACATGGCTTTCTTACTCTCAGGTGGATTTATGATTGTTGGTTTGATTACGTTTCTGGTTACTCGAGCAAACCTAGGTCCTATCGGGTTGGCACCAATAACAGAAAAACCAGCTAATGCAAAAAGAAATCAATGGATGGTTTATGCTGGATCTATCTTAGTTCTCCCTTGTATTTACCTGATGATAACCAATACCCGTTACACAGATATTTTCATGTATGTTATCGGTCCAGCAACATTGGTTTATTTAATTTATGAAATGTTGAAGTTGGGTTGGGTTGAAAATAAAAAAATGCTAGCGGCCCTTGTCTTTATTTTATTATCCATTTTATTTTGGGCTTTCTTCGAGCAGAGTGGGGGATCTTTAAGTTTATTCGCAAAGGACAATCTGCACAGTGATCTATTCTTTTTCAGTATGGATCCTAATGTGATTAATAATTCGTCTAATTCTTTATTCGTTGTATTGTTTAGTCCGTTAATTGGCTTGTTATGGCTTTGGATGAAGCGAAAAAAAATGGAACCTAATTATTTTGTGAAATTTGGAATGGCTTTTCTATTTCTTGGTGGCGCCTTCTATGTATTTTATGCGAACCGATTTTTTGCGGATGCCAATGGTAAGGCATCATTACTAGTATTCACTGCAGCGTATTTTGTGATTACAATTGCCGAATTGTTCTTGTCTCCAATTGGACTTTCTTTAATGACAAAGCTCTCTCCGAAAAAACTTTGGGGGGTTATGATGGGCTTATGGTTTTTGGCAAGCGCTTATGGGCAATATGTAGCCGGAATTCTTGGTGCAGGCATGGCCTCTCCAAATAAGTACGCCAGTGCAACTGTGAAGTTGAATTTATATACAGAAGGATATCATCAATTAGCGATCTACGGAATTATTACAGGAGTAGTGGTGATCATCGTTGCGCCTTTCCTAAAGAAATTGATGAAAGGTGTTGAGTAATTTTGTTTATAGATTGGTCTTAATAATAATACAATCTATTACATAACCCCTGAGGGGTTAACTATTTTTAGCGCTGGATGTAATCCAGCGAAAAAATAGGAAATGAATCCCTTTTTGGCATGTATTTTTATTTAAAATCATGACAAAAAGATTTTGTGGTAAGAAAGTGATCAGTCAGATTTTGTTTTGTGAAATAGTAAAGAATTATAATTTATACTTCTTAAAGAAAGCATCCCAATTCCACAAGTAATTCCCCATTATCTCATCCATTCTTTTTAGAAATAATGGATTCGGTACTTGCATGCGTTTGAAGTATTCGTCTTGGTATTCGTTTAAATTATATTTAAAAAACACCGCTTTTGACATGCCATAAATCATATTTTTTGATGGCATATTAATTCTGTTAATGAAACTGCGGTATTCTTTAATGATATTGCGAATGTCTAATTCTGAAATTTCGTAAATTTTGGCCAATTTCTCGTAAATAAGTTTCTCCACCCTTTCTGCTTGGCTCGTTTCGAAGGTGCTATCAATCAAAGAAAGATTTCCAACAATTACAATGAGTGCAAATTCACTATTGTTAGCAACATCAATTTTAGGAGATTCATTAAACGCTGGATCTTCATTGATCCATTGTGCAATAATACTGAAGCCATTATCAACTGAATCGAACAGCGCGTTAATAAATATATTCGCTACTTGATTATCCGTTAATTTCTTTTTGATCAATGATCCGAACATAAATTCTTTATTTTTCAGAATGCCTATTCACAAAGATAATATTCGGATAATGTTGAAATCAACTTCTTTCAGAGTGTTTTCAACGTAGTTTTCAACAGAATGATGAATATTTAGTAATATATTCATAAATTTGCCAAAAAAATAATAGAATGAAAGGAATTATTAAAACGGTGAAGGGCGATATGCTCGTAACATTTTTTGAAAAAGATGCCCCAAAAACAGTTGCAAATTTTATTGGATTGGCTCAAAAGGGGTATTATGATGGTTTAGCATTTCATCGTGTATTACCAGATTTTGTTATTCAAGGTGGTTGTCCAAATTCTCGCGCTGGAGAAAAAGGTATGCCAGGAACTGGAGGACCCGGTTATCAAATTGAATGTGAATTAACTGGTGAGAATCAATACCATGATCGTGGAGTACTTTCAATGGCTCACGCTGGAAGAAATACTGGAGGTTCTCAATTTTTTGTTTGTCATTCAAGAAATAATACTTCTCATTTAGATAGAGTGCATACTTGTTTTGGTAAAGTAACGGAAGGGTTTGATGTAATTGATGCCATTCAACAAGGTGATGTAATCGAAGCGATAGAAATTATCGAAGATTAATAGTTCAGTTTAGCACGAGTCGTAATTTCAGTTAGCTGATAGGCGACTAATTCTTTACACATACCATATTCTTTTCTAGCATCTTGAGTGTAGGATTCAATCGCATCCTCCATAAAGGCTGTTAATCAGCATTTATTAGTTTTAATATAGCATTTTCTTCATCGTTGGAGTAAATAATTTCTCCATTTTCATCGTATTCAATTTCTACTACTGGATAATCGGCCCCTTCCATATACTTCATGATGGCATCCAATCTTCCATTTTTATGATAGGTTGTCCAATAACCCATTTTCCAATTACCTAGATATTGGCCAGTCATTTGGATCGTTCCATCCGTGTAAGATCGAAAAACAGCACCATTTTCGTAATGGCCATTTTTCATTGTTCCTTTATAAATTTCCTTCCATTCTTTATTTACAATGCAAATTGTAAAGAAGCCACTCATTGGCTTTTTATTGGAATAAAAAGTGCAATTGTTATGCGATTTGTCCAGTTTTACCATATAATTACATTGGATTACCTCTGAATATGCACTAAACCAAATTGTATCAGTCAACTCTCTGATGTAATAATTCATGTAAGAACTATCTAATTTAATCTTATTTTCAAGTGCTGGTGAATTTAGTTGGAGTTTACTATCTTTTTGCGCAAAACTCGTTTGTAGGTAAAAGATGAATAAAAAGATAATCAAGTTCTTCATATAATTCATTTACGTACAGTTATTAATTTGTTTAGTTAATTATTTACTAGTTTCATTTCAAATGAAAGGTAAGAAAATTTTCTATTTTACCTTCGTTTTACTTCTCGTTCTAATTAATACTAGTCCGTTTAGACTTTTTTTACCGATATAGATAAGGTTCTTGATCAATGGTGACTTGTCTCACATTTTCCATGGCTTGTTGCATGTATCTCCTCCAAAATGTCTTGGTGAAAATCCAATTAATCGGATAAAGCAACACATTATTTGAATAGAGTGTATAGCTGTATTCAATCAAGATTTTATCTTTTTCTATTTCACTTGTCCGCCACTCGCCAACAAATTTGCTAAAACTTAACATCCAAGCTTGAAATTGGTTAATTTCTATTTTCCAATAGTTATTTTCAATGCGTTCAATTACATTGTCCACCGAACCGAAACCTCCTTTATGTGTCAATGATTTTTCAACAAATACTTTTTTACTCGAACCTATCTTTCCCCAGTTCTCGTCTTCCGTGCAATGCGTTACTCTTGGCATTAAGCCAAATCCTGTGTGAACTTTAGTTACATCGCAAAGGATCGGAGATTTGAAAGCTCTTTCCAAAGAACAGTTAAAGATGGTCGTAATCTTTATTTTCGTTTGCATATTTTTTGCTAGTTGTTGGTATTGTTGTACCCTTTCGTTGTCGTATCTATGTTTATCAATTCATCAAGCAAATCGAAATAGAATCTTACAAGTTTCAGCCAAAATATGAGCGCTAGTTTTCTTTATAGGACACTAATCAAATGTTATTTTCCAAACTGCCCGATAATCAATTGAGCAAGTTCTTCTCCAATTCGATCTTGTGCTTCTAATGTTGCCGCCCCGATGTGTGGGGTACAAGCTATTTTTGGATGATTCAATAAATCTTTCCTTGGATTAGGTTCGTTTTCGTAAACATCTAACGCAATACCGCCTATTTTTCCTTCGTCAAGAGCTACCAACAAATCATTTTCATCAATTACTCCTCCTCTTGATGCATTTACGATGAGTACACCCTTTTTCATTTTAGAAAATTCTTCAGCCCTTAATACGGCACTTCCATTGGCTTGCTTAGGTACATGGATGGAAATAAAATCCAATTCATTTAATACTTCGTTTAAGTCAGTAACTGGAATTATGATTTTTTCCACTTTTTGGTCAATGCCAACCGGAACGCTTATAGTAACAGAATTGGAACTTGTATCGACCGCTATCACTTTCATCCCTGCACCCAAGGCATAGGAAGCAAGGCTTTGCCCGATTCTTCCAAACCCAATAATTCCAATGGTCTTACCTCTTAATTCCATTCCTTTCGCATACTTCTTTTTTAAGGTGGAGAAATCGCCCGTAGCCATGTTTTTATAGGAATCATTGAGAAATCTTGCTAACGAAAATAATTGTCCCATTACTAATTCTGCCACAGATTGTGAAGAAGATGCCGGTGTGTTGATCACGGTAATTCCTTTTTCACGTGCATAAGCGACATCAATATTGTCCATTCCAACACCTCCTCTGCCAATTAATTTTAGATGGGGGCAGGCATCGATCACTTCTTTCCGAACCGTTGTAGCACTTCGTACCAAGATCATTTCGATTCCTTGTTCATTGACCGTTTTTGCTAGCTGATCTTGCTCTACTTTATCAGTAATAACCGTAAAGCCAGCAGCAATTAAAAGTTCTTTTCCTTTACTTGATATTCCGTCGTTTGCTAAAATTTTCATAAATGTATTTTTTTTGCTACTTGAATTTTATCGTTGAGATTCGAAGTGTTTCATAACATCTACTAAAACCTGTACGCTTTCAATTGGTAAGGCATTGTATAAAGAAGCTCGGTAACCACCAGTTGAACGGTGACCAGGTAATCCAACAATTCCCGCTCCCTTCCAAAGCGCGTCAAAGTCCGCTGAATTCGAATCGTCTAGTAATGTAAAAGTCACATTCATATTGGATCGATCTTCTTTATTTACCGTTCCAACAAAGAGGGGATTTCTATCAATTTCTTGGTATAAAAGGTTAGCTTTTGCTATATTTCTTTTTTCCATTTCCGCAACGCCGCCATTTGCAAGGAGATTACGAAGATTTAATAGGGACACATAAATAGAAAACACGGGAGGCGTGTTTAACATCGACTCTTTCTCCACTTGTTGTTTTAAATCTAAATAGCTTGGCATAAACGATGAAGTAGATTTTCCCAGTTGCTCATCTTTCACTATGTAAAGTGTAGCACCTGCAGGTCCTAGGTTTTTTTGAGCGCCAGCGTAAATTAAATCAAATTTTGAAACATCTATCACTTGAGAAAAAATGTCAGACGACATGTCACAAACTAAAGGAAGATCCGTTACTGGAAATTGCTTGTATTGCGTGCCGTAAATGGTATTATTTGAGGTGAAATGAACATAATCCAAGTCATTCGGAATGATGTAATCTTTTGGGATATAATTGAATTTTTTATCTTCTGAACTTGCAAGTACGGAAACATCTATGCCTACTTTCTTAGCTTCTTTTATTGCTCCAGCCGCCCAAGTTCCTGTGTTAAAATACCCCGCACGTTTCTGATCACGCATCATGTTTAAGGCAGCAACTGTAAATCCTAATGTGGCGCCTCCTTGCATGAAAGCTACAGAATATCCTGTTGGAACGTTGAGCGCTTTTTTTACAAGGGCTATGGTTTCATCCATTACCGCGACAAAATCTTTATGTCTGTGAGATACTTCCAGAATGGACAAGCCGTTAAAATCTAATACAGCGGCCGCAGCCTCCTCAAATACTATTTGAGGTAAAATACATGGGCCCGCACCAAAATTATGTTTCATCTTTTTGTTTTTAGTTTATTTAGGGTATAAAAAAAGCCGTCAAATCTGACGGCTTATAAAATTTATTCTGCTTTCGGTTTTTTTACGGCGACTTTCTTAACTGCTGGAGCAGCTTTCTTTACCGTTGGTTCTTTTTTCTCTTTTTTAACTTTTGCAGCTGGAATAATAACTTTTTCATCACTTTTACGCTTGCGCGTATTTCCGTATGAGCCCATTACTCTTTTTCCCTTTGCAGTTTTTTTATCTCCTTTACCCATGACCTATTTTTATTTTTAATGTAATTTTTAATTATTGAACAAAGTTAAAATTCTTTTTGAAATATACCCTCACTTAAATCATCAAAACTTGCATAAGCTATTCATGTTTAGTATAATCTCTTCTATTTAGCCAGCCTCTAGAAATAAAAAAGGCAAATAAGCTAGCTCCAATCAGAAACATTACCCCAATGACGGTGTAATAGCCATTTTTATACGATAATTCGGGCATGTATTTAAAATTCATACCATAAACCCCAGCGATGAATGTTAATGGGATAAAAATGGAACTAACGATGGTGAGTACTTTCATGATTTCGTTCATGCGCTGCCCTTGTGCCGCATAATAGAAATTCGCCATTCCATCTAATATTTGTTTCTGAGATTCAATCTCTGTGATGACATGCGTACAACTATGGTGTAGGCTATTAAAATAGACGTAGTTGTTTTTATCTATTAACGTTGATTCACTTCCGAGTAATTGAATGCTAATGTCAAGCATTGGACCGGCTATTTTTTTTAATTCAATTAATTTTCTTCGTTCCACTTCAATTTTTAAAAGAAGTGATTTGTCTTCCGACTTATGGAGGTTTTCATGAATTAATTCCATTGCTTCAGAAACGTTATCTAGCACTTCGAAATAATTGTCTACGATGGACTCTAGGGTTCTAAATAATAAAAAATCACTTTTTTTAGATCGAATTTTACCCCGGTCTTTTTCGATTCGATCCCTAACATCATGAAAATGTTTTCCCTCCAAAGATTGAAGTGAGATGAGGTAGTTTTTTGCTAGAAAAAAGGTAAGTTGGTCCTTATGCAATAAGTCCTTTGGATGTTGACTAGGCAATGCTGAAATTACATTGAAAAAAATATACCCATTGTTTTCTTCTATTTTTGGGCGACGTGATTCATTAAATATATTTTCGACTCCTATCTTATCTATTTTAAGGTTTAAACAAAGGGTTTCGATGGAAGGCATGTCGGCTATGGAATGAAAATTTAACCATGCCACATGATCATCATCCAATTCATTCAATGAAAATTCGTGTGCGAAATAAGATGACTTTTCTTTTTTTAGTAGAAAAAAGGAGGAGTTGTATTTATATAATTGACATTCGTTATTCTCCAACATATCTTTTTTATGTGAAGATAGGAAAGATTTTTAATAAGCTTTATTTCTTCGCTGTTGAACTTTTGTTCTCGGGTGAAAAAGCACACGTTTCGCAAGACTTATTGGAATGAAAGAATTTCTTTTTTACGCGATAGACGAGATAAGCCGTCGCTAGAATCACCATTGTTACCACCACTATTTCTTGTGTCATCTCTAACTATTTTATTAAGCGAGCAATTGATAACTAATTAAGGCACCAATGTATGCCAATGCGCCCATTATTACTAATTGAATTAATGGCCATCGCCAACTTTTAGTTTCTTTCTTAACAACTGCCAGTGTTGCCATACATTGCATGGCAAAAACATAAAAAACCATTAGGGATACTCCGGTTGCTAATGAATATACAGGTGTGCCATCCGCCTTTCTTGCCATTTTTAAATGTGTAAGTAGGTTTTGGTGTTCTTCATTTTCATCGTGGACAGCATAAATAGTAGACAGGGATCCAACAAAAACCTCTCTTGCTGCAAATGAACCAATGAGCGAAATTCCGATTTTCCAATCGTAACCCAGCGGAGTGATTAGGGGTTCAATAAATTTCCCCATTATTCCAATGTAGGAGCCTTCTAACTTAGCAGACGATATAATTGATTGCTTTTGAACTTCATTTGTATGCTGATAGAATTCAGTTTTCTTCGCCTGTGCAATTTTTTCTTCCATATTACCTGTTGGACCATAGGTGGCAAGTACCCATAGAATAATAGAAATCGCTAAAATTACTTTACCAGCATCCCAAATGAATACTTTTACTTTCTCGATAACCGTAATACATATGTTTCCCCACCTTGGCTTTTTATACTCAGGCATTTCCATGATCAGAAACCCTTTGTTTTTTACCCTAATAAATTTTTTAAGGACGATCGCTAGTAGCAGCGCTGAAACTATCCCTAAGAAATATAGTGCCAATAATACTAATCCTTGAAGGCTAACAAATCCAAAGAGGTACGTTTTCGGAATCACCAAAGCAATGAGTAGGGTATAGACTGGAATTCTAGCACTGCAACTCATTAATGGGGCGATTATAATGGTAATCATTCTTTCTTTCCAATCTGAAATGGTGCGCGTAGCTAGAATTCCGGGAATTGCACATGCAATGCTCGACATTAATGGAACCACACTTTTACCGTTCAGTCCAAACGGGCGCATGAGTCGATCCATAATAAAAACGACACGCGATAAATAACCGCTTTCTTCTAATAGGGCAATAAAGAAAAATAATAATGCAATTTGTGGTATAAACATTAAAACACCTGCTATTCCCGGGATGATTCCTTGCGCAAACAAATCATTTAAAATTCCCGAGGGGAGTTGCTGTCCCATCCAACTACTTAATAGGACAAAGGAGTCGTCTATCCAAGCCATGGGAATCGCTGCAAACGAAAAAATAAACTGAAAGATGACCAATAATATCCCGACAAAAATAAAGTACCCCCAAAAACGATGAATGAGTATCCGATCTAATTTACGCGAAAGGGTGTTGTTTATGGTTGTTTTTTCGTGTTGGACATCTTGTAAGATTTCTCTGATCTTTTCATAGCGAAGCAGCACTTCTTCTTTTTGAGCTTCTTTATCATCAATTAAACAGGGAAATGAACTGGGAATAAAAGCATCTTTTTTTGCCTTGTCATCTAGTTCATCAATCGCTGCAATAAGCCGATCTTTTCCTAAGCCAATTCGGGCATTCATTTTTATGATAGGCGTTGTTGGAAAATAGCTTTGCAATTTTGTCAAATCAATTTTAATCCCCCTTCTTTCAGCAACATCCCACATGTTCAATACTAAAATCAGTGGAATTTTTAAATCATATAATTGTGAAAATAGTAATAGGTTTCGTTCTAAATTGGAAGTATCTACGATTACGATGGCTAATTCTGGGAAATCTTCGTGTTCCGAATTCGTTAAGGCATTGTAGACAATTTCTTCATCCTTTGAATGGGGATAAATACTGTAAGTTCCGGGGAAATCTGTAAGTTGATGCTTGTTTTTAACGGAGTTAAATGCACCTATCTTTTTTTCGATGGTTACGCCAGGAAAGTTGCCAACCTGCTGACGTAAGCCTGTCAATAGGTTAAAAATGGAACTTTTGCCCGTATTGGGATTGCCAAATAATGCGATTTTCATGCTTTCGCAAACTTACTAATAATCATACAGGTGAGGAGCATACCTGAATGTATTTTGCTTCATCAAGCCTTAATGTTAAAATGGAGCCATTCATCGAAATAGCAATTGGATCGCCAAAAGGGGCCTTGTAAAGTAACTCAAGCTTTAGCCCAGCGTGCATTCCCATTTCTATTAACTTTGTGTTCAAATAGGGATGAGTGATGTGCTCAACAGTTACTTTTTCTCCGACAATAATTTCACTTAATGACTTTGACATAGGCAAATTTACGCACCAAATACAAAGCGTGTAATACCTTGTTTATGGTATAATGAATGGGAGAATTAAGTAGCGTCTTTTAATACAAAACGGACAGTACTTCGCGTTTTTTGCTCTATAATTACTAGCTTTCCTTGGCACATAGCCTCAATTGTTGCTGCGTTGTAATGCCTAATCGTCACGAGTTCGAGGTGGTCGTTGTATTTTACATCAAATTCTTTTTTCAATTCTAATAACAACTGATCGAGCTCAATTTTATTCGCATCGACTAATATAGAAAAGCTTAATGCGGAGTTTTGCATCAAGTTTAACTTAATATTTTCTTTGGCTAATAATTGGAAAATATTTTGCAGGTTTTCTTCATTAATAAATGAAAAATCTTTTGGGGTAATGGAGAGTAATATTTGCCCTTTCTTTACTATAAACGAAGGAATAAGTTCGTCAGAATTTCTTTGTGCTTGTATTTCTGTCCCTTTGGAAAGGGGTTCAATAAACGATTTTACAAATAAAGGTATGTTTTTATTTTGAAGTGGTTTGATCGTTTTGGGATGAATCACACTTGCCCCATAATACGATAGTTCAATCGCTTCGTTAAATGATATTTTATCGAGTTTTTGGGTGTTGGGGAAATATTTGGGGTCTGCGTTTAACATACCAGGAACGTCTTTCCAAATGGTTACGTTTTCAGCTTCGCAGCAATAAGCGAAAATCCCGGCGGTGTAATCAGAACCTTCTCTCCCTAAGGTGGTCGTTGATCCATCAGCTGTATGACCAATAAATCCCTGCGTTAATAGAATGTCTGATTGTAGGAAGGCCCGGTTTACTTCTTGCTGTATGAGTTCTTTTGATTTCTCCCAATCGACATTCGCTTCTTGGTAGCGATCATCTGTTCGAATCATTTTTCGAGCATCTAGCCAGCAAGATTTTGTTCCTAATTCAACAAGGAAGTCATTCACAATATGCGACGATAGAAGTTCTCCAAATGATACTATTTGATCGTATAGATGGCCTGGCTTTTCTGATTTATTTTTTGAATACAATCCGTTTATTTCTTCGATAATAGCAGCTACTTTTTGAAAAATAGGATGGCTCTTCTCTCTGAATAATTCATCCATAATAGCATGATGGAATGCGCTTAATTCAGCTATTTGCTGGTCAAATACAGAACGATCTTGTAGTTGAATGGAGTGTAGAATTTCTTCTAATTTATTGGTGGTTTTACCCATTGCTGATACGACCACAATTATTTTTTGCCCCGCATACAGCGATAGAATAGAGCCTACATTTGTTACCGCATTTGGGTCTTTTACGGATGCCCCACCAAATTTGAAAACTTTCATAATTTTTCTGTTCTAACTTAACTTTTCTGTTAGCAACTTAATTTCATTACGCGCTGATTTACGTTCATATAAAATAGCATAAACCGCATTTAATATGGGCATGTTGACTTCAAACTTGGCATTAATTTCCATTAAACTTTTCGTTGCATAATATCCTTCGGCAATCATGTTCATTTCTAATTGTGCCGTTTTAATTGAATAGCCTTTTCCAATCATAAATCCAAAACTTCTGTTTCTAGAAAATTTTGAATACGCGGTTACTAGTAAGTCTCCTAAATAAGCACTTGTTTTGGTGTCCCGGTGAATCGGGCTCACTACATCAATGAATCGTTCGATTTCTTGTATCGCATTGGAGACTAATACGGCTTGAAAATTATCTCCGTACCCTAAGCCTGCACAAATACCTGAGGCGAGCGCATAAATATTTTTTAGTACCGCAGATATTTCGGTGCCAAACAAGTCATCTGTCGTACTTGTTTTAATATAACGACAACGTAATAGCGAAGCCATTTTTTGAGCTATCTCAAGTGTTGGACAACCAATCGTCAAATAAGATAAACGTTCAAGAGCAACTTCCTCTGCATGGCAAGGGCCGCAAATTATGCCGATTTGTTCGTAGTTCGTTCCAAATGTTTTGTGTATAAAACGAGCAGGAATCGCATGATACTCTGGGACGATCCCTTTTACGGCAGAAAAAACAATTTTGTCTCTAAGTAAATCTGCAGGAAAATCAACGAAAGTCTTGGTTAGAAAAGCTGCAGGTGTGGCAATGACAATGATATCAGCTTGTTCAATTATTTGTGCAAGATTGGAACTTAATGTTATTTTTGATAAATCAAACTCAACGTCTTGCAGATAATTTGGATTGTGTTTGTAGGTCCTTAAGTGCTCGATGTTTTCTTCGTTTCGCATCCACCAGAACACTTGGTTGGAATTATTTGTGAAGAGTTTAACTAATGCGGTTGCCCAGCTTCCGCCGCCAATGACGGCTACCTTGTTGGAGTTTACATTCATGGATGTAAAGATAAAAAAATCATAAGAGTTTTGCTACTTCCTATCAAAATAGCAGGAGCTACAATCAATTATAATTGATGATTTCACCTGCATTTAATGCTTCAGCAAATGCATCTCGCATCTTCTCTAATTTTAATTTAGAATGTGGATTCCCCTCTATGGCCTGAATTTTTAGCTGGTAATATACATTTAAGGATTGGCCAAAAAGATCTTGCTCTAATTGTTTTTTAATTTCAATTATTTTAGCATTTACTCCCAGTAAATAATGCTCAATTTCCCCTAAACGCTTTAGTTCGTCTTCAGATAATTTATCTTTTTCTAATAGTGAATGATAATGAGGTAATAAATCACTCAGTAAGGTGATAAAGCGATCTAGTTCCTGGTCTAGTTGGTTTTTATTTGCTTTAAAGTCATCCATAAGTACTACTTTGAATTCTAAAATTAACTTTTTTTAGCTAATAACAACTACCTAGAAAAAAATAAATAATTTCTTGTTTTTTCTTTACTATTCTAAGCTAATGTGCCATTCATTAATATCGTTACCAGCAAGGAAGGCTTTGTAATGCATTCGTGTTTTTCCTTCTGGTTGTAATTCGGAAATGGAGATCAGCCCATCTGAACAGGGAAAAAGAATTCCGTCCTCACCCTTTGATAGCTGTGTTTTGTGAGTCGGACGATCCTCATTGCTCCTGCTGGAGGTAAAAATCTTAAACTGAAAATGAGCCTTCTTTTTTTCATTGTAAAGTAGACACCAGGCTGCTGGGTAAGGAGACAAGCCTCTGATTTGGTTGTGAATAGCAAGCGACTTGTTGTTCCAATTAATTTCACCATCTTTTTTAAATATTTTCGGCGCTTCCGTAGAAATAGTAGTTTCTTGTTCCATCGCTTGGACACCTCCTTTTGAAAGTTGGTTGATTGTTTCAAGTAGCAATGCTGCACCTTCGTTTTTCAATACATCATGTAATTCGCCGCAATTCATATTTTCGCCGATTAACACTTTGCGCTGGTCGATTATTTTTCCTGTATCAATGACTTCATTAATGAAAAAGGTGGTTACGCCTGTTTCTTTGAGTCCATTCATAATCGCCCAATTTATTGGCGCTGCACCGCGCAATGCTGGTAATAGCGAGGCATGTAAATTAATCGTGCCTTTTGGTGGAATCGTCCAAATTACTTTTGGTAACATACGAAAGGCAACGACCACAAAAAGATCTGCTTTTAGAGATGCTAATTGAGACACAAACTGCTCGTCTTTTAAGTTTTCGGGTTGTAATATGTTCAATGCTCTCGCTTTCGCAAAGACAGAGACATCACTTTCTTTAATTTTCTTTCCCCTTCCTGCTGGTTTGTCCATAGCTGTTACGACTCCCACCACTTGATGATGGCTATCCAAAATTGTTTCAAGCGTCTTTACGGCAAAGGATGGCGTTCCCATAAACACAATCCGTAAGGATGGGCAATCACTTATAAAACTTTCTTTTTCCAATTGTAAAAGGTTAAATAAAACAAGGACAAGCCTCCTAAAATACTAAAATAAATATATTCTACTGTCCAAATCCAATAAATATCCCATTGAAAAACTTTTATGAATAAATAGCTAAAAATTGTATAAAAAGTCACAGATACTATTTCAATTGACATGGACACCAGCGTATTACCACTTCCATGTATCGTTTGAAAATAGACAGATACTAAACCGTACAATAAGATAGAGCAAGATATTAAACGTAATATTTCGGCACTTTTTTGAACGTAAATTTCAGAAGGATTAATGCCTCTGATTAATGCCTCAGGATACAATAAAGCACCATGAAATGTAATGAGTAAAAACCCAAAAGTTAGCAGTTGTATCCTGCGTTGTATGATGGGTAATGCAGCTAGATTTCCACTGCCAATGTATTGAGAAATGTAGGTTTTTGTTGTGCCTGCAAATCCCCAAATTGGAACGAAAGCTAAAAAGTAGATGGACCTAATATTTTGAGATACAGTTAAATCAAATTGACCTTTTTGCTCAATCCAAGTAAAAAACATGGTCCAGGTTGCTAAGGCGAAGAACCCTTGTATTAATAGGGGAGTACCCACTTTCAATAGCTCAAGAAATGATTTCAACTGAAACGAAAAATAGGAGAATAAACGGTATTCTTTTCGCTCTTTTGATCTGATTAAATAACAAATTAAAAACAGCATACAACACGCATCAGCTAACGTAGAGGCGAGGGCAGCTCCTTCTACTCCTAATCTAGGCATTCCAAAATTTCCAAAAATGAAAGCATATGCCATTATCACATTACTTCCAGCGGTAATTAATGCGGCTATTAATACCACGATCGTTTTTCCTTTGGCAATCAACATTGCTTGGATGCTCAAGGTAATCATGGCAAAAAACAAGGAAAAGGAACGGATGTGTAGGAATTTTCCTTGGAGTAGGGCAATATTTTTATTAGCAGAATAATTTACTATCCAATCGGGAATTACAAAGTAGAGGATGGAAAACATGCTTATCGCGAGGAGGAACAAGGTAAAAAGACTGGTCCCAAATACACGGCCAATCGTTTCAAGGCGATTTTCACCAATTCTTCTTGCGATGATGATTTGTGCTCCATCGCTCATTCCTAATAGCATCATGTAAAAGGTAATGTAAATCAAGCCGCCATTTCCCAAGGCATCAAACGCTTCTGTTGAATATCTGCTGATAAATGATGCGTCGGTAATTAATACGATCGATTGAATAAATCCCGATACCATCATGGGTAAAGCAACCCCTAAAAGTGTTTTGTAGCGAAAATCTAACATTATTCCACTTGTAAAATTAAACCTTTTAAATACTCACCTTCTGGGTGAAAAGCGCTGATAGGATGGTCTGCTGGTTGGTGCAACTGTTCCAAAATACGTATGTTTCTTCCAGCTTCAATGGCTGCCGCAATTATGGTATTGGTGAAAAGTTGTTTGTCCACAACTTGTGAGCAGGAAAAAGTGAAAATAATCCCGCCTGGCTTTATTTGTCTAAATACGTGCGCATTCAAACGCTTATAGCCTTGGATCGCTTGGTGACGCTTATCCCTGTGTTTCGCAAATGCAGGCGGATCAATAACAATAATATCGTACGCTTCTTCAACTTCTTTTAGGTATTCCATGGCGTCTGCAACAATGCATGCATGTTTTCCTTTAAATGTATTTAGTATGATATTTTCTTCGGTTAATGCTATGGCTTTTTTGGAACTATCTAAGGAATGTACAATGTTTGCTCCTTTATACAATGCCTGTAAACTGAATCCACCTGAATAGCAAAATGCATTCAATATCTTTTTTCCTTTTGCATACCTACCAAGGATTGCTCGGTTTTCCCTTTGGTCAATGAAAAAACCTGTTTTTTGTCCATTTATCCAATCAATATGGTAATTAACGCCATTTTCCATAGCTTGATGAGGTAGCTCACATGCTCCGAATAGATAAGCATCTTCGATCTCATTTTTGGTGGATAGTGTATCGGAAGATTTGGAATAAATGGCTGTTAATTTATCCTTCAGTATGGTTTGGAGCGCAAGAGAAATATCCGCTATGCAACGATACATGCCTATCGAGTGACATTGAATAACGGCTACTCCGTTGTAGTAATCTATAATTAATCCTGGCAATCCATCTCCTTCGCCATGACAAATTCTAAAGATGGAATTCACTTTGCTGTCAAGTCCCAAATCGTACCGTAACTGCAGGGCATTTTTGAGTTTTTCAGTGAAAAAATGCGTGTTAATCAATTCATTGGTAAATGTTTGAATTCTAACTGAGATAGTCGCATGCTGAAAATGACCAATGGCCAAAAAGTCGTTTCGATGGTTGTGAACTGCGACGATATCACCGTCTTTTATGGCACTGGTGTCAGTAAATATTGCGCCCGAAAATACCCAAGGGTGCTTTCTTAACACGGAATGATCTTTCGCTTTTCTGAGTTGGATAATGGGATAATTCATGCCTGTAAAATTACTTAATCTTATTGCATGGCAACGCTTTCAATCGTCACAAGACAAAAATATCTTTGGTAATGACCCTAAAAGATAGAATAAACTCAGTACTTTTGATAAAAAAAAAATACAAATGGGAAATAAAAGAAGTTTAAAGAAAGGCCTTAATGAAATGGTTTTTGACGTAGTAGATGAGTGTTATTTTATTCAAATTGCTGATTCAAAAAAAATAGAGGCTTCTGAAAAATTAATTACTGAAGTGGCAGATTTTCAAGATATTCAATTAAGTAAAATGAACAAGGCGAAAGGTAAAGCGGCATTTAGAGCGATCTATACGGAGATTGAGACTAAGTCTGATTATTTTGTTGATGCTTTAAATACCCTAAACAAGTAACAGTAAAGTATGAAGTGGAAATCAATTATTGCCTTATTAGGGTTCATTGGTTTCTTTTTCATTTTGTTTATCTCTGGCGGAAATTCTACTTTCTGGAATGCGGTTGCACTCGGTGGATTAATGGTTTTTCTGTGGATTTTAGAGATCATCCCCATTTATTTAACAGCACTTCTACCGTTGGTTTTAGCTATTCCATTGGGAATTCTTAAACCTGCTGAATTAGCAAGTGCGTACGGTAATAGCAACGTTTATTTGTTTTTAGGCGGCTTCTTGTTGGCATTAGGTTTAGAAAAATGGAAGGTACATGAGCAAATTGCCCACGGTATATTGACCTTAGTTGGCGATTCAAAACCTAGAATTTTACTTGGGTTTATTTTTAGCACCGGATTCATTAGTATGTGGATTTCCAATACAGCAACGGCGCTGATGATGCTTCCTATGGCAATGGCTATAATTCACGCTCTTCCTGTGAATCATCAAAAATCAAAATTTAGTCTCTATTTAGTCTTGTCGATTGCTTATGCATCGAGTATTGGTGGAATGGCTACGCTTGTCGGGACGCCAACCAATACCCAAATGGCTGCCATATTAGAACAAAACTATGGGATTACTATTGGTTTTTTTGATTGGATGAAAATTGCGATGCCTATAAGCGTACTAATGCTCTTCATAACCTACGTCTATTTTTATTTTTCCCTCGGCAAGGAACGCTTGGATTTACATGATTTTAAAATTGTTAAAAAACCTTGGACTACGGAACAATTGAGAGTGGTATTAGTTTTTGGTGGGGTTGTTTTATTATGGATATTTAAGGATTTAATTCAGCAAATGACACCTGTAAAGTACGACGATGAAAATGTGGCCATTTTAGGTGCTGTTTTGCTATTCATTATTCCTGCCAATAAAACAAAAAAGCCAATTTTGAATTGGTCGGATACTGAAAAATTGCCTTGGGGTATTCTATTGCTTTTTGGCGGTGGATTGGCGCTTGCTAAAATGCTTGAAGTGAATGGAATTGTTTCAATGGTAACCGATGTGCTTTCCTCATTCAGTAATGATTCGCTCTTTCTTATTATTATTGTGATGGTTGCTATTACTATTTTTGCTTCTGAGTTATTATCTAACTTAGCTTTGGTAGTTATTTGTGTTCCAATCGTTGCGACCTTCGCAAAATCAGCTGGATTGGATATTTTGCAATTATGTATACCTCTAACTTTAGCGGCAAGTTGTGCTTTTATGCTTCCGATGGGAACTCCACCTAACGCTATTGTCTTTTCTTCTGGTTTTGTCTCTATGGGACAGATGGCAAGAGCCGGATTCGTCTTGAATGTTATAGGAATTATTCTTATTTCCGTTTTTGGGATATTTTTTTTATAATCTTTTGGTTATATTCGCTTAATAAATTAAGCCTATGTTTTACGCTAAAAGACTTTTTGACGTTCCATATCACCAAGTAAAAAATTATCCGAATGCTACTATGTTTGTTACCAAAATAGCAGGCGATTGGATAGGAACTTCAACACAACAATTTCTTGATGAGGTCATGCTTGTCTCTAGGGGATTAATGGCACTCAATATTCAAAAAGGAGATCGGGTTTCTGTATCAGCTAATAACAGGGTAGAATGGAATGTGTTTGACATAGCTGTTCAACAAATAGGCGCAATTCTAGTGCCGCTTTATCCAACAAGTTCAGAATCTGATTATTCTTTTATTATCAATAATGCTTCCGTGAAATTGATCGTGGTTTCTAATAAAGAATTGTTTGATAAAGTTGAAAAAATACGTTCGAATACGCCTTCGCTAAGCTCGGTTTTTACTTTTGATCAAATCGAAGGGGCGACAAATTGGAAAGCGATTCATGAAGAAGCTGCAAAAGTGGATGAAGATGAGGTGATTAAACGAATGGTCGATGTTACTCCTGAAGATATGGTGACAATAATATATACTTCTGGCACCACTGGGAATCCTAAAGGGGTAATGCTTTCACACACAAACTTATTGTCAAATGTGGAAGCGTGTATTGCTCCTATCCCTGCATCTCAAGGTTCGAAAGTACTTTCTTTTTTACCTGTTTGCCATGTATATGAACGCATGTTACATTATTTGTATATGTATTTAGGTTGCTCTGTTTATTTTGCAGAATCCATGGAAACTATTGGTGAAAATATTCGAGAAGTGAAGCCGGAAGTTTTTTCAGCTGTTCCAAGGTTGATCGAAAAAGTGTTCGATAAGATAATGGCGAAAGGGGAGGATCTTTCTGGGATTAAGCGAAAATTATTCTTCTGGTCGGTATCCTTGGCAGAGGAATATGATTTCATGGGAAAAAGTTCTTGGTACCAATTTAAATTAGGTATCGCTCGGAAATTGATTTTTAAAAAATGGCAGGAAGCTTTAGGTGGAAATGTGAGGGCTATAGCCTCTGGTAGTGCTGCCTTACAACCAAGATTAGCACGTATTTTCTTTGCTGCCGGCATTCCCATTCTTGAAGGGTATGGATTATCGGAAACATCTCCAGTTGTTTCTGTAAATTGTTTTGTCAAAGGTGTTCGAATTGGCTGTGTAGGACAATTAATTGAGAAAGTCGAAGTCAAAATTGCCGAGGATGGCGAGATTTTGGTAAAAGGCCCAAATGTGATGATGGGATATTTTGAAAATGAAGAAGCAACTAATGAGGTTTTTGATGCGGATGGCTGGTTTCACACCGGTGACATCGGAACATTTCAGGAAGATAAGTTCTTGAAAATAACGGATCGTAAAAAAGAAATATTTAAGACATCGGGAGGAAAGTACATCGTTCCTCAAGCCATGGAAAATAAATTTAAAGAATCACGTTTTATCGAGCAAATAATGGTGGTGGGAGAAGGTGAAAAATTTCCATCCGCTTTTATCGTTCCAAATTTTGCTTTTATTCGGGAATGGGGAGAAGATAATGATCAAGATTTGAGTGGACTTTCAAATGCGGATATCGCGAAATCAAAATTAGTTACTGATCGGATTGAGGAGGAAATAAATAGATATAATAAGGATTATGGTAATTGGGAGCAAATTAAAAAGTTTGCTTTGTTAGAAAAGGAATTTTCTATTGCAGCGAACGAATTAACTCCTACACTCAAACTTAAAAGGAAAAAGATAATGGAGAATTATCAAGCTGAATATTCAAATATGTATTTGAATTAATCAGTGCTAGATAAAAAAAAGTGAATTGTATAAAAATCGTATTTAATGCTCTTTTTTTTCGTCTCGATTGGCAAAGAGAGGATGAAGAAAATTACGAAATGTAAGTGATACCGAAAAGTACCGGCGTTTCGGTATGTCGTTTGATAAAAGTGTCTATCGGCTCCGCTCGATTCACTTAAAGGGCATCGAGCGTAGTTGAGATGCACGGCTTCAATCGAGAATTGATTTTTTCGTTCTTTTGTACTTGTGCTGAGCTTGCCGTAGTATCAAGATAAAAGGACAAAACAAATAAAGTCCGATTTTTATCGGACGATAGTCATTTGAATTAAATTTGAATTAAAAAAAAAACCACCAGTAAGGTGGTTTTTTTTAATCTTAGTTTAAATTAATTCGGTTTCTTAGTACAACAAGCTTTTTGTTCGCCTGCGCCACAAGATTTAGTTTCTGATGCACAACAAGATTTCTTTTTCTTACGTTTCTTTTTCTTGTCATCATCATTTAATTCAACCTTAATACCATTTGCTGCTGCATAGGTATTAATTGCCATTGGAGCAACAAATGTGCTTAATGTCAATACTAAAAGTAATTTTTTCATGATTTTGTTTTTTGTAAAGTTATAAATTAATTAGTTATCTTTCCAAGTATTGTCAATTTCGATTTAACTTTATCTCCAATTGAAATGGAAAGCTCCGTATTCTTAGGCAAGAAAACATCAATTCTTGAGCCAAACTTGATAAAACCGAATTCTTCTCCTTGTTTTGCAATGCTTCCAACTTCGTTGTAGTAACAAATTCGTCGTGCAACTGCACCTGCTATTTGTCTAACCAGTACTTCTTGTCCTTCCTTCGTTTTAATCACCATGGTGGAGCGTTCATTTTCTGTACTGCTTTTAGGATGCCATGCAACTAAAAATTTTCCCGGGTGATATTTTTGATAATTTACGACACCATTAACTGGGTAATAGTTCGCATGAACATTCAATGGTGACATGAAAATTGAAACTTGAATTCTAGTATCATTGAAATATTCAGTTTCTAAGGTTTCTTCAATAACTACAATTTCACCGTCAGCTGGGCAAACTATTTCATCGTCTTTATAGGTTTTTTGTCTTTTTGGTATCCTGAAAAACTGAACTATTAAAATAAAGAATATTAAATTGATTACTTCTATTGCCCAAAAAACGATACAATGTAAATTTTTTAGTACCAGAAAATAGTTGGCAATACCAATAATTAGCGATGCAATGGAAGAAATTAATAGGATTGAATATCCCTCTCTATGAAATTTCATGTCGGGAAATTAATAAATTAGATCGACGTGGGCAACTTTCTGAACTTTCTAAGACAACCAATAAGAATAAACCATGCTCCAGCAATAAAAAAATGGGATAGAAAATAAGGCGGAGTCAAATCGATCCAAAATCCCTCCGTGACCAGGAAGGATACTTCCGGAATCTTTTATTTGTAAACTTCTTTTAAATAATGATTCTAATAAGTCACCAAAGATTGATCCTGGTGCAATGATCGCAGCGGATATCATCCAAAAGAGAATGTGCCCTTCATTGATGTATCCTCCAATAATATAGCCTAATAGAAGTGTCATAACGATTCCTCCGATGGTTCCTTCCCATGTCTTTTTTGGGGAAATACGTTCGAATAATTTCGTTTTTCCGAATAATCGTCCTGTTATATAGGCAAAGGTGTCGTTTGTCCAGATCAATAGAAACATTCCAACCATACTTGGTAAAACGAAGGTGTTTCTTAAATTTAAATCAATGGTTAAATAAAAAGGTATTACCACATAGATTATCCCAAATACCAATACGGATATATTGATTATGGGATTGGCATGTTTTTTCCATAATTCAACCAAAACTAAGGTGAAAAATAAGGGGAAAATAAATGCAATGGATAATACTGGTAATGTTTTCATACTAATGCCAACTAGTAATACGAAAATGAATACACCGATAAATACGCCTATTTCTTTACTAATATTTAGTAAGGGGTGATTTTTAAATAATCGATAAAATTCAAGTAATCCAATGAGCATGAAAACTGAAAATACAAGAGCTTGAGCGTAAGGACCCCAAAGAATTGAACCGATAACGATGGTTACAAAGATCAATCCTGTTATTGATCGAGTCACCAAGTTATTCATTGGTGTTATCGATTAGATGTTTCGCTTTTTCTAACTCTTTTGAATGAACATATAGCTCGTAGACCCCAAAATTTTGATACATGCTGTCTACTGTGTTCCTTTCTCGAAATTCAATTTCATTATTCATAAGTAAATCTTTACAAATCTCGAAATAAAATCGATCGGTGGTATTTAGTAAACTGACTAAGTCATTCATTGGGTTCAGTGCTTGTTTCGATGGTTGAATCAGTCGTTAAATCAGTTGTTGAATCAGGAGCAGCAATAGCTTTCTTTGGAATCCTTTTTGGTTTCGGTTTAATCGTTGCCTCTGTTGCGTCCTCTAATAATTGATCTTTGTCCCAAATTCTTTTTCCAAAGATGATTTCTAAATCTTCTTTAAAAATAACTTCTGTTTTTAATAATTTATCGGCTAATAAAATCAACTTGTCCTGATGCTTAGTTAAGGTCTCAAGTGCTCGTTTGTATTGCTGTTCTATCAACGCGCTGACTTCTTGATCGATTATTCTTGCTGTGTCTTCTGAATAGGGCTTCGTAAATGAATCCCTTCCTTGGGAATCATAGTAGGAAACATTTCCCACTTTCTTGTTTAAGCCATAAATCGAAACCATAGCATAAGCTTGTTTGGTAACTTTTTCTAAATCACTCAAAGCGCCAGTGCTTATTTTTCCAAATGTTAATTGTTCTGCGGCTCTTCCACCTAATGCTGAGCACATTTGATCTAGCAATTGTTCGGTAGTGGTAATGCTTCTTTCATCCGGTAGGTACCATGCTGCTCCCAAGGATTGTCCGCGTGGTACAATGGTTACTTTAACTAATGGATGTGCATATTCTAGTAGCCATGAAATCGTTGCATGACCCGCTTCGTGGTATGCGATAGCCTTCTTTTCATCTACGCTAATTATTTTATTCTTTTTCTCTAATCCGCCAATAATACGATCTACGGCATCTAAAAAGTCTTGTTTTTCAACTTTCTTTTTCCCATTTCTTGCAGCAATTAATGCGGCTTCATTGCAAAGATTTGCTATGTCGGCTCCTGAAAAACCGGGTGTTTGTTTCGATAGGAAATCGATGTCTAAATTGGGTGCTAATTTCAATGGTTTTAAATGAACTTGGAAGATTTCTTTGCGCTCATTTAAATCGGGCATGTCCACATAGATCTGTCTGTCAAAACGCCCTGCTCGCATTAATGCACTGTCCAAAACGTCTGCACGATTCGTTGCCGCTAATATGATTACACCCGAATTAGTACCAAATCCATCCATTTCTGTCAGTAATTGATTGAGTGTGTTTTCGCGTTCATCATTTGAATTAAACCCATTGTTTTTCCCTCTCGCTCTACCAATGGCATCAATTTCATCGATGAATATAATGGAAGGGGCCTTTTCTTTTGCTTGCTTAAATAAATCACGAACACGTGAGGCACCAACACCAACAAACATTTCTACAAAGTCAGAACCGGATAAAGAAAAGAAGGGAACTTTTGCTTCGCCAGCCACTGCTTTTGCTAACAAGGTTTTTCCTGTTCCTGGAGGGCCTACCAATAGAGCTCCTTTGGGGATTTTTGCGCCTATATCAGTATATTTTTTTGGATTCTTTAAAAACTCAACAATTTCAACAATCTCTATTTTTGCTTCCGCTAAACCAGCAACATCTTTAAAGGTTATGTTGGTGGATTTCCCTTTGTCATAAACTTGAGCACGTGATTTTCCGATGTTAAATATTTGGCTTCCGCCACCACCGCCACCGCCACCTGACATTCTGCGCATTACAAAGATCCAAATCAGAATGATTATACCAAATGGTAATATGTAACTAAGAATTTGAGAAAGATAATTTACGCGTGTTACGATTGAATAATTCGCTTTTCGGTCATCTAAATCACGCTGAAAGTTACCTAAATCACCAATGTTTTCTATTTCAAAAACGATTTCTTTTCCTTTTACTGGATTTTGTTTCTTTAAGGCTTTTTTGATTGTTTCATAGTCGCCACCTTTTTGTTTATTGACGAAATCTACACCCTCTTTATTTAAGTAAAAATCAACACTCGTCTGGTTTACTATTTCTATTTTTTTTATTCCATGACCTTCTACTAATGCATAAAGTGTCTTTTTACTTGAAATGGAGACGTGAGTATCCCCACTAATAAATAGTTGGAATGCTATTAACGATACCCCCAAAATGGCATAAATCCAATACACTGAAAAGCCACCCTTTTTATTTTCTTTTGCCATAATTATTAATTAATTGTTGGAATATCTGTTCTAATTGCATCTGCCCATAAGTCTTCTAATTCATAAAAACTCCTTGCGTCTTTATAAAACACATGACTTACAACGTTCACATAATCGAGTAAGATCCATTCACTGTTTGATTTACCCTCAATATGCCAAGGCTTTTCTTTTAACTCTTTTCGGGTGAATCGAGCAATAGAATTGGCTATACCATCTACTTGAGTACTCGAATCACCAGAGCAAAGGACAAAGAAATCACAAACAGCACTGGTTAAATTACGCAAGTCTAAAATGACAATGTCTTTTGCTTTATTTTCTTGCATTCCTTCTACGATAGCCTTCACTAATAATTCGGAGGCTTCGGTATCTTTCGTTTTTCGCATTAATTTTTTCTAGTTAACAAATCTAAAGCTTATATTTTAATTATACCTTTGGAATATAACAAATAGATACACAAAAATGTTTTTTGGTAGTCAATTTTTCCATTTAGATAAGGTAGATTCCACCAACAATTTTGCTGCCAACCTTATAGAAAAAGGTCTTTGTCAAAATGGGGCAGTAATTTTGGCAGATGAACAAACCTTAGGAAGAGGCCAAAGGGACTCGTTATGGGAGTCTGAGCCTCATAAAAACATACTTTGCAGCTTTGTCTATTTTCCCGACAATGTGTCAGTCGATAAGTTAGAAGCGTATAATTACTGCCTTTCTATTGCCTTAGTGAATTGCTTGAAGCTATTTCAAATTGATGCCGCTATCAAATGGCCTAATGATATTTTGGTGAATAACAAAAAAATAGCAGGTGTTTTAATTGAGAATAGTTTGAGTGCTGGAAAAATAAAATCGATGATTTTTGGGGTTGGTTTAAATGTGAATCAATTGAATTTTAATTATTCGCACGCAACTAGTATGGCTGTTATAGCTGACAAAGTGTTTGATCTATCTGAGGTGTCAAGTTGCTTAACCCAGCAATTTAATCATTGGATATCTTTTGTGGAAAATAAAACTCCTTTGTTGAAACAGCAATATACAAGTAACCTATTTGGATTGCAAAAGGTGCTCCGCTTTAAAATCCTACTTCACGAATTGGATGGGGTAATTGTAGGTGTGAATGAAAATGGAGAACTTGAAGTAAATATAGAAGGAAACGTAAGGTCTTTTAAAAATAAAGAAATCAGTTTTTTACTGTAAATTCTTCAATTATTTTTTCGGCCATAAAATTAAAAAGGTTTTGCAAGGGTTTGGCAGCTACCATTGCTAAAAATGCAGTAAGTTCTCCGTCAAATTCTATGTTTCCACTCGTTTCCGCCGATACCTCTATTAAATTTATTTTTAAGGTAAACGGAAAGGGGCTGCCTTCGCCGGATCGAAGCAATATATTGCCATTTGAATCGAAGCCGTTTTGTATTAGGGTAATGGTGATGCCTCCTTGCACTTTAAAACTGCATTCAGAAACGGTGGAGATAAAATTTGAGATTTTATCTTTTGGTAATAATTTCTCGTAATGATTGCAGTCTAATAGAAAGTCGTGAAGTTCTTTTTTAGTGGCTGTTACTAAAATTGGATCGCTTGCAATAATCATGGCTTGGATTTATGCCATTTTTCTGGATTCTCTTTCCATTTATGCAGCTCTACCAATTCTTCCTCGTTTATGTAATTTGCACTTAACGCTTGGTCTATGAGTGTTGAATAATCGGTTAAGGTAATGTAAGGACATTCGGCTTTTTCAAAACTTCGTTCCGCTAAAGAAAATCCATAGGTGAATATCGCGGTTAATCCTTTTACAATTAAGCCCGATTCTCGTAAGGATTCAACTGCTTTTAAGCTGCTTCCACCCGTTGAGATTAAATCTTCAACAACGACAACTTTTTGTCCCTTCTCATATAATCCCTCAATTAAATTGCCCATTCCGTGTTCTTTAGGCGAACTGCGTATGTAAATAAATGGAACACCAAGTTCTTGAGCAACTAGCACGCCTTGCGGTACGCCACCTGTTGCAACGCCTGCAATAATATCGGGTTTACCGTAATGTGTTAAAATAGCATTGCAGAATTCCTGACGAATATAGGTTCTTACAGCGGGAAATGATAATGTTATCCTATTGTCACAATAAATAGGTGATTTCCAACCCGAAGCCCATATATAAGGATTTTGCGGGCGAAGTTTTACAGCTTTTATCTTTAACAGCTCATCGGCTATTCGAAATGCTGTATCTTTGTTGTTAATCATGGCACAAAAATATAAAGTATTTATTGATAATGTTCAACTTTTTTTTGTTTCAGAAGAAATAAAAAATGTTCCTGTCCTCTTGAAACCTGTTTCACCTCAAGATTTGCAAAGTCTAACGGAAAAATTGGTGGAAGTAACAACGCAGCAATGTCAAATTATTTCGAATGACCCTAAGCGTGCCTTTAAAAGATTTTTCAAGTCATTTGTAAAAATAAAAGCGGCAGGTGGTCTGGTTTTTCGCGATAAAGAAATGCTATTTATTCATAGAAACAATAAATGGGATCTGCCAAAAGGTAAAGTTGAAAAAAATGAAACTTCTAAAAATGCAGCGGTGCGCGAGGTAATGGAAGAATGTGGCTTGATCAATAAACCTCAAATAAAAAGTAAATTATTGAATACCTATCATGTTTATTTTTTGAATGGTAAGTCTTATCTTAAGAAAACAAGTTGGTTTCTTATGAATTATGATGGGTTTGAAAAGTTGGTGGCTCAGAAGGAAGAGGGCATCACGAGTGCATGTTGGGTGAGTGCTAGTGGGCTTCCAATTAAACTTAAAAAAAGCTATGCTTCTATCGCTGAAGTATTGAAATGTGTAACTTTATAAAAAATATAAACCGATGAAAATTTTAGTATTATTTCTTATTCCAATTTGCTTTTCAATTGCGCAAGCGCAAAATTCTAACCCGACTGGTTATGTTAAGAAAGGTCTTAAGTTTAAAACTGTTGAAATAGCACGGGGTGATATCGAATTTGCAAGTAAGGAGTTATTCGTTTTTGAATTTATTAATACATCAAAGACACCCGTAATTATTGACAATGTGCAAACAAGCTGTGGTTGTACCACGGCAGAAAAGCCGATGGGAGAGATCAAAAAACGAGGTAAAGGAAAGATTTCTGTTTCTTATGATACGTATCGTGTAGGGCCATTTACAAAAACAATTACTGTTACATCGAATGTTGGCTTACCTGTGGTATTGACTATTTCGGGAAATGTTTTACCGGAAAAACACTAACTTTTTTAGTGTAAGTTTTCTTATTCGAATTCCCTATTCTTATCTAGAGCTAGATAATTTTCTATCTTTGAGCCAAAATTAAGTAATGGAAACGCCTAAAATATTTGAGCCTGGCAAAATAGAAGAGAAATGGTATGCCCATTGGATGGAAAAAGGGTATTTTCATTCTGTACCAGATAACAGAGAGCCCTACACTATTGTAATTCCTCCTCCTAACATAACCGGTGTCTTGCATATGGGCCATATGCTCAATAGTACTATTCAAGATGTGTTGATACGACGAGCTAGGATGTTGGGTAAAAATGCGTGCTGGGTTCCTGGAACGGATCATGCTTCCATTGCCACTGAAGCAAAAATAGTTCAAAAACTAAAGGCGGAGGGGATTCAAAAATCCGATTTAACACGCGAAGAGTTTTTAGGTCATGCTTTTAAATGGAAAGATAAGCACGGCGGTATTATTTTGGAACAATTAAAAAAGCTCGGTGCTTCGTGCGATTGGGAAAGAACCCATTTTACGATGGATAAAGAATATTCTGAATCGGTTGTAAATGTTTTTATCGACCTATTTAATAAAGGTAAAATTTATCGGGGTGTCCGAATGGTGAATTGGGATCCAGAGGCCTTGACAGCTGTTTCGGATGAAGAGGTAGTTTATAAAGAAGTTAATTCTCGTCTTTTCTACGTGCGTTACAAAATTGATGGCCTAGATGATGAATGGATAACAATTGCAACAACACGACCTGAAACTATTCTTGGCGATACAGCAATATGTGTTAATCCGTTGGATAAGCGCTTTACTCACTTGCATGGGAAAAGCGTACGTGTTCCGATTGTAAATCGTGTGGTCCCTATTTTGACCGATGAATACGTCGATATGGAATTCGGGACAGGATGCCTGAAAATCACTCCCGCTCATGATATTAATGATTATGAAATTGGAAGGAAGTTTAACCTGGCATCAATTGATCTCTTTAATGAAAATGGCACATTAAATGGCAATGGCTTGCACTTTGAAGGTGTTGATCGATTTGAAGTGCGGAAATTAATTGAGAAGGAATTTCACGAAACGGGTTTTCTTGTGAAAACAGAAGATCATATAAATAAGGTTGGATTTTCAGAACGGACAAATGCTATAATTGAGCCGAAGCTCTCTATGCAATGGTTTGTAGAAATGAAAGATTTGGCGAAGCCTGCTTTGGAAAACGTTATGAATAATAATGTTCAATTTTATCCTGAAAAGTTTAAAAACACCTACCGTCATTGGATGGAAAATGTCAAGGATTGGTGTATTTCTAGGCAATTGTGGTGGGGACATCGAATTCCTGCATGGTATTACGGAGAAGGTGTAAATGATTTTGTTGTAGCACTTACTGCTGATAAAGCGGCCACCTTAGCGCATGAAAAAACGGGATTCGCGTATAAAGCGGAAGCCCTAAAACAAGATGAGGATGTCCTTGATACGTGGTTTTCGAGTTGGTTATGGCCAATTTCAGTTTTCAATGGTTTAACGCAACCTAATAATCCAGAAATAAATTATTATTATCCAACGAATGATCTTGTTACCGGTCCAGACATCATGTTCTTTTGGGTGGCAAGGATGGTGATTGCAGGGTATGAATACAAAGGAGATTTACCGTTTAAAAATGTTTATTATACTGGAATAGTTCGTGATAAACTAGGACGTAAGATGTCAAAATCATTGGGTAATTCTCCTGATCCGATTGCTTTAATTGAACAGTATGGGGCAGATGGTGTTCGGGTAGGTGTGCTAATATCATCTCCGGCAGGAAATGATTTGCCTTTTGATACTTCACAGTGTGAACAAGGAAGAAATTTTACCAATAAATTGTGGAATGTTTATCGGCTTGTGTCTGCTTGGGAAGTCGTTGATTTTGAACAACCACAATCGGCTAATTTGGCAATTAAGTGGTTTGAAAGTAAGTTAAATAAGGCATTATTTGAAATTAATGATGCTTTTGATAAGTTTAGAATCTCTGATGCGCTGATGATTACCTATAAATTAATATGGGACGACTTCTGCTCTTGGTATTTGGAGATAATTAAACCTGGTTATGAACAACCGATTGACCGTTTATCTAAGGATCTTACCATTTCCTTTTTTGAGAAACTATTAATCTTGGCTCATCCATTCGCTCCTTTTATTACGGAAGAATTATGGCACCTGATTGGAGATGATAAGAAAGAGAATGACATTATTGTTGCTTCTTGGCCGTTAGCCGGTGAGGTTGATGATGCATTATTAATCAATTTCAACCAATGTGAAGAGGTGGTTTCAAATATTAGAAATATTCGGAAGCAACAAAATATTGCCAACAAGGTGAAACTTTCTCTTTTTGTTAAAGGACAAGGCAATAAGCAATTAAATTTTCATTCGGTAATTGTGAAACTTGGTAATTTATCCACGTTGGAATACATGAATGAATCTATGAAGGGTGCTTTCTCCTTTGTTTTGGAGGGGAAAGAATTTTTTATACCTTTTGGTGATGAGATAGATACTGCCGCTGAAAAAGATAAAATTCTTGTTGAATTAGCATATATCAAGGGATTTCTCAAAAGCGTTCAGGGAAAATTATCCAACGAACGGTTTGTGTCAAGTGCCCCTAGTTCTGTAGTGGAAAGTGAAAAAAAGAAGGAGCAAGATGCGCTTTCTACAATCGATATTTTGACCAAAAAATTAGCGGACTTAGGGTAGGGGATTAGATAAATTGAAAATTCACCCGTCTATTTTTTTGCTTTCCCTCTGGTGTTTTATTTGATCCTACTGGTTGTTTCTCACCATGGTATTCGATTATTATTCTATCTTGAATTAATCCACGACTTTCAAAATATTTTGTTAATGATTTTGCCCTTCTTAAGGACAAGTCTTCGTTGTATTTATCTGAGCCATCTGAATCAGTATTGCCAATTATTTTAATTCTCAAATCTGAATGACCTAAAATTACGCGAGACATTTTGTTTAAATAGCTATAGTATTTCGATGGGATGCTATCTGAATTATAGCCAAAATAGATTGTTTCAATAACAAATGAGTTTAAATCCTTTTTACGCTGTTCAATGGATGATAATCCAAGTAATAAATCTGATTTGAAACGAGCAATCCAAGTATGTGGCATCAAAGGTTTAGCATTTTGATGAAACTCGATAATAGATTTATATAGAATAACTTTTCCTTGCTGACCTGGGCATTTAGTGCTGGAATAGACGCCCTCAAAATAACCGCTTGAATCGTTGTATTTCAAGGTGAAATTAAGAAGGCATGTTTCATTGGCCATGCCTACTTTTTTTATAATGCTAATTTGTGTTAGTTCAATCGATTTTGATGATTTTCCATCGCTTATTTTTCCATTAAGCTGTTTTGTGCAAAACTCCTCCGTGTTTTCTCTTTCCTCTCTTGATTCGCCGCTAATTAATGACCCAATACAACTTAACTTAAAATAGATAGGTTGTGCTTGCGGCGAATTAGTTGATTCTTTTGTAATTAATCCTTGCCATGTTCCGGATATTTTGAATTGGCAAATGCCATTCAATTGAAAGCACAAAATAAATAAGGATAGAAATGCTTTTTTCATTATTTATTATTCGTATTAAAACGAAAAAGGTTTACTTTGTTACCTGCGAACTATTTATTTCCTGAGTTGTTTAAATTAAAAATCCAGTTATGAAAATCTTATTTATTGCATTATTATTTAATTTATCGTGTACCATGACATCTAATTACACCGTTTCTAACGATCCTAAATTATCCATTCATTCATTTATTGTTGATGATATTAACGGCAAAACCTTTGATTTCGCTGCGCTAAAAGGAAAAAAAATAATGGTGGTTAATACAGCATCAAAATGTGGCCTAACCCCACAGTATGAAGATTTAGAGCGTTTGTACAATCAGTTTAAAGATCAAAATTTTGTTATTGTTGGATTTCCTGCTAATAATTTCATGGGACAAGAACCAGGTTCAAATGAAAATATAGCTGATTTTTGCAAGAAAAATTACGGAGTTTCATTTCCAATGATGGCAAAAATTTCTGTCAAAGGAAAGGATATGCATCCCATATATCAGTTTTTAACTCAAAAAGCTAAAAATGGTTTGGAAGACAATCAGGTTCAGTGGAATTTTCAAAAATACCTGGTTGATGAAGAAGGTTTTTTAGTGAAGGTTATCTCTCCTCAAACCTCCCCAATGGATGCTTCTATTGTCGATTGGATCAAAGGCTAATTTTCGTTGAAATTTTGTTGATAAGTTAAGGGTTTAAGTGCTTTTTCTGCATTTGTAATAGTGCCTTTTTTTGTATTTTTGTTATATAATTAATTTTAACGTTAACGAAATAAAATAATAATGGCAGAAGAAGGTAAAGATAATTATTCGGCGGATAATATTCAGGTTTTAGAAGGATTAGAGGCAGTTAGAAAGAGACCGGCAATGTACATCGGTGATGTAGGGATGAAAGGCTTGCACCACCTTGTTTATGAGGTAGTAGATAATTCAATTGATGAGGCTTTAGCGGGTTATTGTAATTCAATAGTAGTTTATATCAATGAAGATAATTCAATTACGGTTATCGATAATGGTCGTGGTATACCAACGGCCATGCATACAAAAGAAAAAAAGTCGGCACTTGAAGTAGTTATGACTGTCCTACATGCTGGTGGTAAATTCGATAAGGATACGTACAAAGTTTCTGGTGGTTTGCATGGGGTAGGTGTTTCTTGTGTTAATGCACTATCCGAACATCTTTCTGTAAAAGTTAAACGTGAAGGAAAAATATTCCAACAGGAATATAATATTGGAAAGCCTCTTTATGATGTTAAGGTGATTGGAGAGTCAACTGAAAATGGAACAGAGGTAACTTTCACGCCTGATAAAACAATCTTTGATTACTCGGAGTATAATTTTGATACCCTTGCCGCTCGTATGCGCGAATTGGCTTTTTTAAATAAAGGTATAACACTAACACTTACTGATAAGCGTCATGCGGATGAAAATGGAGCTCATGCAGTGGTAACTTTCTTTTCTGAAGGTGGTTTGCGTGAGTTTGCTCAATATTTAGATCGCAATAGAGAATCATTGATTGCTGATGTTATCTATTTTGAGGGGGAACGAGAAGGTATTCCTGTTGAGGTGGCCTTAACGTATAATACGTCTTACACGGAGAACATCCAAGCCTATGTAAATAATATTAACACGCATGAAGGTGGGACTCACTTGTCTGGTTTTCGCAGGGGATTAACCAATACATTGAAAAAATACGCAACGGATTCTGGTATTCTTGCAAAAGAAAAAATAGAGATTGATGGGGATGATTTCCGAGAAGGCTTGACGGCTGTATTGTCTGTAAAAGTACAAGAGCCGCAATTTGAAGGTCAAACAAAAACAAAATTGGGAAATAGGGAGGTAACTGCTCCTGTAAGTCAGTCTGTCTCAGAAATGCTTTCTGCTTATTTGGAAGAGCATCCAACTGAGGCTAGAATGATTGTTGAAAAAGTTATCTTGGCTGCTCGTGCGAGACATGCTGCAAGAAAGGCGCGTGAGATGGTACAACGTAAAAGTGTACTTACTGGGTCTGGTTTGCCAGGTAAATTAGCAGATTGCTCAGAAAAGGATCCTGCGCTATGTGAAATTTACTTTGTCGAGGGAGATTCCGCAGGTGGAACTGCCAAGCAAGGAAGAGATAGACATTTTCAAGCAATTATGCCGCTTAGAGGTAAGATTTTGAATGTGGAGAAAGCAATGCATTATAAAATATTTGAGAACGAGGAAATAAAAAATATGTATACCGCTCTAGGTGTTCGTATTGGTACCGAGGAAGATTCTAAGGCACTCAATTTGGAAAAATTAAGGTATCATAAAATTATCATTATGTGTGATGCCGATGTGGATGGTTCGCATATCGAAACGCTTATTCTAACTTTCTTCTTTAGGTTTATGAAGGAATTAATTGAGCATGGTTATATTTATATCGCAACGCCTCCTTTGTATCAAGTTAAAAAAGGAACAAAATCGGAATACGCTTGGAACGAGGATCAACGTGATCGCTTAATTCAAGATTTAAAGGGTGGTGGAACAGAATCCTCTGTGGGTGTGCAACGATATAAGGGTCTTGGTGAAATGAATGCTGAGCAACTTTGGGATACTACTATGAATCCTGAAACTCGAACATTACGCCAAGTAACTATTGATAACGCTGCTGAATGTGATCAAATATTTTCAATGCTAATGGGGGATGATGTTCCACCTAGAAGAGATTTTATTGAGAAAAATGCGAAGTACGCTAAGATTGATATTTAAGCGAATGATGATTTAATGGTAAATAAAAAAGGCGCTATTAGCGCCTTTTTTATTTAAATTATTTATTAGTGTAGTAAACTACCATATTCTTCCGCTTTAAGTAATTGGTCAAATTCACTAGTATCCGATACTTTTATTTTAACCATCCATCCTTCACCATAAGGATCACTATTTACTAATTCAGGATTTGCATCTAAAGCACCATTTAATTCCAGAATTTCACCGCTTAATGGCATGAATAAATCTGAAACGGTCTTCACTGCTTCGATTGATCCGAAAATTGATTCTTTTTCCAATGTTTCTCCTTCTGTTTCAATTTCTACGTATACAATGTCGCCTAGTTCTCCTTGTGCGAATTCAGTGATACCTACGATAGCAACATCGCCTTCCATTCTAACCCATTCGTGGTCTTTTGTGTATTTTAAATCTGCTGGTATATTCATCTTTTAATTTTTATCAAAGGTAATTTTTTTTCTAATATCTTACTACGAATATTTATATCTCTTTTCTTCTCTAAAGAATAATTATTTTTGTAGTATGACGAACGAGCAATATAAGGATTTGTTAAAACGAATTGATGAGATTTCATTGTATTTGAAAATCGAAGAAAAAAGGCAATCTCTACGTGAGGAGGATTTAAGAACGCAAGATCCAATTTTTTGGGATGATCCCAAAAAAGCGGAAAAGCAAATGAAAATAATTCGCGGATTAAAGTATTGGGTTGACAATTTTGATCGCTTAAATAGTGCCGCACAGGATATTGAAGTGTTATTGGATTTTGTCAAAGAAGGTGCTGCAGAACAAAAAGAAGTAGATGCCATCTATGCTGAAATCCAAAATGGAGTAGAAGAGTTGGAATTAAAGAATATGCTTTCTGGTGAAGAAGATGCACTTAGTGCTGTTGTTCAAATAACTGCTGGTGCAGGTGGAACGGAAAGTTGCGATTGGGCTTCTATGCTCATGCGTATGTATATGATGTGGGGACAAAAAAAAGGCCACAAATTAAAAGAGTTGAATTTTCAGGAAGGTGATGTTGCAGGTGTAAAAACAGTTACGATTGAGTTTGAAGGTGAATTTGCTTTTGGATATTTAAAAGGGGAGAATGGTGTTCACCGTCTTGTGCGTATTTCTCCGTTTGATTCAAATGCTAAACGTCATACTTCCTTTGTTTCTGTATATGTATACCCACTTGTTGATGACAATATTGAAATTTATGTAAATCCAGCTGATGTCAGTTTTGAAACGTTTAGGTCTGGTGGTGCTGGTGGACAGAATGTAAATAAAGTGGAAACTGCTGTGCGTTTACGTCACGCTCCTTCTGGAATTATTATTGAAAATTCAGAGTCTAGGTCACAATTGGCTAATAAAGAGAAAGCGTTACAATTACTACGTTCTCAATTATATGAATTGGTTTTGCGCGAGCGTCTTGAAAAGCGAAATGAAATTGAAGCGGGGAAAAAGAAAATAGAATGGGGATCACAAATTCGTAATTATGTGATGCAACCCTATAAATTAGTGAAAGATGTACGGACTGGTATAGAAACTTCTGATGTGGAAGGTGTTATGGATGGTAATCTTGATCCTTTCTTAAAGGGGTTCCTAATGCAATATGGGGCTTAAGCTAAAATCCTGAATTTACAATACAGGCACTAATTTCTCCAAAGCTATTCCTCTCGAACCTTTTAATAATACTAACATGTCTTTAAGTGGATGGACTTTTAAATAAGCGATTAATTCCTCAGTTGATAAGAAATTAGTTGCTGGTTTTGAATTTATAGCTGCAAAATTTCCTCCAACACTAAGATAGTTAATACTGTTCGCCTCGCAATAATGGATTATCTTTTCATGCTCTATGTCAGATTCGCTACCAAGTTCTAACATATCTCCTATTATGGCTAATTTATTGTCATGAGCAATCATTATAAAACTTTCTAATGCTGATGCCATACTGCTTGGATTGGCATTGTAACAATCTATAATCAATGTGTTGTGGCTTGTTTTCGCTACTTGTGAGCGATTATTAGTAGATATGTAATGTGTTATGGCGTTTATTATATTTTCGTCTTTTACCTTGAAAAAGACACCAATACTTATTGCACATAGAAAATTATAGAAGTTATATTTTCCGATTAATTGGGTTTGTACTTCATCAGATTTGAATTCATCATGGCCATAACGTAAATTAACTGCTGGATTTAATCCGATGAGCTCTCCGTAAATAACGCTTGATTCACTGATTCCATAGGAAATGTTTTGGGTATTGTTTGGCAGGTGTTTAGTGAGTAATTCATCGTCGGCATTGTAAAATAGTACGCCTTTATTTGTATAACTAACTGATGTATAAAGTTCTTTCTTGGTTTTTATAATTCCAGCTAAATCCTTAAATCCTTCTAAATGGGCTTTTCCAATATTGGTAATGACGCCATGGCTCGGTTCAGCAATTGCACAAAGTTCCGCAATATCCCCTGGTTTATTAGCTCCCATTTCAATGATGGCAATTTCATGTTGTGCGTTAAGGTTTAAAAGCGTTAATGGTACACCAATATGGTTATTGAAGTTGCCTGCCGTGCATAATACTTCATATTTTTCTTTTAAGACAGCATTAATTAGCTCTTTGGTGCTCGTCTTTCCATTGCTTCCGGTAATACCTATTAACGGGATAGTAAATTTTCTACGATGATAAAGTGCAAGATTTTGTAAAAATAGGAGGGAGTCTTCTGTGTAGAATACGGTTGTGTTATTACAAACGGATTCTCGATCTGATATACAATACTTAGCACCTTCTTTTAGTGCAATCTCGACATAATCATTTCCATCGAAATTATTTCCTTTAAGGGCTATAAATAGACCATCTTTTTTTATTGATCGTGTATCAATAAAAGCACCTGAAGATTCGTAAAAGAGATGGAATAGATTCATACTATCATAAAAAAGCCCCTAGTGAAAGAGGCTTTAATACTTTATAAATTATTTTCGTTTTTTCTCATTTATACTTTGTCTGGAACTACCAACTCTATCCATGGCACATCGGAATCCAATCATGGCAGATGATTTGTCCTCATCTAAGAATCTTTTGTTTCCTGAAGATAGCCAATACGCTCTATCAGCCCAAGAACCTCCTTTATAAATTTTTGATTTATCCGAGATTAATGTGGTAGGCCAGCCATTAATACCTTTATTAATTGACTTTCCTTCTAAATCGAAGTTTTCATGCTCATTCTGATAAACAACCTGAGATGCATCTCTTCGACCGCTGTTTATATCCTCTTTGCGTTGCTTATCATTGTAAAATATAGAAGACTCTAAATCACCATCTAAATAATCAATGTAGTCATCTTTACGGTAATTTAAACGTCCGATGTTTTCTTCTTCTGTAACATTCCTCCATCGTTGCTTTCCACGACTTTCCACGATAAACTCACTTAATCCATTTCTTAGTGTTAATAACCAAGTTGAAATAGTAGGATCCGTTTTATAATTTTTAAATCTGAATTCTAAATAATCATCTTTAAATATATTAAATGTAGTAGGATCAGTTTCTGGTTTCCCGTCATCATCAAGTTTAAAATAATGAACACCTATTCCTAGTGGATCGGTATCTTCATCGTAATTCTTTCTAAAATCTATTGGCGATACAGAATTATTAGCATTTCCAAATAAAGCTTGTTCAATATAAGCAGATGCTTTTATTGTATTTCCTTTGTTATACAAGAAAATAGCAGTGTCTAACAAGGCATTAATATCATCTAATACGGCAAATTGAATACTATCATTCAAGGTGTACTGACTGCTATTCGCTAAATAAGTATTACTTGGACTATTGAATTGATACTTTCGTTTATCCTGATTAGAGTTAATTTTAGTCTGGCTACTAATTGTATTTACAAATCCTTTAAGCTCTTGAGCCGTTTTTACAATCGTAATAAAATTAGTTTTCTCTTCACTGATTGGACCTTGGCTAAGTTTAATTGTATACGTTCCAGGTGTGTTGAATATCAGTTTAACAACGGTATCAGACTTGGTTGTACCACCTACAAATGTACCGTTTTGTACTATCCAATTTATTGGTAGTTGACTTTTTTCTAAAAGCGCTTTATCACCAGTAAGAGTAACGGTATCACCAATTATAAACGCAACATTAGAAGATGTAAAGTCAATTGCTTTCTTGGTGTTTGCAGCTTGTTGAGCTGCATAGTTATTCTGAAATTTAGTTGACAAATCAAGTGGGTTATTAGTCATCGCAAGGTATTTTACTCGTGCATATTCATTCACGAATTCCTTCATTCCATAAACATCATAAATGTTTTCAGATGCTTTCACTTGTTTGTCGTAAAGGCCATCAGGCACAAGTAATTTTGTTTGATAAACATTCCCTCTAAATGGCATGAATTCGTCAGTTACCTCATTGGAAAGTGGACGATAAGTATCCATTACCCATTCAGATACATTTCCAGCCATATTGTATAAACCGTAATCGTTTGGCCAAAAATCATCTACACGACAAGTAACATCAGCTCCATCATTTAAAGCCCCAGAAACACCCATTTGGTCACCTCTTCCTCTTGTAAAGTTGGCTTGAATTGATCCTTGAAATTGCTCTTCATCTTTACGTACATAATGTCCATCCCAAGGATAAATACGTCTTTCATCAATATTTTCTGAATTTGGATCCAAATTCCCTAATAAACCACTTGCTGCAAATTCCCATTCAGCTTCAATTGGTAGTCTGTATTTAGGAAGTAGAATACCGTCTTCAATTCTTACTTGTCTCTTACCACGATATACGGCAGATTTTGGATCTGTTGGGTCATCTTTAACTGCATAAACAGGATCATAATTGTCTAACATGTATGGATCCCTTGGGACATCTTTTTTGTTTTTGTCTTTGAATTCACCTTTAGGATCAGTTGTAACAGTATAACCATCTTTGGTAGTTTGATTATATTGTCCTGCTAAATAAGAATCTGTATTAAACATGTTTTCAGGAGCTGAACGGAATTTTCCAGCATATTTCGGATCATTTGCTGAAGCAACTTCATTTAATTCTCCGTCTGCAAAATGCCAATTCAAAATTCCTTCACGTACTAATATAGCTTCATTTACACGATCCGTCCTCCATTTACAAAAATCATTCGCTTGAATCCATGAAACACCAACAACAGGATAATCCCTGTAAGCAGGATGTCTAAAATAATAATCAATAAATTTCTCTCTATAAGAAAGTGGGCTTCTCCAAACTAGTGTGTCTGGCAAAGATTTTTTGTAGATGTGCGGGTAAGATTTATAATAAACGCGTTTCATCCAATAAACATATTCTAACCAGTGGAAATTGGAAACCTCTGTACGGTCCATGTAAAAAGAAGATACCGTTTTTTTGCTAGCTTGAGCATTCCAGTCATCCATAACATCTTCTTCAGAACGTCCAAACGTAAATGTTCCACCTTCTATCATTACTAGGCCTGGCCCAGTTTCCTGTTCTTCGAAATCTTTCTTTTCAAATCCACCATTTTCGGTCTTGTTATATTTCCAACCGGTTGAAGTAGATTCATCTTGTGCACAACTCCCCATGAAGAATATTGTAAGGGCTATTGCACCAATTTTTTTAATGTCTGAGATTTTCATAAGTAATCTATTTTGAGCAAAAATAAAATTAATTTTTTTCATTTGGTTACACTATTAAAATGATGGGCATGAAATTTTTCTAAAATTCTTTGCTTTTTTCTTGCATTTTAAATTGATTTGCATTGAAATTTCGTGTGAACCACCTGTTAATCCATTACCTAACTTAGATACAGTTAAGTCATAGCTATACCCGATATTGAATTTTTCAGTTTTCGCACCTAAAATAAATACAAATGCATCTTTATTCCTATACCAAACTCCAATGTTAAGTACATTGTAGTTTAAATAAGCACCAACGTTTAATTCTTGAAATCCATTTTGATATTGATATATAATAGCCGGTTTTATTGTTGTACCATCAGAATACCTACCTCTTCTACCTATTGGGATAGTTCCGCCCATGTGAGCAGTGATGCGAACAGGTAATTTTGATTGACCTAATATCATCGATTCATCTGGCTGATTAGCATGATGAGCAGCTACACCCGCATAAAATTGTTTGGTAAAAATGACAGCTCCTCCAGAAACATCAAAAAAACCTCGCTTTCCGCCTCTTGGGATATCATTGGTTTGATAAATAAATCCTCTTCTTGGATCGATCATATCACCGAAAGTAAGTTTGTTCCAATCTAAAAACTTTTGGTAGTAAGCAGCTCGCGCGCCAAACATCAAAGAGGTTTTTCTATTTATTTTAAGATTATAGGAATATATACCACCAATCATGGTTGTAGAAATTGTACCCTCAGCTTGCTGATCATAGGTTGCCAACAAACCTACACCTCCATTGATATCCTTTGAATAGGTGTCAAATGATGCAGAATAGGTAACATAGTTTCCAGTTAGTTGTGGCCATTCATTTCTGTAATTCATATTAATTCTTGGACAGCCAGTTGAACCAGCCAAGGCAGGGTTAAGATATAACGGATTTGAATAAAATTGAGTAAATGTTGGGTCTTGCGAAAATAATACGTTGTGCGAAACGAATATCCCTATCACTAAAACTATTAGCTTATGAAACATAGATGTTATAAAGGTTCTATTTTTTATTATCACGCTTTCCAATACGATTTTAATTTTTCTAGGTTACAAATATCGTAAATAAAATCAAATAAATAAAATAGCAATGCGTTTTTTGAAACTAATACTTGTTAATTTTGTTTTTGCATGAAGATACTTTGTTTTTATTCTTTCGTTTTAATTTTCTTTTGTTCAACTGGATACGCTCAAGTTTTTACGATTGAGATTCCTTGGTCCGATCCTTTGCCAATTAAATATAAGGAAGAGTCGATATTCATCCCCTCTATTCAAGGGCAATCGTTGGATAATGTAAACCCTGTTTTTTACCATACCATCGCATTAAAAAATGATCGATATTCAGCTGAATTAGTTAATTATACTACCGCTCCTGCCTCAGCGGCTGAAGTAGCTTTTTTAGAACGTTTCTCTGTTTTTGTGACTGACGATATTCAATTAGATACTAAAATAACAAAGTCTGGAAAGGAAGCATTCTTAGTAATATTTAGTATTCCTTATATTAAAGTAGATAAAGTTATTCATAGAATTCAACGATTTGATGTCAAAATTACTCCAACGGAAGCATCTCAATCTTATTTAAAAGATTTTGCACCCAATTCTGTTTTACAGGATGGCTCAGGTTTCTGGTATAAAATTGCGGTCAATCGCGATGGGATTTATAAGTTGGATAAGAATTTTCTTTCATCTATTGGAATTGATGTTACAACTTTAGACCCTTCGCAACTACATATTTATGGTAATGGCGAGGGAATGATGCCTGAGTTAAATTCAATTCCTCGAATTGACGATTTAGCGCAAGTAGCTGTTTACATTAATGGGGAAGCTGATGGTGTTTTTAATGACCAGGATTATCTTTTGTTTTATGGTAGTGGTCCACATCAGTGGTATCCCAATGGAACGGTTGAGTTTGATCAGAAACGAAATGTGTACTCGGATTTTTCCTATTATTTTATTAATGTAAATCCCAACGTCCTTCCTCTTAGAATACAAAATGCACCTTTAATTACGAGTAATGCAGATGTGGTCGTTACTGATTATGATTTTCGTGATGTTTATGAAAATGATTTAATTTCCCTAGTTGGAGGTGGACAACGCTGGTATGGAGAGTTGTTTGATATAGATTTAGAACGCACTTTTAACTTCTCCATTCCCAATATTGTCACGACTTCTCCTGTAAAATTTAAAACAGCTATTGCCACTAATTCAATGAGCACAGCGAATACTGCGCAGCAATATTCCTGCAATGGTACTCAACTATTAAGTGATTTATTGCCTTCTGCTCCTTATGATTTTGCTAGATCAACGAAATCAATGATTTTCTCTAATCCAAGTTCTTTATTGGCTTTTAAGGTTAGTATAACTAGAAATAGCCCAATCACACTAACTTATTTGGATAGAATTCTGGTGAATGCGAAACGAGATTTAGTGTTTTATGGTTCGCAATTTGGCTTTAGAAATTTAGTGAATTCAGATTCTCTTTTATTAGGGGAATATCAAATTTCTAATTTTCCAACGCAAGGATTTATTTGGGATGTAACAAACAAGCAAATTCCTCAACTTATTGTAGGTAACATGATTGGAGCCGCTAATACATTCTCATTTAAACAAAACATGAAATATCAAGAGTTTGTTGCTTCAAATGGAAGTTTGTTTTATGAGCCAGATAAAATTGGAACGGTTAATTACCAAAATCTTCATGGATTAGCGCAAGCAGATTATTTGATTATAACTAATTCATTGTTTTATGAACAAGCGAATAGGCTAGCAAATCTTCATAGGGAGGAAGGTTTGATTGTTCATGTGGTCACCGATGAGCAGGTATATAATGAATTTAGTTCCGGCGCAAAAGATGCAGTCGGAATTCGCATGTTTGTTAAAATGTTTTATGACAGAGCTAATTTGGTTTCAGGTAGTCTGTCTCCTAAGTATCTTTTACTATTTGGCGATGGAACCTATGACCCCAAAGACCGCGTGCCAAACAACAATAACTATATCTTAACCTATCAAGTTGATAATAGTGAAAATCACATATCAGCATTGGTAACGGATGATTTTTATGGAATGTTAGGGGATAATGAGGCAATTAATCAAACTGATTTACTTGATGTTGGTGTTGGTAGGTTGGTGGTAAGTAATGTTACTGAGGCAAAACAACAAGTGGATAAAATTGAACACTATATGAAAAATGGCTCGAATTTATTTTCAAATGCGAGTAACAATAATTGTTGTTTGGATTCCTTAACCAATGGCAATTTTGGGGATTGGAGACTGAAATATATTCAAATTTCTGACGATGAAGAGGGGGGGTATTTTATCAATAATGATACAGAGCCACAGTATGACATTGTGAAATCCAATCATCGAGAAATGAATTGTGATAAATTATACCTTGATGCATATCCACAACAAACATCTGCTGGAGGACAACGATATCCTGAAGTTTATTCAGCAATTACTGATCGCGTAGAAAGGGGCGCGCTGGTTGTAAATTATGTTGGGCACGGCGGTGAAGTAGGCTTGGCTGAAGAGCGGGTTGTTACTATTCCTCAAATTCAATCATGGCAAAATATTAATGCGCTACATCTTTTTGTTTCAGCTACTTGTGAATTTACAAAATTTGATGACCCCAATAGAATTTCTGCCGGAGAATGGCTCGCCTTAAATCCTACTGGAGGAGCTATTGCCTTAATGACAACTACTCGGTCTGTTTATTTTGGAGTCAATACAGCAACAGGTACGGCATTCTACAATAATGTTTTTGAGCGAGATGCGAATATGCAACCAAAGACTTTTGGTGAAATTGTTCGACTTACTAAAAATCAATCCGGAAGTAATGACAATAAACGAAGTTTTACATTGATTGGGGATCCGGCGCTTAAAATTGCCTTGCCACGGTTAAAAGTAGTAACGGATAGTTTAAACGGTCAGCCTTACGCTATCATAGACACTATTAAGGCTTTAGGAAAGGTAACTATCAAAGGCCACATCGAAGATTTTTATGGAAATGTACAAAGTAATTTTAATGGTTATGTACTTCCATCTATCTTTGATAAAACGAAGAACTTTAATACCCTTGGGCAAGATGATACTTCTCCTGTAATTAATTATGAATTGCAACGAAATGTTGTATATAAAGGGAAATCAACCGTTACTAACGGGACCTTTGCGTTTACATTTATCGTACCTAAAGATATTGCTCTAAGCTATGGTTTAGGAAAAATTAGTTATTATGCATTTAATAATTCTATTGATGCTTCAGGGGTTGACACTTCCTTTAGTATTGGAGGAATTGATCCAATTGGCGTGTTAGATGCCGTTGGACCTTCGGTTGATCTATTCCTCAATGATGATAAATTCATCGATGGTGGTATTACGGATGCAACTCCTGTGCTTTTTGCGAAAATTTTCGATGAGAACGGAATAAATACGGTTGGTAATGGAATTGGGCATGATTTGACAGCGATTATCGATGAAAATACCGCAGAGTCAATCAATTTAAATGATTACTATTCGTCGGATTTAGATACCTATCAGTCGGGTACTATCCGCTACGAATTACCGGAATTACCGGAAGGTGCACATTCTGTTTCTCTTAAAGTTTGGGACGTTAATAATAATTCTTCCTTGACAAAAATTAATTTCCTTGTTCGCCCAAGTGAAAATGCAAGTATTAATCACCTTTACAACTACCCGAATCCTTTTACTAGTAATACTAAATTTATGTTTGAACACAATCAATCGTGTGACAATATGGATGTTCAAGTTCAGGTTTACACTATAAGTGGCAGGCTCGTAAAAACGATTTTGGAGAAAGTTCAAACTGTTGGATTTAGAACCGAAGGACTTAATTGGGACGGAAAAGATGATTTTGGAGATAAATTGGCAAGAGGTGTATATATTTATAGACTTTCCATAAAAACTGATGCTGGAGAAACCGCTCAAAAAACAGAAAAACTAGTTATCTTTTAGTAATTATACAATAAAATGTATCTTTGAGCGTATATTTACCCAATTTTTCTAACTAACTCAATGAAATATCAATTATTTATCGCGGTTTTATTAGCATCTTTTAGTGGTTTTTCTCAACCAAATGGGGGGGCCACTCAAAATGACTTACAGTTAAATACAATTACTACAGCACTTCCGTTCATGGCGATCACGCCTGACTCACGAGCTGGTGGGATGGGGGATGCAGGTACTGCTTTAAGTGCGAGTTCAAGTTCGGTTTATTGGAACACCTCTATTTTAAGTTTTTCTGAAAAAAAATCTGAAATTAGCCTTTCTTATACGCCATGGCTGAGACAATTAACCAATGATATTCATTTGTCCTATTTGTCTGGCTATTATAAAATAAACAAGCAACACGCAATAGGTGGTGCTTTACGCTATTTTAGTCTAGGTGAAATTACTTTTACGGACGCTTCTGGTAATGTGATACGTGATGACAAACCAAGCGAGTTTGAGTTGACAGGCGCATATGCCTTTAAATTGGCAGATAAGCTGAGTATTGGAATTAACGGAAAGTTTGCCTATTCCAACCTAACCGGTGGACTTACGGTTGGTGGTGTGAATACGAAGCCAGGTGTTGTGGGTGCAGCCGATTTATCATTTACATATTATAATGACAAGGTTAAATTTGGCAAGACGAAAGGAGTCTACACTTTTGCAACAACAATTAATAATATCGGAAATAAAGTAGCCTATTCTGAATTGTCACAACGGGATTTTATTCCAATGAATTTAAAAATTGGAAATTCGTTTTTAGCGAAATTTGATGCTTATAATCAAGTTGTTTTTTCGATAGATCTTCAGAAATTATTAGTCCCTACTCCAGCCAGTTATAATTCAACTGTTGGGCCTAATTTAGGAGATTTAATGTCAGGGAAAACAAGTGATGTTGGTATTATTAATGGAATCATGCAATCATTTTATGATGCCCCAGGTGTAATAGCAACAGATGCAAATGGAGATTACATTAAGAACCCAGACGGTACATACGAGGTGGTAAAGGGCACAAAATTTAAAGAGGAAATGGCTGAAATTAATTTAGCTGGTGGAGTGGAATGGTGGTATAATAATACTTTTGCCGTTCGAGGGGGTGTTTTTTACGAAAGTAAAAACAAAGGAAATAGACAGTTTTTAAATATTGGTGCAAGTTTGAAATATAATATGTTTGGAATAGATTTCTCTTATTTAGCTTCGTTGAACGGAAGACAAAGTCCTTTAGCGAACACCTTGAGATTTACACTTCGACTTTATTTAGGTGATAAACCAGTAGCAACAGATGCCAATTAATTTGTTAAAATGAATTTGCGCATTGGTTACGGTGTTGATGTACATCAACTAAAAATAGGTCTTCCTTTAATCATTGGTGGAATCAAAATTCCCTCAGAAATAGGTGCTCTTGGTCATTCAGATGCCGATGTTCTTCTTCATGCAATTTGTGATGCTTTATTAGGCGCAGCTAACTTGAGGGATATTGGCTATCATTTTTCCGATAAGGATCCTAAATATAAAGGAATAGATTCAACAATTTTACTTGAGCAAGTAGTTGAGTTAATTACTACTATTAATTACAAAGTAATAAATATTGATTGCACTGTAATCCTTGAATCACCTAAATTAAATCCGCATATTCCTGAAATGCAAGTTATCATTGCTCGTATATTAAAAGTAGATATTGATGCTGTTTCTATTAAAGCTTCAACGCATGAAAAAGTTGATTCTTTTGGAGAGGGCCGTGCGCTTAAGGCTTATGCTGCTTGTTTATTGTTAAAAGATTAAAATTTATAAATGAAAGTAAATACAAAATACTCGAATCAAAAAGAATTACTGGCTTTATATAATAAACCATTGCTTGAGTTGGTATTTGAGGCAGCTCAAATTCACCGAGAATTTCATAATCCGCAAGAAGTTCAGCTTTCTACTTTAATCAGTATTAAAACAGGTGGTTGTCCAGAAGATTGTGGTTATTGCCCTCAAGCTGCTCGTTACCATACGGGATTAGACGCTCACAAATTAATGTCGGTTGAATCAGTTGTTGAACAAGCTAAGCAAGCTCAAAGCAATGGCTCATCGCGTTTGTGTATGGGTGCGGCATGGCGTGAAGTACGCGATAACCGTGATTTTGATAAGGTAATAGAAATGGTTGAGTCGGTTAGTGAAATGGGTATGGAGGTTTGTTGTACATTGGGGATGCTTTCAGAAAATCAAGCGTTACGATTAAAAAATGCTGGTCTATTTGCCTATAATCATAATTTAGACTCTTCCCGTGAATTTTATAAGGATATTATTTCTACTCGTCAATACGATGATCGATTAAAAACGATCGATAACGCTAGAAAAGTAGGCTTATCGGTGTGTTCTGGAGGTATTATTGGTATGGGAGAAGCAGTGGAAGATCGAATAGGTCTATTATTGTCCTACATGGCCATGGAAACTCCCCCAGAATCTATTCCAATTAATGCGTTGGTTGCTGTGGAAGGAACACCATTAGAAGATCAAAAACCGATCGAACAATGGGAGATGATTCGAATGGTGGCCACTTCAAGAATTGCTTTTCCTAAATCGGTTATTCGATTATCCGCAGGAAGAAATAAAATGTCAATGGAAGCTCAAGCCCTCTGTTTTCTTGCGGGTGCAGGCTCCATATTTGCGGGTGAAAAACTTCTAACAACGCCAAATCCTGAATTTGATGAGGATGCTAAAATGTTTGAAATTTTAGGTTTAACTGCTAAGGAATCATCGCAATTGGCATCTTCTAAAATCAATATCTCGTCAATCCAATAAATGGATAAAAAGCATTTGATGCTTCTTGCTAAGCGAAAAATGGAAGGTAATTTTCGTCAGCTTACTTTTCATGAAGGGACTATTGATTTTTTATCCAATGATTATCTTGGTGTATCAAAAGAGGCGGTTTTGAATTCTTCTTTTTCAAATCAAGGTAGTACGGGTTCTCGATTATTGTCTGGTAATTCTAGTAACGCCCTTATTTGTGAACACTTTATAGCGTCTCATTTTAATGTTGAAGCAGCATTGGTATTCAATTCTGGATATAATGCAAATATTGGATTTTTTAGCTGTGTACCTTTACGTGGTGATGTCATATTTTATGACGAATGCATTCATGTTAGTGTGAAAGATGGTTTTCGCTTATCATTCGCGGATGCATTTTCTTTTAAACATAATGATTTGGAGGATCTCGAGCATAAAATTAAGCGTATTAGCGTTAAGCTTCATTCAAGCGCTAGTATTTATGTTGCGGTAGAAAGCTTGTATTCTATGACCGGCGATATAAGTCCACTGAAAAATCTAGTAAGTCTTAGCCAAAGTTTGTCGTATAAGTTAATCGTAGATGAGGCGCATTCGGTTGGTGTTTTTGGTGATAATGGTACTGGTTTGGTTGCTGAATTAGGATTAGTAGATGCTGTATTCGCTCGTATTATTACTTTTGGTAAGGCTTTTGGATTTCATGGTGCTGCGGTACTAGGGTCAAAAGAATTAATGGAGTACCTAATCAATTTTTCTAGGCCTTTTATATATACAACTGCTCTTCCGCCAAAAGATTTTGACACGATTGTTAGTATGATTGTAACTAATGATTTGTCAAGTAGGCAAAAACTATTGCAAGAAAAAATCGATTGGTTTAACACTAAAATCCCTAATGGATTAGTTAATTCTGATGTGCGTTCCCCGATTAAAATGTTGCAAATTGATAGTTTAGATGCTATTGATCTCTTATTAGAACAGTTAATGGCGGTTAATATTTTCATCAAGCCCATTCTTTATCCCACAGTTCCTCTTAAGCAACAAGGATTACGAATTTGTCTTCATTCCTTTAACACATTGGACGAAATATCAGCCCTTTGCTCTGTTTTATCTTCGTTGAAGGTAAAGTAAATCATCGCATAATACCGATAAGGTTTTCAATATAGCCCAATTATCATTGAACTACTTACAAATTATATTGGCATTACACCAATCGCTATTGAACTAAATTATAGTTGTGTTTGGTATTACTTATTTTGTCGTTCTTAAATTTAAACATATCTTTGTGACGATGGAGAAGCAGGTCATTTTAAATGCACAACAAATCGAATTAACCATCAAACGCCTTTGTCATGAATTAATAGAATCTCATGACGACTTTTCAAACTCCGTAATTATTGGTCTACAACCTCGAGGAATTCAAGTGGTTGCTAGATTGAAGTCCGAATTAGAGTCCATCTTAGGACATACTATTCTATGTGGTAATTTAGATATTACCTTTTTTCGCGATGATTTTAGACGAACAGAAAAGCAACGTATTCCCAGTGTCACCAACCTTGACTTTAGTATTGAGAATAAAAAAGTAGTGTTAGTTGATGATGTTTTATATACAGGAAGAACCATACGCGCTGGATTGGATGCATTATTAACTTTTGGTCGACCTTCAAAAGTCGAGCTTTTGGTGCTTATTGATCGCCGATTTAGTCGTGATTTACCAATTCAAGCAGATTATTATGGAAAGACAGTGGATACGTTGAAAATGGAACGTGTTTCTGTTGATTGGAAAGATCTAGAGGGGATTGATCAGGTGTTATTATATACAAAAGAAGGAAATGAATAATTTAAGTGTCGATCATTTAACGGGTATTCGTGATTTAACTCACGAGGATATTCAGTTAATCTTTAAAATGGCAGATAGTTTTAAAGAGGTGATCAATCGACCAATTAAAAAAGTGCCTTCTCTTCGTGATATTACTATTGCCAATTTATTTTTTGAAAATTCTACTAGAACGAGGTTATCTTTCGAACTAGCTGAGAAACGATTATCGGCTGATGTTATCAATTTCAGTGCTTCAAGTAGTTCTGTTAAGAAAGGGGAAACATTAATTGATACGGTCAATAATATTTTATCAATGAAAGTTGATATGGTCGTAATGCGTCATCCAAATCCAGGTGCAGCACATTTTCTTTCTCAACGTATTTCTGCAAAAGTTATAAATGCAGGGGATGGAACCCATGAGCACCCCACCCAAGCTTTATTAGATGCTTATTCAATCCGAGAGTCTTTGGGAGATGTAGCAGGTAAAAAAGTGGTTATAGTTGGAGATATTCTACACTCCCGTGTTGCTTTGTCTAACATCTATTGTTTGCAAAAATTAGGCGCTGAGGTAATGGTTTGTGGACCAACTACTTTAATTCCAAAGTATATTGGCGATCTCGGAATTCGTATCTCTCATAATCTTAAAGAGGCATTGAACTGGTGTGATGTTGCCAATATGCTTCGTATTCAATTAGAACGACAAGAAATTAAATATTTCCCTTCATTGCGCGAATATTCGATGTTATTCGGATTGAATAAGCAATTACTTGATTCTTTAGATAAACGCATCTTAATTATGCATCCAGGACCAATAAACAGAGGGGTTGAGATTACTAGTGAGGTGGCAGATTCTGACCAAAGTATAATTTTGAACCAAGTTGAAAATGGTGTCGCTATCCGAATGGCGATAATTTATTTGCTTGCATCGAAAATTGAACGCTGATTTTTTTTACATTTGGAGAAACAAGTTATATGAATTTTCCAAGTGAATACCATGGTAAATCTGTTGTGATCGTTTCAAATGTTGAGAAACTTGATTCTACTAACGCTCCAGAGCTTAAAACTGTCTTTACGATTGTAAATAAATCTGGACATAACAAAATTGTGTTAAATCTTGAAAAAACCAAATATTGTGATTCATCTGGTTTAAGTGCTATTCTAATTGCGAATAGACTTTGTAAAGATACCAATGGTGGGTTTGTTTTATTCGGATTGCAAGCATCCGTATTAAAAATGATTGAAATTGCCCAATTGGATAAAGTATTAATTATTTGTTCAACAAAAGAAGAAGCATTATCCCATCTTGAGTAATCCATTTCAAGTTGTTTTTTTAGGAAGTGGGGCCACATTACCAACTTCAAAGCGGGCACTAAGTGCGCAATACATTGTATGTAATAATCGACACTTATTAATTGATTGTGGCGAGGGAACTCAATCACAAATGCGAAAATTTGGGGTTCATTTTCAAAAAATCGCTCATATCTTTATCTCACATTTGCATGGCGATCATTATTTTGGCTTGATTGGATTGCTTAGCACCATGAATTTATTAGGTAGAAACATTGGACTTACTATCTATGGACCAGCACCTTTAGAGGAAATCTTGAATTTACAATTCGCTGCAGGGAATTCTCCTTTGAGTTTCAATTTGAAATTTGTCCCATTGGTTTCAGATCAAAAAGAAATAATTTTTGAAGATAAATTAATTAGAGTATCCGCTTTTCCCCTGAAGCATCGAATTCAAACATTTGGTTTTTTGATTGAGGAAACAAATAGGGAGTTAAAATTGAATGTTATTGCTTTAAAGAATGCTGGAATAAAAAAGGAATATTTTCGCTTGCTGAAACTAGGAAATAATGTCGAATTATTAGATGGTACTACATTAAAGTATACTGATTTTACTACGGAAGTACCTCCTTCGGTTAAATATGCTTATTGTTCCGACACGGCACCTTTTGATGAAATTTATTCATTCATAGAAGGCGCTTCCGTATTGTATCATGAGGCAACTTTTACTAATAAAGACAAAGCTCGGGCGAAAAAAACGTATCATTCTACTGCCGAACAAGCAGCTAAAGTAGCAGCTAAAGTTGGGGTTGAAAAATTATACCTTGGTCATTTCTCGACTAGATACCCCAATTGTGATGATCATTTATTAGAAGCCTCAACTGTATTTCCTGCTTCAATTATAGTTGAAGATGGGATGAAAATAACGCTTAAATAAGCTTGCCCCCTTTCATTTCTGCATTGTTTCAACTATTTTTCTTGACTATAGAATTTCAAGAGATTTTTTACGTTTTGTAACGGCTTTACTTGAGCTTGACTCACGTAAAAAAATAACGCCTCACAAAATTCATATGGAAATTCGAAATTGTTTAGAATGTGACACTAAACTTTCTGGTCGGAGAGACCAAAAGTTCTGCGGTGATTATTGCAGAAATTCGTTTAATAATCGCTTAAATGAAGATGCTAACTCGATCGTTAGACGCGTAAATAGAATTCTGCGCAAAAACCGTAGGATTTTATACAAGTTAAATCCAAATGGAAAAAAGACATTGGATGGTATGAGTTTAGCGGAAGAAGGTTTTAATTTTCACTACTTCACTAATTTGTATAAAACCCAAAAAGGGTATAATTATTATTTTTGCTATGAATACGGCTACATAAAATTGGACAATGATCAATACATGCTTGTTCAAAAACAAGATTATGTTCGATAAGTTACTTATCCAGAACTTTTGGAATTCTGAAATAATCACTGTCTTTCTTTGGCGCATTTTTTAATGCTTGAGTCTGTGAAATCGTATTTTGAGCCACGTCATCACGTAAACTCCCAAATTCTTCCGTCATAAAAATTAATGGCTCCACATTATCTGTTTCTACTTCACTCAATTTATGCATAAAACCTGTTATTTTTATCATATCCGCTTTGATAGCTTCTTTTTCAGATCCTTCGAATTTGAGCTTTGCGAGAAAGGAAAGATGGTCAATTAATTCGTCGTTGATTTTCATAGTACAAAATTAGTAAAGTTCTGGATGCTTTTCCATGATAGGTTTTGAAATAATTTCAAAACAGTGGTCACTTAGTTCACTCAAGTCCATTTTTTGAATGGCCTCTACGGTGATAACTTCATGAATATGTACGATAGAAATACCCGGTCTTGCAGGCCCCCAAATATTGGTTGGGTCCGAAAATAATTTATGATTATTTTCAAAGGTTATGGGTAAAATGGAAATGTTCATCGCTTTTGCTAGTTTAAAAGCACCTTGTTTAAACGGTAACATCTTGGGTGCATCATCATCCGGAATTGTTCCTTCTGGAAAAATCACCAAGGACCAGCCATTATTAACGGACTTCAATGCTTCCGAATACGCTCTCCCTGCTTTCTTTTTATCGTTTCTATATACGGGAATATTTAGATTTTTAAAGTAGGTTCTTAAAATCGGATACGAAAGAATTTCACTTTTTCCCAAAAACACGAAGGGTGATTTTGGAAGTATGGAATACATAAGAAATATATCCAAATAGGAAACATGATTAGATATGATAACATAGGGCCCAATTGGAATAGGGGAATGAATAATCTTTTTTACAGGATAGAAACAACATATTCTTATGCACCAACTCCATAAAATAAAAAACTTAAAACTAGTTTTTTTCCATTTCGTATTTAATAACAATACGAACAAAAAAGGATAAAAAAGGATAGCAAAAAAGCTGAATATTATTGCAATATATACTTTCCATAAGATAGATAAAGATCCTTTTAAATATTTCATTTTCAAATTTAGTCAAATAACAAGATAAATTAACCTGCTCCCTTTAATTGCTTTTAATTATTTTTGTTAAAAATAGCCGAAGATGTCAAGAATATTAACTGGAATACAAAGTACAGGAACGCCCCATTTAGGGAACATACTCGGAGCTATATTGCCTGCGATCGCCTTATCCAATGAACCAAATAACGACGCCTTTTTTTTTATAGCCAATCTTCATTCCCTTACACAAATAAAAAATGAAGAAGAATTAAAAACAAATACAATGTCTACCGCAGCAACTTGGTTAGCATGTGGACTAGATCCAACTAAAGCTACTTTTTATCGCCAAAGTGATGTTCCTGAAGTAGCAGAATTAATGTGGTATTTGTTAGCATTTTTTCCTTATCAACGGCTTACATTGGCTCATAGTTTTAAGGATAAATCAGATCGTTTAGAAGATGTAAATGGAGGTTTGTTTACCTATCCTATGTTGATGGCAGCAGATATATTGTTGTATGATGCAAACATAGTTCCTGTAGGAAAAGACCAGTTGCAGCATTTAGAGATGACAAGAGATGTTGCCATGCGTTTTAATTTAAAGATGGGAGAAACATTTATTATTCCTTCTGAACGAGTTAGTGAGGATACCATGCTCATTCCTGGAACGGATGGACAAAAAATGAGTAAGTCTCGAAATAATTATATTGATATATTCGCTTCTGAAAAAGAATTGCGTAAACAGATTATGTCCATCTCTTCAGATAGTACGCCGCTTGAATCGCCAAAAGACCCGTCAACCTGTACTATTTTTTCTTTATATACCTTGGTAGCCTCCACGGATGAAGTAGCCACTATGCGATCAAATTATTTGGCTGGCGGCTATGGTTATGGGCACGCCAAACAAGCATTATTTGAAACGATTCTGACACGGTTCCAATCAGAGCGTGAAAAGTATTCGTATTATATGACGCATGAAGAAGAACTAAATCTTATATTGTCTAAAGGGGCAGAAAGGGCACGTTTGACCGCCACTGAAGTATTATCGCGTGTTCGTTCGAAGCTAGGATATTAATTGATATTCATCAGATAGAGCCTAATTATCTTATTATTAGGACTAATTTTCATTTTAGTGTAATCTTTTTTAGGTTTTTTCATTATTATTCTAACCTTATTGAATTTCTTTCGTTAAGGTATTCACTTTAAAATAATATATCAAATTATGAGGCAACTAAAAATCGCGAAACAGGTTACGAATAGAGAAACAGCTTCTCTAGACAAGTATTTACAAGAGATAGGCCGTGTCGATTTAATTACAGCGGATGAAGAAGTAGAATTAGCTCGAAAAATACGGGCTGGAGATAGATTAGCATTAGAGAGATTAACAAAAGCTAATTTAAGGTTTGTAGTCTCCGTATCTAAACAATATCAAAATCAAGGATTAGCCTTACCTGATTTAATCAATGAAGGAAATTTAGGATTAATTAAAGCAGCAGAACGATTTGACGAAACACGTGGATTTAAATTTATCTCATACGCTGTTTGGTGGATTCGACAGTCAATTTTACAGGCCTTAGCTGAACAAGCAAGGATTGTACGCTTGCCTTTGAATAAGATAGGTAACATCAATAAAATAAATCGTGCATTTTCTGAATTAGAGCAAAAATTTGAACGTCCGCCTTCAGCGGAAGAATTAGCAGAATTCTTAAGTTGCAGTACAGAAGAAATAAAACAATCATTAGCTCAAAACGGTAGACATATTTCTATGGATGCTCCATTGGTCGAAAGTGATGAATCATCTTCAACAATGTATGATGTTTTGATGGGCGATTCTTTACCGAGTCCAGAAAGCAATTTAGTATTAGAGTCTTTAAGAAGCGATATCAGACGTTCATTAACTACTTTAACGGCACGTGAGAGTGAGGTTATTTCGATGTTCTTTGGTCTTGAGGGTAAAGCGCCATTGTCGCTGGAAGAAATTGGAGATCGTTTTGAATTAACGAGAGAACGGGTCCGTCAAATTAAAGAAAAAGCAATTCGTCGATTGAAGCATACTTCCAAGAACAGAGTTCTTCAGGAGTATTTAGGTTAATTCGGATCTACATCTATGACCACACGAACGCTTTTGTTTTGTGGTTTGGCATAAAATTCATTTAAGAGCGCTTGTATGCGCTCTTTTATTTTTATATCTGATAGGCTTTTCTCGTACTTTATTTTTATTTCTTTTAAAAATAAATTTTGAATCTTTTTAATTATCGGGAATTCGGGGCCCAAAACCCTTTCTTTAAAAACATTTTTCAACGCATTGGCTAGTTCATTTGCTGCCTCAATTAATACCTGTTCTTCTTTATGCTTTACGGTAAGAACAATCATTTTATAAAAAGGAGGGTAATAAAAGTTTTCCCGTTCAATTATTTCGTTGTTATAGAATTCGATAAAATCATGCTTGATCACCTTTTTTATTACCCAATGATCTATTTGTCCTGTTTGAATAATAACTTTCCCTTTTTTTTCTTTTCGTCCTGCTCTTCCTGCTACTTGCGTCATTAATTGAAAAGATCTCTCAAATGCTCTGAAGTCCGGACGATTTAAGAGCATATCAGCATCCATTATTCCGACTAATGTTACATTGTCAAAATCTAATCCTTTTGATAACATTTGCGTCCCAATCAGCACGTCTATCTTTCTGTTTTCAAAGTCGCTAATAATTTCAGAATACGCATTTTTGGAGCGTGTCGTATCTAAATCCATTCTTTTTATGCGAGCAGTTGGAAAGTGAATGGCTAAGTCATCTTCAATTTTTTCAGTTCCAAATCCTACCATTTTTAAGCGATTACTCCCACAGGCATGGCATGATCCCATTGGTGCAGTAACATAACTGCAATAATGGCATTTTAGGTTATTTCCAAATTTGTGGTAGGTTAAGGTAACATCGCAATTGGTACATTTTGGCGACCAAGTACAAACCTCGCAAGACCAACGTGGGGTGTAGCCTCTGCGATTTTGAAAAAGAATTACCTGTTCATTTTTTTTAAGTGTATTTTCTATTTCCTCCAGTAGCATAGAGGAAAAATTCGAGTGCATCGTTTTTAATTTCCGTTCGCTTTTCAAATCGGCACAAAACACTTCAGGAAGTTCAACACCTTTATAGCGTTCCATTAGTTCTACTAAGGCATATTTTCCTTTTTTGGCATTGAAATACGATTCAAAACTGGGTGTAGCAGAACCTAGTAACGTTTTCGCTTTGTGACTATGCGCAAGGATTAGTGCTGTATCTCTTGCGTTATATCGAGGTGAAGGATCATGTTGTTTGAACGATGTTTCATGTTCTTCATCTACGATGATTAATCCTAAGTTTTGATAAGGCAAAAAGACGGCAGATCTCGCTCCGATTATCAGTCGAAATTCTTCGTTATTATTTGACAATACTTTATTCCATATTTCTACCCGTTCATTTTGATTGAATTTTGAATGATAAACACCAATTTGCTTGCCGAAATAGATGGATAAGCGTTGGATTAATTGGGTTGTTAAAGCAATCTCGGGTAATAAATAGAGTACTTGTTTGCCCATATCTAGGTAGGATTGGATGAGCTGAACGTAGATTTCGGTTTTTCCTGATCCTGTTATGCCATGTAAAAGCGTTACTGCTTTTTGTTCGAAGGATTCTTCAATTTCCTTTAATGCGATTGCTTGTGGTTCCGATAATTCCTTAAATCCGAATTGATCTTTCTCATTTGGAATAAGGCGATCTATTTGAACTTTACTACTTATTAAAATGCCGTTTTTTTCTAGTGTACTCAACGCAGAAGCTGATACTTCCTTTTTAAGTAATTGGCCTTTTGGAACGGCTTTGCTTATTCCACCAAGTTCCATTGCGCATTTGATTAATTCTAATAGTGCATTCAATTGTTTTTTACCACCTGCTTTATTCTCTAAATTTTGAAATAAGGCATCCAATTCAACATTGTTAGAAAAACGTTCCTCCAATTGTACGCATGAAATTGTTTTCGGTGTATAGCGCTGATTAATTTCTTCTTGCGTGGCAATAATTCTTCTTTCAATTAGGCGTTTAATGATAGGCTGAATATATTTAATCTCTACGATGTCAGCTAATTCTTTTAAATCAATTGATTCTCTTTCTTCGACGATGTTAACCAGTAATACTTCTTTTTCGGATAAGCCATCGAGGTTTGGATCATAGTCCGGGTGGATAACCACTTTCGTTTCACTTGCTAATTTGAAATTAGAAGGCAGTGCGGCATTCATTACATCTCCAATGGGTGCGAGATAGTATTGTGAAATCCAACTCCATAAAGTGAATTGCTTTTCGGTGATAATAGGTGTTTCATCGAGGAGTATCTCCACGTATTTTGCTTGGTAATTAACAGGTGCAATTTCATGTATTTTAGTTATGATTCCTGTTAATCTTTTATTTTTTCCAAAGGGAACGATTACTCGAATACCAAAACAAATTTGTTCATTTAATTCAATTGGAACGCGGTAAGTAAATGCCTGCGCTATTGGCACGGGAAGCACTACGTCAACAAAATAAGTGGTACGTTGTGTCATGATGATGATATTACCTAAAAATCCAATTAAAGCTGTCCAGGTTTACGGACAAGCGTATGGCTCTTCTAGATTTAACACATTGTCGCCCGGGTGATCAGAGCAAAACAATAGTAATCCAGTTATTGGTCCAGTACACAGCTCTTTGGTGCTTTTTTTGTCAATAGCACGCAAATAAGCTTGGCCAGCACCTACAAAGAATGGTTTATAGCTAGTTATTGTTTGTCGGGAAGAGAATATACCAATTACTCTTTTACCGTTAGTAACCGATAGATTTGTATACGTAGGTTTAGTTTGGGCAAGGGTGCTACTTGGTTTATTAACGACCATGTAATTATAGAGTTCTTCCGCTCCTCCCACCAAAGTAATGCGAATTCCGTTGAAAGTCCTTCTTGTTATTTGGGGATCAACAACTACATTCGTTTTCATTAGGTTATAGAACGTTTCTCCAAGCGCAACATAGGTCTTACTTGAATTAGGTTGCACATCCATTTCACCAAGGACCCACTTGAATGACTTTAAAGTTTTATTGTTCCCGATGTACTCATTGTATTCAATATCTAATTGAGTATTCACCACAAAGCAATTACCAGTACTAGAAGCTGCGACAGATGTGGAGACATATTCACCGGGATTATCTGAAAATTTAAAAGTAAAATTCTGAGAAGATGCGGTGGTTGTTAAGCCACTTGCCAATTGAGTTTCTCCATTAACTTCAAACTCTCCGTTATTGAGAATTACTTTTATTTTATAGATGGCATCTTTATGTAAGGATGTTTCACTTGGATTTGGAGAAATTACTTGTACTTCATTTAGTCCTGTTGCTAATGTTTTAAAGTAGTATACTTTTTGAACCGGGCCATAAAAAACACCATTGGTATTTTTATCTTGAATCAAGGTATCTTTTAACTGCCAAGTTCTTGTTACGCTACCATTCAATTCCTCTGTTATTGTTGCATCTACTTGATCAAAATAGCTTGAATCTGGTATTTGTGCAATTTGCATCGCATCTCCAGGTCCAATAAATGCACGCGTAATTTTAACGTAATGCAGGGTATCTGCTTGATCCAATAACCCATAAACAACTGCTGTTTCCTGAAAGTCACCTACGAGGTCAATCTTTTCACTGCAACTGCTAACTAAAACCGTTAAGAGTACTAAACTACCTATTATTCTATTCTTCATTTTTCAGTTTATTTTTTTTCTCCTGGTTTATTTTCTTTAACATCTGTAAAGCTACCTGATTTTCCTCTAGCAATTAGTTCTACCACAAAACATAGGGACTCTCGACCTTGTTGTTCTCCGTAGGCAAGTTCCCAAGGCACATATAAACGATACGTTCCTCCCACTTTCATTTTTGGTATGGCATATGACCAACCGGGAATTACACCACCATTTAATTTTAAAGCTACCGCTTCTATTTTATTTTCTTTGTTCGGCATCTTGTATGAATTTTGAATGGTGTCTCCTAGTGCAGATGTTAATATGTAATGAACTTTTACATCATCAGTTAGACCAGGATTAGGGCCATTTCCTTCTTTAATTGTTTCAATAATGACACCGTTATCAAAAAATTGAGCTCCTTTAATTAGTTTGGCTTTGGCCATCATTTTAGCACCATTTTTCTCATTTAATCCCACCATGAAATCTTGCATGATACGCCCTTTCAATTGTTCGCTTAGAAAAGCATCTTTTTTGTATAAGCCGTCTGCAAATCCTTCTTTAACTTTATTAAGGTTGATTAAATCAATCCCTCCTAACTTAAAAACATCATAGTAGAAAGCATACCCCGTCATTTTTCCCATGCAAAGCGATCCTTCTGTAACATATTTTTTATTGAAGTCTTGAAAATTCTCACCAAAAAGCTTTTTTAAGGTTGCTAAACATTCATCGGCAGAATAGGTACTTAAATTCGAATTAAAACCTTTAATAATTTGTTTTTTGTCTAAATTTTCAAATGCTTTGGCACCGCTACCAACGATTGTTTTTGCATTTATTGCGCCAAGTATATACGACAAGCTATCCTTTGCATTTGCAAGGTTGGCATGAGTATCATTTTCTTTATTTTCTTGGCAGCTCATTAGCAGAACTATCAAAGAAAAAGCAATTGCGAACGAAGTTTTTTTCTGCATAGTAAAATTCAATGGTTAAGTATTGCTTAAAAATCGAAAACAAAGATACAATTTTTAGACAAAAACAGGGTCAAAAAGAGAGGCTTGTTTGTTTAAGTTTTACTGTTGATTTACAAAGTAAATAGCATTCATGATTTGCAATTTTCCATTTTGCCAAAACCCTCTAAACAGGGGGTTGTCTAATAAGTAGATCACGCATCCTTTACCTTTGGATTCAATACCGGTAATTATAGCTGAAGCCTGTTTGTTTTTCACATAAGCACCTGAGAAACCAGCAATCAATGCATCATTCGTTTTTATCGTAAATGGATGTGTACCGTCTTTCAAGGTATACAATTCAGGGGTCAATCGTAGCGTAAAATACGGTTGAGTATATCCAAAGCAAAGCGGATTAGAATTGTCTAGTTCACAGGCATAAATTGCGCCAGCAATGGTATTGCTAATTTCGTTTCGCTCTGTATTTTCGTATGAAATTGTTTTATTTAATGTATCTAGTTCCTCTTTCTTTAGATCAAGACCATAAATTTCATGATTAACAAATGACGCGGCCGCATTTCCCATTACAATTAATTTCCCTCCTTCATCTACCCAATTATTAACTGAAAAATCAGGTGTGTAATCTCCTTCAGGAATGAATAATACATCGATCTCGTCTAGTGCACTTGAAAGATCTTCCTCCATAATTAAGGATACTCCAAGCTTAATTTCTTGTTCGAAGAAGTGCCATATTTCTCCAGCAGAAAGTGAAGATGTTTCTGCTCCTATTAATACGCCAATTCTCTGCCTTGGAATATTTTTTACTAAAGAAGAACCAAGATCTTTCCCCTTATCGACCATACCGGAAGAAATGGAGTGTAATTCCACACCTGATTCGTTTGCATATTTCACAATTAGTTTATCAAAGTCAGGTTGTTTGTTTTGGCCTCTTGTAATGATTAAGGTTCCTTTTTCGTAAGATCTTTTATTAATTTCAAAACTTGATTCGCTAAAAGATACGAGAATGTTATTATTCAATAATCGGGTCAAAAACTTGGCGGAATTCAAATTATTCCATTGACATAAATAGGCATAATTCGTTTCGTTTAGTTGATTTTCTTTTGCTTTATTCGCATACGTTTTTCCTTCGAGTAAAGTACTTGAAGCGACGGTTGAAATTCCGTATGCATAAGGTAAAGACCAAGCTGTTAAATCGTAGGTTAAGGAATCGGATAATTCCGTTTTGGGTTCAAATAAGACATTGATGAAGGTCCCTTTTATTTGATTGGTAGAAATGATCACATCTCCTTCTTTTGTTTTGTAGTTGCCTTCTTTCGATGTGAAATAATCAAATCCTTTAATCGAAATATTTGGTATAGCATGCGAGTAGCTAATTTCGTGCTGATCCATTAATTTCAATAAATCTCCTAAATTCGGCGCATTTCCATCAAGCAGGTAGCTTTGGTAGGTGAATTTTTTCTTTGTGGCAAATTGCTGGTATTCTTCTATTAGTTTTCTGTATTTATCCGAACTCACTTCAACGGTAGAAATTCCGGTGGTAACATGGTGTTCCACACGGTCATATAGTGTTAATGTATCTCCTGTGTTTGTCAATACCGAAAGCCCGGCTCTGCCGCTACCTCCTTGTTCATATGTCATTCCGATCGCTCCGTTATAAGTAGGGTAGGTGTCGCCATAACTAGGGTAGAGGAGGTCAAAGATTTCTTTTGAAAAATACAACCATCCCGCTTTATCAAAATACTTTGCGTGATTTTTTCCAATTTCTTTTTGAAATTCTCTTTGCCATTTTGTTATCACTTCGTGGTAGGGTTCGGCTGCTGGTGGAAAATAATACGGCTCGTTAATCGCTTGTTCGTGAAAGTCTACGTGTACGTGCGGCAGCCAAAGGTTATAGGCTTTAATACGCTGTTTAGATTCAATTTGTGTTAGCCAAGCCCAATCTCTATTTAAATCAAATAAATAATGATTTGCTCTCCCACCGGGCCATGGTTCATTATGGTCAGCACTTATGCGATTAGAATTGACAGGAGTTGAGCCATATTGATTGTAAAAATTGACATAGCGTTCTCTTCCATCTGGGTTTAAACAAGGATCAATGATAACGATGGTGTTTTTCAGCAGCTCTTTTTGTTGCGTCAAAAGTTCATACGCTGTTTGCATAGCCGCTTCTGTTCCTGAGCTTTCATTTCCATGGACGTTATAACTAAGCCATACAATGGCAACATTTTCTTCAGTCGAATTCTTCAGGTGATTCAATCGAATCTCTTCGATTCGCTTAAAATTCTCTTCTGATGCAATGATTGCGAAGAATAGATCTCTTTTTTCATTGGTTTGACCGTATGGATTAATTCGCACTTGTTTAGGAAAAGCACTTTGGAGTTTATCAAAATAGTTAACTACTTTTTCATGACGCGTAAATTGGGCTCCAATTTTATATCCTAGCACATTTTCAGGCGAGAAAGATGTTTGTGAATTAGCCGTTAATAAAAGCAATGAAAAAAGAAAGGTGAAGCGTGATTTCATAAGATGAATTAAGCTTCAAATCTACTAAATTTTGAGATAGGATAAAAGGAAGGCGTTCCTAATAAATTTTTAAATCAAGCCCCTAGTTCTCAATAAATCATCGAGCGCTTCAATGTCGCTGTAAAGCACTTCCCGTGCTTTGCTTCCTTGAAATGGGCCAATTATTCCCATTCCTTCTAATTGATCAACGATTCTCCCAGCACGATTATAACCTAATTTTAATTTTCGTTGAAGTAAGCTAGCGGACCCTTGTTGGTTAATAACTACAATCCTCGCTGATTCTACAAACATAGCATCAATTTCATTCATGTCTAAGTCTGAGCTTCCTTCAGCACCATCAGGAATATATTCAGGTAAAATTAACGCTTCAGGGTAGGCGCGTTGTCCACCGATGAAATTACAAATACTTTCTACTTCCGGTGTATCAACAAAGCCACATTGTAATCTAATCATGTCTGATCCGTTCATAATGAGCATATCTCCTCTTCCTATGAGTTGATCGGCTCCGGATGAATCTAAGATCGTTCTTGAATCTATTTTTGAAAGTACTCTAAACGCTATTCTCGCTGGGAAGTTAGCCTTAATCATACCCGTAATTACGTTTACCGAAGGTCTTTGTGTTGCGACAATTAAGTGAATTCCAATAGCCCTTGCTAATTGAGCAATTCTTGCAATTGGGTGTTCGACTTCTTTACCTGCTGTCATGATTAAGTCAGCAAATTCATCAATTACCACCACAATATATGGAAGGTAACGATGTCCTTTTTCTGGATTTAAACGTCGGCCAATAAATTTCGCATTGTATTCTTTAATTGTACGAACCTCCGCTGTTTTAAGGAGTTCGTATCGATCATCCATTTCAATACATAGCGAGTTTAGGGTATGTACAACTTTGGAGGTGTCTGTAATGATGGCATCTTCATTTCCAGGCAGTTTGGCTAGATAATGTCGTTCTATTTTATTGTAAAGTGTTAATTCCACCTTTTTCGGATCGACCAGCACGAATTTAACTTGAGCAGGATGTTTTCTAAATAACAAGGAGACTAAGATGGCATTTAATCCTACCGATTTCCCTTGACCAGTTGATCCTGCAACCAATAAATGGGGCATTTTTGTCAAATCAAACACAAAGGTTTCATTGGTAATCGTTTTTCCCAAAACGATAGGTAATTCGCCATCAAAATTTTGAAACTTTTCAGAGGCAATCAGTGACCTCATGCTTACCATTTCGGGATTTAAGTTAGGGACTTCAATACCGATTGTTCCTTTTCCGGGAATTGGTGCAATGATTCGAATTCCAAGTGCACTTAAACTGAGTGCGATATCATCCTCCAGATTTTTAATTTTTGATATACGAACTCCTGGAGCGGGAACGATTTCATATAAAGTTACCGTAGGACCAACAGTTGCTTTTATTTTGGCAATATCAATTTTATAATGCGAAAGGGTTTGGACAATTTTATCCTTATTCCCTTCCAATTCTTCTTTACTTACCGTTGTCCCATTGCCACCGTACTCTTTCAGTAAGTCAATAGGTGGAAGCAAGAAGCCATCGAGATCTTTGGTCGGGTCATATACCCCAAATTCGGCAATTAATTTATCGGCAAGCGATCCTTCCTCATCTTCTTTTTTAATTGTTTCTGATTGCGGAATATCAACCATGGCTTCTTTTTCTGGAATTTCTATTTCGAAATCATCGTCATCATCATGAAGGGTGTCAATTAATTCAGATTCATTGTCATCTTGTTCATCCGTTAGCTCATTTTCATCATTTTCTCCGAAGTGGATTGTTTCGGAGATATTTTCTTTTTCTATTTCTTCATCCTTTATGGTATTAATAACGTGCATGTCTTCATATGCAGGTCGGTAACTATCCTCCTCTTCTTCTTCACTATTATCCTGATGATTGGCTACTGCCATTTGTTTCTTTGATGCTAAAAATGAAAATAGCTGGGCGTAATTCGGATTAAATAGTAAGGTAATAATGATATAAAACAGCACCAATAGGAGAGCAATTGCTCCAATATTCCCTATGGTAGTAATTAGCCATTCATTCACGTAGAAACCAAAAGTACCACCAAGATAATTCACATAATTAGAGAAATAACCTAGGAATAATGACCCCCAAATCATGAAAGATGCCGTTATTGAGCACGTTCTTTTGAAAGGCAATAATTCAACGCTCAAGAGAATTTTTATTCCTAGAAGAAACAAAAACAAACATATTCCGATTGAAGTGACGCCAAAACTATTAAATATTAGCAAATGGGACATCCAAGCACCAAACTTTCCCAACCAATTTTCAGGTGCTGGAATAGCTGAATTAAAAATATAATCAATGAAAGAAGTATTTAAGATGGCATCTTGATCGACTTTCCATGTAAAAAAGTAGGAGACATAGGAAACAAATAAAAATACAGCTAGCATAACTAGCGTTGCTCCTAGTATCGTCCGTATTTTTTTTGTATTTATCGGAGATTCCTTTTTGTCTTTAGCAAGTGGTTTTTTTTTATCCGAATTGGTTGGCTTCCCTTTAGGAATGTCATTATCGGATTTTACTTTATCTTTTTCCTTAGGAATGTATTCGTTATCTCCCATTTTTTCATCTATTTTACGAAGATAGACAAAGCAATAGTTGCTTTCAATTTATCACCTCTTATCTATAAACAATCTTTTGTTAGTTATTATTGGGGTGAACTTAGCTGATTTCTACTGCGCAGAAACTTCCTTCATAAATTCTTCAAGGCTCACTTTTTTATAGTTTTCAGGGATCATAAACAATCCTAAAGGTGGTTCAACATATTGAATACTTTTTAGCGAATATTTAAAAAGTCCATTTTCAGAAGCGACATAGTATTCCACTGCTAATCCTGGTAGTTTGTGGTATGCGCCGCTGTATTTTGCATCAATTTTCGGATAATAGTAAAAAGTAAATTTATTTTCCACTCCTCTCAAGGTTACTGACAAACGTTTTGCTTTTATTCCAGCAATTCTTTTACTGCCGAATTTCTTTTTAAAGGTATAGGATTCAGTGGTATCCTTATTGACGTTAAGATCTGTTCTAATTGCGTAGTCGCCTTTTGTGGTAGTTATAAGCACGTATGAGCGGTTTAATCTCAAGTGTTTAATCATTTCTTGTTTCCCAATTGTAGAAGAAAAATTAACCACTCGTTGCAAACTATCTTTTGCATAAATCAACATTTTGCCAGGGATTGAATCTTTTGGACTTACTCGTTCAATTTCGTAAAGTAGTTCGCCATTAAATACGCGTATTTTTTGAGTAATAGCCACAAAATTGAACAAAAGGAAGGCAAATAGGAATAAATTTTTCATGATATTTTCTTACTAGATTTCAAAATTAAGCAATTGGAACATAGGAAAAGATAAATTCTTAATGATGCAATTAAAAAAGACTAGGATCTCATAACCTATTGCTATAAAATAGATCAGCTAAGGCACTTGATAGATCAGGAAATTTAAATTGAAATCCTTCTTTAATGAGTTTGTTTGAAGAAACGCGACTACCATTTAAAACTAGTTCAGCCATTTTACCAAAGATAATTCTCACAATTATTGCTGGGACAATAGGAACCCAAACAGCTTTCTTTAACACCTTAGTTAATGTTTCAGAAAATTCGCTGTTGGTTTTGTGTTCTGGCGCTACTGCATTATACGCACCATGCATATTATTGTCCTCTAGTGCTTTGATATAAATATTGCACAAATCATCTATATGGATCCACGGCATAAATTGCTTTCCGCTTCCTATGGAAGCCCCTAATCCAACTTTTACAGGCGTCATCATTTTTGCTAATGCGCCTCCTTGATTGGTGAGTACGATACCGGTCCTTATTTTTACAGTTCTTATACCTAATCCCTCAAAATTATTGGCTGCATTTTCCCATAGGCGACAGGTTTCTCCTAGAAAATCATCAGAAGCGTTGTCGGTCTCTACAAAGATTTTATCTGATGTTATGGCACCATAGTAGCCAATAGCAGAAGCGGTAATAAAAGCTTTAAGATGTTGTTTGTTTTCCGATATTTTTTGAAAAATTAATTGAGCAGACTTAATTCGACTATCCAAAATTTCTTTTTTTCGTTTAACGGTCCATCTTCTATCACCAATATTTGCTCCTGCTAAGTGAATTATATAATCGACATTTTCAAAAGCATTTTCATCTATTTCATTTTTTTCAATGTTCCAACTGAACTTTTGCAATGTCGTATCTTTTTCACTTTTTCTTCCCAGTATTGCAACATGATAACCTTTTTCTATTAATTTTTTACTGAGGTAACTACCAACAAGACCTGAGGCACCAGTAATTAAAACTGTTTCCATCTTATTCATATTTTAAAATTTGGGTGGGTGGTTTTCTTCATTGAGTTAGCCTTTAATAATATACTATTCAGATTTTTAAGAAGGATGAAATAAAAACGGCCACAAAACATTTTCCAATCGTTATTCACTGATTGGCGTTATAAAGATGAATAATTAAGTATGTTATTTTTGAATGTTTCGTGATAGTATTTCTTTACTTGGGGAAAACAAACTTTTAACCAAACGGTATATTTTTCTGGGTGATTTAGTAGGTCTACTTCAAGATTGTCTATCGTAACGTATTCCCAGTTTTGAACTTCCTGTTTTTCTGGTGTGGGTATTTGCTCCGATATTCCAAAATATACATGGTCAAATTCATGTTCGATGAGTCCGTTTTCAAATTCAGATTTATAAACAAAGTTAAAAGCAAATTCAGTTTCACAGTTCATACCCATTTCTTCCTGCAAACGCCTTTCGATAGCCCACGATAATTCTTCCCCAAAGCGTGGATGGCTGCAACACGTATTGGTCCATAAACCGCCTGAGTGGTATTTACAATCTGCTCTTTGTTGAAGAATTAATTCCCCTTTTAAATTAAAAATAAAAACAGAAAATGCCCGATGAAGCAAGCCCAGTTTATGCACCATAAGTTTTTCCAACTTTCCCCATTGCTTGTCGTTTTCATCCACCAAAATTAAATATTCACTCATTTTTTTAATTTCTGTTTTTCAGTTGAGGTCACGTAATTTGATTCTAATAAACAGGCAAGGATGGGTTTTTTTAATTGCGCGTCTTGTATGGAAAAATACTTATCTAAAAGAACTTTTTTATCTGTATAAATGGCCTTATTGTAAGCTAAAAAATCGGGAGTTGATGTTTGCACCATAAATCTTAAAAATCTTATTTCAACATTTTTGGGTTCGCGCGAAACGCATTTTTCAAGAAGCGATTTTCCTTTGTTGAAATAGCTTAATTTGTTATATGGGTTGACGCAATATTTTGCCATCATCATTGTCGCACAAGCCCTATAAGCAGCGATAGTAGGGTTGTTGTTTTCATTATAGCTAGTTGTAGATGATATTAACTTTTCACATGAGTTTTCACTATTTGCTGACTTCTGAAACAAGATTCGCACTTCATATAAATCTATTGCATTACAATTATCAACGACACTAATAAATAGAAAGCTTAAGATTAATAACTTCATAATAAATTCATTTTGTATTGAACCATACTGTTTACCATTAATGCCATTTTCTTTACGTTACTGATTCGAATTCTTTCTTGTAGGATTCTTTCTGCGGGTATTTTTTTTATTTTTAAAAATAGTTTTTTATAATATACAAATGCTAGGTAAACCCCGCCTTTTGATGAAGAGGGAAGCTTTGTAATTCCGATTAGTGCTATTCTAAAATCTTCTTCAATTTCTTTTTCAATGGTTTTTTTGACCTCATTAGAAAAATTCGTCATATCGATATTTGGAAAATAAGTTCTTCCCAATTCTTGAAAGTCGGCTTTCATGTCGCGTAAAAAATTTATTTTCTGAAACGCAGCACCTAATCGCATTGCAT
>CAJAII010000005.1 GCA_903939755.1 uncultured Flavobacteriales bacterium | reverse complement strand
TTGCCACAAAAGCGGAGAAAATATACAGAAACCAACAAGTTCTGGAATCCCCCGTGTCTCCGCTAAAAGGGCAAAGAAAGATGCTGAGTACAGTAAACTAAGACAAAGATATCTAACAGAGAATCCTCTATGTATGATAAATGTCAAAGGTTGTACTCACTTTGCTACAGATATACACCATACTTTTAATGGAGCTAACAGAGATGCATTTTATTTGGTGCAGTCCACTTGGGCTGCGTCCTGCAGGGTGTGCCATTCTTGGGTACACAATTCACCAAAAGAAGCCAGAGAAATGGGCTGGTTAAAATGATTTTATTAATGATTTAAAAATTTATGATTATGAAAATGATTGGAAGAGAACTTAAAATTAAGTATGCAAAAGATTGCTCAGAATTCTCAACTTTACCTATGAATAGAGATGTAGACAGCAAACATGTTCAGAAATTAGTAGCAAGTTTAAGGCTACAAGGTTGTTTAAAAACTATTATTTGTACTTCTACAGATCTTATAGATGGTAAAACAAAGAAATATATTATTGATGGTCAGCATACATCAACAGCTTTGGAAAGAGAAGGTATGCCAATTCCTTATATAGAAATTGACATTAACTCTGAAGAAGATCTTGTTGAGAAAATGGCTTACTTAAATAATTCAAGTAAATCTTGGGATTTAATGGATTACATTCATGCATGGAAAATGATCCGTCCAGATTATATGAAATTATTTAAGTGGAAAAATATGTATGACATTGAGATTACTATGTTAGCTATTATTGGTGTTAATAATGGTGCTATTAAACATAGTACTGGAGTTATTAAGACCGGTCAATTTAAAATTACTAACTCTCAAGCAGAAGATATGTGTAGAGCATTCAATGATATCTTCTTAAAGATAGGTAAGAGTGACAGAGCTGTTAAATTTCAGTTTTTAAATGCTTTTTTGCAGGCATATAATTCTACATATGATCATGTAAAGACAATGGATGCTATTGATAAGCACATAAAAACTGTTAAGTTGATGTCCATTGGTAATGAAACTGCAGTATTTATTAGAAAACAAATTTTTAAATTACCAAAATGACAAAAGATCAAGTCCAAGAAGAAGCAATTAAAGCTACTGATGGCAGACAGAAATGTAGTGTAGTATTAGGAACTGGTGAAATTATTAACTTAAAAAAATAAAAATGAAACAGACAGCAGTAGAGTGGTTGGTTGAGCAATTAAGTGATGAATTTAGTAATTATCCTGATGCAATCATTAAACAAGCCAAAGAATTGGAAAAGATGCAGCATCAAGAAACCTTTAATCAAGCAAGGTTGGCAAAAATCTTTGAAAAAGATATGCCACCAGTTTGGGATTCTTGGTATCAATATTATAACATAACCTTTAAATCAGAATAAGATGAGTTATTTTAAAAGAAGAATTAAAGATAGTTGGCAAATAACTAAGGAAATTTGCAGTGGTGTTACATGGATAAATGCAATAATTATGGTTCCAGGATTACTTTTCTTTATACCTTTTGTATGGTTCTGGATGTTATTTGAGGACTATGATGAAATTGAAGAAGCTAGGAAAACAATGGATCAAACCTTTAAATCAGAATAAGATGGGAGAACATGCAGATGATTTAATTAACGGTGATGTTGATTATATTACAGGAGAATGGTTAGGAAATGGTCAAGGATTTCCTAGAACAGCAACCTTACCAAGAAAGTCAGAAGATTTGTCCTGGAAAAGAGTTACAGGATATATGAATACAATGGGTATTAAAGCTCATTTACACCCTCAAACATTAAAAGACTATGGATGTACCTATTCAGGTAGACATCCTCTTAGAAATGCTTGTTTTGAAGTGTTAAAAGATTTTGAGAAGTTTAAAAAATGGTTATTAACCTTTAAATCAGAATAAGATGGAAGCAAATGAATTAAGAATTGGAAATTTTCTTTATGGCAAAGAAATTGAAAGAGTAAAAGCAATAGGAATTGAAGGGTATGTTTGGTTTGATGAAGAAAGGAATTTATCAGTTGAACTTTGTCAACCTATCCCACTAACAGAAGAATGGTTATTGAAGTTTGGGTTTAAGGCTTGGGATAACAAGGAAACTATCTATGCTCTTGAAAGAGATATTGATAAATATAATAATACTTGTTTTAGATTTTGGTTTCAATCAGATAAATTAATATTTGATTATATTCAAAATGAAGTACACCCAATATTTGATTATATTCAAAATGAAGTACACCCAACTGAATCATTTTTTGATGATAAAAATATTATTAGATTAGATATTCAACACGTTCACCAACTACAAAACCTATACTTTGCACTTACTGGAGTAGAATTAACCTTTAAATCAGAATAAAATGAGTAGAAAAAACATAATACAACATGCTTCATGTGAGTATGAAAAAGAAATCCTAGATAAGATTGGAAGAAACAAAACAAATGAAAAAACATTTAATAATAGTATCTTCATTAATGAGCCTGAGCATAATGAACTTCTTGGATTCTATACTTACAGAGGGCAAGTTTGTATATTAGATGGTTTAGGTATGGATGTTAATTTTTCAGAATATACAGAAGAAACAAGAAAAATTATTCACGGTAATATTATCAACAACAATTATTACTAAAT
>CAJAII010000004.1 GCA_903939755.1 uncultured Flavobacteriales bacterium | reverse complement strand
TTATTTTTATGTCGTTAAATCCATCCAAATCAACCTTATTTAACATTTTAGATTTGATAATATAAACTCATCACTTAAAATATCGATTTGTTTCACATGATAATCAACGAATCGTTCCTTGTTATAAAATGTCTTCCTGAAATAATAGTCAATTGAAACAAGATGTTCGTTAAAAACATCATTGATTATTTTCTCAATAACAACCTCATCAATAATCCAATTCGTTAATGATGAATTTAAAAATATATGGGTGTGATAACCTATTTCTCGAACTTCATTCATTCGTTCATTTAAGTATTCAGGAAGTTCCTTTTTTCGGTTTATTCTTTCAATAAAAAACTTATTTGAGGTTAATTTCTTTTCACTGGATATGGATTTATTCACCTCAATAATTGAAACATATTTCAAGTAATTTTTTGATGAGGTTTGATTGTAATATTGGGATATTTTTCTAAAACATAATTTTATCAAATATCTAAATTGTTCAAGTGAATACAATCCGTAATCCGGACGAATTGTTATGTAAAATGGATCGTTGTTGATTACTTTATTTACCTTACTTCTATACTGATATTCTAACATCATAAATATTATTTTTTTTTAATATAGAACAACCAATACCCTAAAAGAAAATAGAGTATATAATTGTTCTTGAAATAAGTTCTAATAGTGGTTTTGGGATTGTTTATTTGAAGAGTTGTCTCTCTTTACATTTATTACTTTAATCTTTACCTTAATTACTTTAATCTCTCTAATTTTATTTTAATCTCGTTTATCTGAATTTCCAATTTTAATTTTTCCCGTTTCTTATAGTCATCTTCAATTTTCAACTTATCCTTTTTAATCTTGTTTTGTCCTATCAATTTATTAATCTTAATTATATCCATCATTCTCCAATTTTTCAATCAAAACAATTTCCATCAGATTAAATAATGTCTTCTCTGGATACAAATATTGATTCTTATATTTATGAAATTCAGAAAAGTTGTTTCGTTTAATTTCCCTTTGAATTTTTGTTTTTGAAACACCAAGTATTTGAATCATTGTATTAACATCATAGAACTTTTTATTTTCGTCTAAAACGAACCCTATTACTTTCATATTTTTTCTTTAATCTTTTATACTCATTTAAGAGTTCATCAATAATCTCATCATCAGTTTCTTCATCATCAATTGGTTCTTCTTCATCTTGAACCTCATCATCAAATTCATTTAGTTTTCTTATTGATTTTCTTTTTCTTTGTTCTTCATCAGGATTTTCAATTTCATCATCAGGAAGTCCTTGTCCTTCTTGGTTTGAATATTTCTCTAAAATAAATTTGATGAAGTCCGTTTGTAGGAATTTTCTACTTTTTCTCATTTAGTTGTAAAATAATTTTAGTGTCCCGAAACAAATCGAAACATAAATTATATATCAAATATGAAAAGTGGTTTTTTTACTGATGGATTTTTTATGGAGTGGTGTAGTGTATATACAGGTCAGTACAAAAAAGAAAAAAAGGTCAAATTGTTTTACACGAATGTTTCACACGATAGGTGTAATCAATTGATTTATAATTGATTACACCATGTGAGTTGTGGAGTCGGAGGGGTTCGAACCCTCGTCCAAACGACGAATATTCCAGCTTTCTACATGCTTATTTCTTGATTGATTTTCGATTGTGAGACGGACAAGAACACCCAAACCCACAACTTAGCTTCTAAAGTTTCGCAAACGCTTAGAAACATCGCGAATGCTAGCCTGATGGGATGAACTTCCGTTTGGTAAATCTAACAGGCAGAAATCTACCGGAAGTACTCGTCCAACCTACTAAACTTCGATCGGATAAAGCCAACTAACTATCAGTTAATTAAGCAGCAAGTGCGTATGACGTATTGTCAATTATAGTTCGAGACAAGATATTTAAGAGGTTCATCTCAACCCTCTGCATGCTGACACTTGACTACCGCTATCGCTGTCAAATCCAATGTCGACCCCAAAGAACTTAGCTGCAAAGATAGGTAATAAAAAACGTGACTTGGTGTATCCCAAAATTTAAGACAAAAAAAAAGTGAGAAATACCTCACTTTTACTATTTCATTATCGATAAATCAATATTCGTCTTCATTGAATAAGAAATCTTCACGCGATGGATAATCTGGCCAGATCTCCTCAATGTTTTCATATATATCACCCTCATCCTCTAAATCTTGTAGATTCTCTACCACTTCGAGCGGTGAACCATTACGTATTGCGAAATCAATTAATTCATCTTTTGATGCAGGCCATGGCGCGTCTTCTAAATATGAGGCTAATTCAAGTGTCCAGTACATAATATAAGGTGTTAAAATTGTATGTTCGGCAAAAGTAATCTTTATTTTTTATTATGCAAATAATGAAAAATAAACTTTTGATTTATTTTTATTTTAAGCTATTGTTAATGCTTTGGTATCCATTTAACTTCAACAATTCCAATGTCTTGACCCAATTTCCTACCCAAGACAAATAAGTAGTCACTTAAGCGATTTATGTAAGCCAAAATCAGTGGGTCTACGACTGCGTTTTGATCTAAAGTAACCACATTTCGCTCCGCTCTACGACAGACACATCGTGCAATGTGACAAATAGAAACAATGGGATTTCCACCAGGAAGAATAAAATGCTTCATCTCTGGTAATTTTTCTTCCATTTGATCCATCCAATCCTCCAAATGTACGATATCTTCCGCCTTAATTTCAGGAAGTTTCATTGTGGAATGATCAGGGTCGGCGGCAAGGCAAGAACCCATCGTAAACAATCGATCTTGAATGATTAACAATTGTTGAATGTAAACTTCATTAATGGACTGATCTCTCAATAATCCAATGTGGGCGTTCAATTCATCTAAGGTGCCATACGCTTCAATACGCAAATGACTTTTAAGCACTTTCGTACCTCCTATGAGTCCTGTTTGTCCACCATCACCTTTCTTTGTATATATTTTCATATTATATTGTTAATAGTACTTCGTCGATGGGTTTGTCTTCATTACAAAGGGCTAGTATACGTTGAATCACTTCATCCACTATAGCATCTGGACAAGAAGCCCCTGACGTTAAAGCAATTCGTATGTGTGGTTGGTCCGGTAAAAAATCGTTCTTCTGTTCTACAAATTTTTGGTGGATGTTGTAACTATGAATTTCATCTTTCGAAATAATACCGCTTTCACTGGCAATAAAATAAGTAGGGAATTTTTGCTCTAGGATTTCTACTAAATGAGACGTGTTGGAACTATTATATCCACCTACAACTATAGCAAGATCCACCTCATTTTCCATTAATGCAAGAGTAGATGTCTGATTATCATTCGTTGCATAACATAGCGTATCTCTGGTATCCGCAATGTGATCTTTAATGACGTCCTCGCCAAACTTTGTCAACATGACGGAACGTAAATAATTCGTGATTCCTTCGGTTTCGCTAGCAAGCATGGTTGTTTGATTGACAATTCCAATGCGATTTAAGTGGATCGATGGATCGAAATCAGGAGTATATTTCCCTTCGAAAAACGAAAAGAAATTATGCATTTCAACGTCCCCGGAAATTATTTTCCCTAAATAAACGGCCTCCTCCATGTCTTTAATAATCAAGGTTGGAGCTTTACTAGCGCTTTGTGAAAATGTGGCCCTCGTTTCTTCATGATTTGCCTTTCCGTGAATAATAACCGTATGACCTTGGCCTCCTAATTTTCCAGAACGATTCCATACTTTCTCGACAAATGGACAAGTTGTATTATACGTTTGAATATCAATTCCAATGTCAATAAGTATTTTTTCTATTTCAAGGGTTGTTCCAAATGCTGGAATAATAACGATATCGTCCGAATTTAGCTTTTCAAATGGAATTAATTGATTGCCATCTGTATCTTGCAGAAAAACGATACCTTGCTCTTCAAGGTCCTCGTTAACAGCAGGATTGTGGATCATTTGACTGAGTAAAAATATGCGTTTATCAGGATTTTCTTTTACTGCTTTGTAAGCAATTTCAATGGCATTTTCAACACCGTAGCAAAATCCAAAATGACGTGCTAATGAAATGGTCACTTTGTTAAAACAAAGGTGAGTAGGGGTGTAGTCCTGTTTTCTAGGATCTTGAATTTTTCGTTTCGCTTTAACATGGCTAATAATCGGCGAACGATAAAAAGAAGGTATATCAAACTTTTTCATACTTACATAATAGAACCGATTGGCGTAATAAGTTCTTTTGTGGAACAAAGATAAAAAAGAAAAGGCTACCAAATGAATTGATAGCCCTTTCCTTATTTTCACATAAGAATTTATATTTCAAGATTCTTATCTTTTGCATGTTTTACTCTAAAATTATAGTCAATTACTTTGTTTTCCTTCGCTTTCAAGATAAAGGACCATTCGAGTAAGCCTGTTCGTTCATCAAATCTTCCTTTAGCAAAATTATCTGATTCAATGTTTATGTCAGCATTTTGTGTAATTGGCAACTGATCTTGAATCACGATTTCAATTGAAGATGATTTTTGGTTGCTAATTTCAATTGAGTAAGCAAAGGTCCGCTCTCTTTTGTCACCAATTATTCTATCCTTCAGCTCTTTTTTCAAAAGTGTACGCTTTACAACGATGCTTGGATCTTTGCCCAGCGATAAATTCAAGGTGTCATCCATTGTCGTTGGGTCGATGTATGTTTCGCCAATGTAAGAGCCATCAAAGAAAATATTGGCCTGTCCGGGTACTAATTGCAGCTCATCTAACTTAGTCATTTGTGCCACTAAATAAACGGATGCATCTAGTTTCGGTACCGTATAATACTTGAATTTAGTATCCAAATTAGTTGATTTGATTAAGACCATGTGTTTTTCATTATTCGATTTAATCGAGTAAGGTAGGTCAATTTTAAATTCTGCTGAAATGAGACGATGCACAACAGTGGTAAATTGATCCGCTCCCATGATGTTTTTTTCATCATCCATATCTTCATAAGCATATCCTCTATTGAAAAGCGCTTGAGAGGTAATTTGCACTTCTTGCAACTTGTCCATTTTCCCCTTTCTATTCTCCGATTTATAAATATTGTAGTCAATGTACCAAGGATTTAAAGTGGGTTTTGTTTTATTCACGTAGGGATTATTGGTGGATATATTAAGTTTAATATTATCCCAATCCAATCCAGAAGATTGAAAAACTTCTGCTTTATAAGTAAGTTCAATTTTTCCAGT
>CAJAII010000003.1 GCA_903939755.1 uncultured Flavobacteriales bacterium | reverse complement strand
GTCCGAAAACACTAAATAAAATACTGAAAGAAAATAATATTAGGTTAAATCTTAGCATAACTTTACATTTTTATTTGAAAAATGCAAATATATAAAAGGCTCGAGTAAAAGAATCGATAATTATAAAAATTTATCAAATTATAATTACCCTAATGTGAAGCAATAAATTAATTTTGTAAAAAAGAAATTCCATGAGCGAAATAAAAAAAGTGCAATGTTTGATTATTGGATCAGGCCCTGCAGGTTATACGGCAGCTATTTATGCAGCAAGGGCAGATATGAAACCTTTATTATTTGAAGGCCTACAACCTGGTGGACAACTAACTACTACCAATGAAGTGGAGAATTTTCCGGGATATCCTAACGGAATAACAGGACCAGAAATGATGGTTGAATTAAAGGCACAAGCCGAACGTTTTGAAACCGATGTACGTCCCGGATTTATCACAAAAGTAGACTTTGGGGGGCCAATTCATAAATGCTGGGCGGATGATGGTACAGAGATTCATGCGGAAACTGTTATTATTTCGACAGGTGCATCAGCAAAATATATAGGATTAGAAAGTGAACAAAAATATTTAAAAATGGGGGGAGGTGTTTCTGCATGCGCCGTTTGTGATGGATTTTTCTACCGAGGACAAGAAACAGTAATCGTTGGTGCTGGTGATTCTGCATGCGAAGAAGCGCACTATTTATCAAAGTTATGCACAAAAGTAACGATGCTTGTGCGGAAAAATGATTTTAGAGCATCAAAAATTATGGCTGAGCGTGTTAAAAAAACAGCAAATATTGAGATTCTTTTTAGTACAGAAACGTTAGAAGTTTTAGGTGATGAGCATGGAGTAACCGGTGCAAAAGTGATTAACGCTATCACCAAAGAAGAAAAAGTAATTCCATGTACGGGATTCTTTGTAGCCATTGGACATCAACCAAACACGGCTATTTTTAAAGATTTCATTGACTTAGATGAAACTGGATATATAAAATACGCCCAGCCAGGAACAAGTAAAACGAATGTGCCAGGAGTTTTTGTGTCGGGTGATGCCGCCGACAAATCGTATCGACAAGCTATTACCGCAGCAGGAACAGGTTGCATGGCAGCATTAGATGCAGAGCGATATTTAGCAGCGAAACACTAAGGCAATCAATCTTTAATTATTGATTATCGGGTACTTATTTTAGGCCGTTGTCACCATTAATTACCGAATTGCCTTGCTGTGTAATCTTTCAGGTAAATTACATAGCTAGAATATAAACTTAAATTTGGTGTAAAATGCTATCTGTTCAAAATCAATTAACGCTAAAAAGCGTTAAATAAGACTGTCATTATTCATCATTATTCGTAGAATTTTTCCTTGCGAAATTCATTTTTCAATATTAGCGAAATTCAAAAGAACTTCGCTAATATTTCTGAGATTGCATATTCTGATTATAATCATGAAATACTTGGCTATTAAATGATTACAATCATATCCTATAATGATTCAAATCATATTTATTAATAGTTCATCTACTTAATTTTGATGAAAATAATTCATATGAAAACGATCCTTGTTCCTACCGACTTTTCCAAGACCTCAATCAACGCAATTGATTATGCTATGGAAATTGCAAAATTATTAAAAGCGAAATTAATCTTGTATCATATATATCATTTTCCATTTGTGGCTACAGAAATAAACTCAATGGAAACGGAGGAAGAAGTTGAAAAATCAAGTATGCTGAATTTGAAGAAGATCAAAGAGAAGCTAGTATTAAAACATGGAAAAGTAACTCCAATTTCTTGCAAAAGCAATAACGGAAATGTTGAGGATCGCATACATCTTTTTACAAAAAACAATAAAGTTGATTTAATCGTCATGGGTATTAAAGGTGGAGGTTTTCTAACTGAGAAAATAATTGGCAGCATTACCACTTCTGTGCTTCGAAAAGCTATTTGCCCAGTAATAGCCGTGGATCAGAAAGTAAAATTTAAATCAATTAAAAAAATTGTATTTGCTTGTGATTACACAAATGAGAACAATGCTAAAATATTAAAACCGCTGAAAGACATTGCCAACCTTTTTGACGCACATATTTATGTCCTTAAAATAGCAAGTCAATTTGAAATCTGTCCATCTTCTGCCGAACTTGAACTAAAGTTTACCGATATGAAAAAGTCATTAAAGGATTTCGACCATACCTTCCATTGTACCTATAATGTAAATGTCGTAGATGGTATTAATGAATTTGTAGAGACTAAAAAAATTGACATGGTCGTAATGATTCCACATAGATACACCTTATTTGAATACATCTTTCACACGCCAGAAACAAAGAAAATGGCATTTCATTCAAAAGTTCCACTTGTAGCACTTCATTAAATTAAAAAATAGCAACTATGACCATATCATTAAGCAAAAACCGAAAACTAAAAGAAATTCAACATGAATTCACTACAATTTTTCCCTATTTAAAAATAGATTTTTTTAATGTTCTTCACAATATTGAAGAAGTTACTTCAAATAAATTTATGATCGATAACGATAAGTTGATCGGTGATTTTGTGAAAAGCAATGACAACCAAAAGGTGTCGGTAGATCCAAAGATGACCGTTAGCCATTTCGAACAAAGTTTTAATCCTTTAGGAATTGGGGTACAAGTGTTTCGTAAATCAGGCAAAATCTGGTTGGAAACAGGTGCGACTGATTCTTGGTCGCTTGAAGACCAAAACAAAGAAGGAGAATCCATTACAAATCAATACAATTAATTGAATATTAACCGATAAAATTTAGAAAAAATGACACTAGTAAAAACAAACCAAAAAGAAAACGCAGCCTTATTTGCAGATTTTTTTGACACAACAAATTTTTTTAGTAAAAATTTAGGATTTAATAGCTTTGGGCGAAATATGCCTGCGGTAAATATAAAAGAAACAAATAAAGATTTTAATTTAGAATTTGCAGCTCCTGGCTTTAAAAAGGAAGATATTAAAGTATCAATTGATGAT
>CAJAII010000002.1 GCA_903939755.1 uncultured Flavobacteriales bacterium | reverse complement strand
TTCATTCGTTGTTGTATTTAAGTAAAAATCTCCGTTGACTCCAATTCCTGCTATAGGATTGGCGTTTCCATTCAGAACGGAAGTTCCGTTAGTTCCTGCTAAACCTTGAATTCCTTGAGTACCTGCGGGGCCAGTAGCTCCAACAGCACCGTTTGTTCCATTCGTTCCTGGTAAACCTTGGATGCCTTGAGCACCTGCGGGGCCAGCTGGACCTGTTAAGCCAGTTAAACCGATTGGGCCAGCTGGACCTGCAACACCTTGAATTCCTTGAGCACCTTGAAGTGAAGTCAACCATTGAGCTTCTGTACCTACAAAACCATTGGTAACTGCTGCTTGATAGGCACTTTGTCCGTTTGTTCCATTAGTCCCAGCGGGTCCTGTTAGACCAATTGGACCAGCAGGGCCTGCAACGCCTTGAATTCCTTGAATTCCTTGAGCACCGGAAGGTCCGGTGGAACCTGTTAAACCTTGAATCCCTTGTGAACCTGTGGGGCCAGCTGGACCTGTTAAGCCAGTTAAACCGATTGGGCCAGCTGGACCTGCAACACCTTGAATTCCTTGAGCACCTGCGGGGCCAGTTAAGCCTGTTGGACCAGTAGCCCCAACTGCACCGTTTGTTCCATTCGTTCCTGGTAAACCTTGGATGCCTTGAGCACCTGCGGGGCCATTACAGACAAACGTAGTAAGTAAGGCATTTACTTCAGCAGCATCCAAGATTCCATTGTTATTGGCATCTAAACCTGATTCAACTTTTACTCCTCCAGTAATACAATTTGCACCTGCATTTTCTATTGTTGTTTTCACTAAAGCATTCTGACCATTTAATCCATTGGAACCAGCAACCCCAATTGGGCCAGTTAAACCTTGAATTCCTTGAGCGCCTGAAACACCTGGCAAACCTTGTAATCCTTGTGCACCTTGAGGGCCAGTTGCACCAGTTGCGCCTTGCACACCAGCGGGACCTGTTGCTCCAACAGCTCCATTTGTTCCATTTGTTCCAGCAGGACCTGTTAATCCTTGAATTCCTTGAGCGCCTTGAGCACCAGCGGGGCCAGTTAAACCAGTTGGTCCTGCAACACCTTGGATGCCTTGAGCACCAGCTGGTCCGGTTATGTTACCGGTTAAAGTCCAAGTGGTTGCATTTGTTTTGTAATATACATTTCCATCGGTCATGTTCAGGTAAAAATCACCCAAGGCACCTAATGCGGCAGCTGGTAAGGAGTTGCCATAGCGCCATTGATTTAATTGATTCCCTGAATTTTTAGCATACAACGCATACGGCACACTCATTAATTGTTGCGAACCGTAATCTAAGTAGGTACTTCCATTGGTGAAGTTTACGCCTAAGCTTACAAAATAAGGACCTGTAGCCCAATTTATGGTAGAAAAGTTGCCACCTAGCAAGGTTCCTTGTCCAATGACTAAATTTACTACGCCTTGTGCAGAGGTGGTAACGCTGTGTCTTTCTTGAAAAACAATCGTGCCCGAAGCAGATGTTTGCTTGATTTGAATACGAATGGCTATCGTGGTATTGGCCACCAAAGTATTGGAAAAGTTTCGTATAACAGCTTGATAATTGATACCATCAGGTGCTTGAGCGTATGCCTTTGTGCCTAAAAATAGACAGCAAAAAGCCATCAATATGGCGCTAAGGATATACTTTGATGTAGTTGTGTGTTTCATAAGTTAGAAATATGTAGTAAATTTAATATGAAAAAATTAAGTTTATCCAATTTTAGCATGGAATCTTTTTTGCGAGTATCAGCTATTGGCTGATACTCGCAAAAAAAAGGGGAGGGTATGATATTTTTCATTTGTATATTTTTTACAGTTTTTTGTTTATGAGGATGATCCATTTGGGCACTACAGTGCAGCACTCAAAAGACTATACAATCAAAAAAACGCAAGCAGCGAACTGCTTTTATTCGGCCAACTATTTCATGCAAGAAAAGACGCATTAAAAGGAAGCAAAAAAAGTTTCACTATAAATCTTCAAGCGTAAGCCACTTCCACCTTTCGTCGAGAGTTTTAGAAATCAACCTGTTGACGAATCAGATAAAGCGAAATGGAATTATTCAACAAACCGAAGAACTACTTTTCTTATTAAGTAATGAAAAGAATTTAGAAGTAGCTCTTGCCTATGTTGGACGCTGGTGTAGGGGTTTAATTTACACCGAGAATTACCTGCTGCTAACACACCATTCAGCCTGGAAAGAACAATGTATAGCACTAATTCAAACCAAGGTAATAGACAAAGAATTTCAAGCAATTATCTACACCTTTCTCACCCTTACCTACGGATATATTCCATCGCTGGATTTTATGTTTCAAAGCAATTGGGAAAATGCAAAAATAGAATCACAACTATTACTTTCACTGGCATTTAAAAATAATACAGCCTTTGAAACGTATAAAAAGACACTGGGTTATTTGTAAAACCTTGACTAAATGGAGAAAATTCAATCGTACAAGGTAAAGCACTATAAATTTTTATAGATTTCATCCAACTGCTGCCCAACAGCCGCATAGCTAAAATGCTCCATGGCATACGCCCTTAATTTTTCCTTATCGAATGGCTGAGAATCAATTAAGGATTTAAATGCTGCCAACAAGCCTGCTTCGTCTTTAGCTTGAATTAGAATACCATTCGATTCATTTACATATTCAGGAATCCCATTTACAGCGGTAGCAATTACTGGAATTCCAGCCATAAATGCTTCAGGGATAACGCAGGGGAAATTTTCAAAGTTGCTAAATAACACAAGGGCCCGGCATTGCTTCAAAAAACTTGCAATTTCCTGTGTGGTCATCGTCGGATAAAAGAAAACAAAGGAGTTCAACACGCCTAATTCACGCGCCAATTGATGTGCTTTGGATACATCGCCGTCGCTGATAATGTGCAATGAAAAATTAGCATTTTCGATACTCAATTGCTTCACAGTTCTGATGATACCCAAGAGATTTTTAGCAGGCTCAAAAGCAGTTGAAATATGAACAAATTTATTGGTTACATCAATTTCTTCAGAAGGAATAAAAATAGCTTCATTCACCACATTTGGAATTACCTTAATGGTGATGTTGGGAGATAGTTGTTTTAATCGTTCGCCTAAATCGTTACTAACAGGCATAACACATGCTGATGACTTGAGAACTTTTTTAGCCAGTGATAGAATGACCTTAGGATAGGCATTTGCCCCGCCTTGAAAACCACTTGCATGCTCACTAATCACCATGGGAACTCCTAGTTTTTCTTTTAATTTTCGGGCGAAGTAACCCAATGGATAAATGACATTCAGGTGAACAATATCAGGGCGACCAACAAGTTGATTAACCCTCTTCATACCAATGTCAAATGCTTTTTTATAAGATAAAAATGATCTTAACTTGGAGAATGATAAAAAGCCAGCTTTCTTTTTGGGAAAGTAAACTAATACCTCGTTCAATTCCCCCCTCCTATTTTCAACAACTTCTATCGAATGAATTGTCTCGTCAGCAACAATTGCTAAAACTACCACTTCATTCAAAAGGCAAGCCGCCTCTGCATGTTTCTGAACGAAATTACCAAGCGTTGGATTCCTGCGGTTGGGATACCAAGAACATAAAAACAGGGCAGTTTTTCCTTGATTAGACATTTGTTAAACCAATATTGTATCAAATACAACTTTTAACTGTTCCAAGGCATAATCAATTTCTTCTTTGGTAGTGTAATGGGAAAATGAAAAGCGGACATTTGGCCTAGTCATATCAGCCATTATTCCGCTCAAAACATGGGAACCTGTCGAGGCTCCCGATGAACAAGCACTTCCACCACTTACCGCAATGCCTTTTAAATCGAGCGTAAATAATACCATGGACGCTTTTTCTGTTGGTGGACAACAAACGTTGAGTACCGTATAAAGCGATTTATCATTAGACGTTTCCCCATGAAATGAAATGCCTGGTATCGTAGCCGTCAATTGTTCGATCATATAGGACTTTAAACCTTGCACATGGGACTGATGAGCAGCTAGATTCTCGTAAGCTAAGTCAAATGCTTTGGATAAACCTACAATTCCAGCGATGTTTTCTGTGCCACCTCGTAAACCACGTTCTTGTGCACCCCCATAAATAAAAGGAGCTACTTTGGTCGCTTTATTGACGTAAAGAAAACCTACTCCTTTTGGGCCATGAAACTTATGTGCTGCGCAGGTAATAAAGTCAATATCCAACTCATTTAAATCAAACGAATAATGACCCATTGTTTGAACCGTATCTGAATGGAAAAAAGCACCGTGTTTACGGCAAATTAATCCAATTTCTTTCAGTGGAATCAATGTTGATATTTCATTATTAGCATGCATCAAGGAAACCAAGGTGGGAGTAGTATCAGCCAATAAGTCGGAAAGCTCATTTAGATCAATGTTACCCTTTTCGTCTACTGAAAGATAAGTTATGATGGTGCCGAACTTTACATGCAATGATTCTGCAGTATGCCCTACCGCATGGTGTTCAATATGGGTTGTTATGATACGCTTTACTCCTAATTTCTCAACAGCTGCATAAAGCGCCATGTTATCCGCTTCCGTACCTCCAGAAGTAAAAATCAGTTCTGAAGATTGGCAATTTAACCAGCGAGCGATGGAACGTCTGGAGTTTTCTAACAATGCTTTCGAATTGCGACCAAAATAATGGGTAGAAGAAGCGTTTCCAAAATTTTCCTGATAAACATCAACCATTGCCGCTATAACTTCTGGCGCCATCGGTGTAGTTGCTGCATTATCTAAATAAACACGCATAAAAATTATTTTTTGCGAAGATACAAATTTGAACTAAGGAAAAATAATTACAACAAGGTCTTATTTAGCCTTGCTAGAACAAGTAAACTTTGTTGTGGCAATTGAAGTTTTAGCAATTGCTGAAAATCCTCCAATTACATCAATAATGGCGTCATATCCTCTTGATTTTAAAATGGAAGCGGCAATTACACTTCTGTAACCACCAGCACAATGAAGTATAAAAGGATCATTTTTAGGGAATTCCCCCATTAAATTATTGATAAAGTCTAAAGGAATACTTTTGGCCCCCTCCATATGCTCCGCTTCGAATTCCCCTGGTTTTCTAACATCGATTACTACTGTATTAGCGTCCAATGTTTTGGCTAATTCATCTGCAGTAATGCGAGAAATAGAATCTACTTCCTTATTTGAAGCTGTCCAAGCATGAAACCCACCTTTCAGAAAGCCAATGGTTTTATCATAACCAACTCTTGAAAGTCGTTTCACAGATTCTGCTTCCTGACCTTCCTCGGTAATTAAAATTATTTTTTGTTCTATGTTTGGAATTAACGCTCCCACCCACGGTGCAAATTGTCCGTCTAAGCCAATTGAAATACTATTTGGAATAAATCCTGTTGTAAAAACTCCTGAAGGTCGTGTGTCGAGCATTAAAACATCATCTTCATTTGCCAATACTTCAAATTCGCTCACCGACAAAGAAGTTAAGCCTCTTTTCATTACCTCAGTAATGGACTCATAACCTTGTTTATTCATCGCGACATTCAGTCCAAAATACCCAGGAGGAGGCAATAAACCATCGATAACTTCACTTACAAATTCAGCTTTTCCCATATCGGCACGCAACGCATAATTCAAAGTTTTTTGCTCACCGATAGTACTCACTGTTTCTTTGGACATATTTTTACCACAGGCACTACCCGCTCCATGCGCAGGATAGACCGTTACGGCATCCGGAAGTGTCATAATTTTTGACCGTAAAGAATCATAAAGTAAACCTGCTAATTCTTCTTGTGTCATGGATGCTGCTTTTTGCGCTAAGTCTGGTCGACCCACATCACCAATAAACAAGGTGTCACCGGAGAATAAAGCTTCGGCATTTCCTTCCGCATTGTACAACAAGAAACAGGTACTTTCCATCGTATGACCAGGAGTATGCAGCACTTCCATTTTTAAAGCACCAAAGTGTAAGAATTCACCGTCTTTAGCGCTATGGAAATCAAAACTAGGACTTGCATTTGGACCATAAACAATGGTTGCTCCCGTTGCTTTTGCTAAATCAACATGACCACTTACAAAATCAGCGTGGAAATGAGTTTCCAAAATATATTTAATTTGAACGCCGTCTCTTTTTGCACGTTCTAAATAAGGTTCGATTTCTCGTAGTGGATCGATAATTACAGCCTCATTACCGGAAACCAAATAATAAGCACCTTGTGCTAAACATCCTGTATAAATTTGTTCGATTTTCATGTTCTAAGGTTTATTTTACAAAGTTAAAAAATTAGTGGGTTTTTATCAAAAAGGCAGCTAAAACAATATAAATTGCCATTAGTAAAACGAAATAGCCAAAATACTTTTTCAGTTTGGAACCTTTGATTTTAGTACCTAATAAAAGCCCATTAAAAATACCAATTATTGAAGCACCCGATACAAATAATAGAAGTGCCCAATCTATTTTAGGATACTGTTGAAAATTACCTAAAAATCCTACAGAACTGTTTAAGGCGATAATAAATAAAGAAGTTCCAACTGCTTTTTGGATGGGTAAACGCATCAGATTGATTAATACAGGAATGATGACAAAACCTCCACCCGCACCTATCAATCCGGCTAACAAACCAACAAGTAGACCTTGAATAATTAATTTTATTGCAAAAGAAATCCAATGGGTGTTTTGAGAAAGTGGAAGTTCCTTGAGAGAATCACTTCTGATCATCTTATAAGCCGCAATAAACATGACTAAAGAAAATAATAACAAAAGATAAATGTCTTTTGAAAACGAAAATCCACCTAGCGAAAACAATTCATTTGGCAACAAAGGCATGACATAATTCCTCGTTAAATAAATACTAATGACTGAAGGAACTCCAAAAAGAAAAGCAGCACGATAATCGATATTTTTATGATAAGCAGCCTTTCCCGCTCCTACTGCAGAAGTAATACCCACAATAAATAAAGAATACAAAATGGCCAATTCTGTTGGAACATGAAAGATATACACCAATATTGGTAAGGTCAAAATAGAACCTCCACTTCCGATCAAGCCCAAGGTTAAACCAATAAAAAGCGCTGCAATTATTCCCAATACAAATGTCATCTACAGTATTTTCAACAAAGGTGACTATAATTTGAGGATTAGTAGGTAATGAATGTTACACAGTTAGATTCTAAATAGATTTATTCGATTCGCCCAGGAGGATCGAGGGGCACTTTTCAAGAGTTTTGGGCCATTTCATGGGATTAGTTGAATAATGTTGTACTTTTGTACTTTAAATACAGTTCTTTTGATTAAAAAGTTGTCCCAGGAATTGTAGATCACTTAAACAATTCGAATGAATTTTGAACAACTTGGGGTCATTCCCACGATTTTAACCGCAATCGAAAAACAAGGTTACACGCAAGCAACCCCCATCCAAGAAAAATCTATACCTATTGTCTTAAATCGCAGCGATTTAATTGGTTGCGCACAAACAGGAACAGGTAAAACAGCCGCTTTTTCAATTCCTATTTTACAATTATTATACGAAAGTCCTGAAAGAAAAAAACACGGAAAAATTCGTTCCTTGATTGTTACGCCAACCAGAGAATTAGCCATACAAATTGGAGAAAGTATTAAACTTTACGGACAAGGACTTAATATTCGTCATGCCGTTATTTTTGGTGGGGTTTCACAACACAATCAAGTCAATCAATTGAAATCTCATGTTGATATTCTTATCGCCACACCTGGACGCTTATTGGATCTTATTCAACAAGGTTTTGTGAAATTAAGCGATTTGGAGATCTTTGTTTTGGATGAAGCAGATAGAATGCTAGACATGGGTTTTATTCATGACATTAAAAAAATCATTAAATTACTACCACAAAAAAGACAAAATTTATTTTTCTCAGCAACCATGCCGAAAGAAATTATTGGTCTAGCGAATACGATCTTAACGGATCCTAAAATGGTAGAAGTTACTCCAATTGCCTCTACTTCAGATTTAATTGAGCAACACATTTATCACGTTGATGCGGATGAAAAGAAAAATTTATTAATTGAGTTAGTAAAAGCACAGCCAACTGAGGCAAGGGTTTTGGTATTCACTAGAACGAAACACGGTGCTGATAAAGTGGTGAAGTTTCTTCAAAAAGTGCAAATTAAATCGGCTGCAATTCATGGAAATAAATCGCAAAATGCGCGTCAAAATGCATTAAATGATTTTAAAAACAACAACTTAAAAGTATTGGTTGCCACAGACATCGCAGCACGCGGTATTGACATCGATGATTTAGAAATGGTATTGAATTATGAAATCCCTAATATTCCAGAAACCTATGTTCATCGCATCGGTAGAACAGGACGAGCAGGCGTTAAAGGAGTTGCAGTATCATTCTGTGATCAAACCGAAAAGAATTACGTTAGGCTAATCCAGAAACTTACGAAGAAGGAATTAACAGTAAAAAAGGCTTAATACAAAACTTTTTTAGTTTGATTTTGTTTTGGATTTATGAATGTAAAATCATTTGATAAATCAGATTTCTTAAATTTCGAGAATCGATACAATGCACTTTTTTTTAATTCCTTATCAGGGATAAAAAATGTCTGTCTCATTGGCACGAAAGATAACGAAGGTCAAAGTAATCTTGCAATATTTAATTCGCTAATTCACATCGGATCAAATCCTCCGCTTCTAGGTTTTATGACCCGTCCAGACCTTGTTGATCGCCATACTTTACAAAATATTTTAAGTACAAAAGAGTATACGATTAATCTTTTGGTAAAAGGTATGGAGGCTAAAGCACACCAAACCTCAGCCCGCTACCCAAAATCTATTTCAGAGTTTGATACTTGTGGATTAACCGAAACCTATTTAGACGATTGTAATGCGCCTTTTGTAGAAGAATCTCCTGTGAAAATTGGAATGACATTCCGAGAAAAAATTGATATCCAAAGCAATGGAACACATCTTATTGTTGGGGAAATTACAAAGATTCAACTTCCTGAGTTCATTCTTAACAAAGACGGATTCATTGATTTAGCTGCAGTTGAGACGATAGCTTCGAGTGGTGTTGATGCCTATTATTCAGTGAAACTACTTGCTAGATATCAGTATGCAAAGGCTAATCAAGCACTTAAAAAAATAAAAAATGATTGATAATTATTGTTATTACAGTGATTTACCTTCCGTTGAAGCCTACAGAAAACCAGAAGTACCTGTTGCTTCTGCCCTATTAACAGAAGTCGATATAGATCGAATTATTGAAATGGCATGGGAAGACCGCACGCCTTTTGATGCCATAAAAATACAGTTCGGTTTGAATGAACAAGCAGTAAGAAACCTAATGCGTAAAGAACTGAAAGCAAGTAGTTACCGAAGATGGAGAGAACGCGTAGAAAGTTGTAAAACCAAACACAATAAAACGAGATCAGAGCAAATTGATAGATTTAAATCTTCCTCGCAACGCGTAATAAGCAATAATAAAATTTCGAAACGCTAATTTAGGATCGACCACTAGTTATTATTGAAATTAATCTATTTGTTAAATATAATTTTTGCTTAACTATTTAACGAAATTTCAATAAGTATGAAGTTGTTTTCGAATCATACACACTTGAAGTGAAATCCTAAGATGAATGTTGAAATATATCTTTATATTAATCCACCTACTTTTTTTTCCGCAAAAAAAGTAGCAAAAAAACTCGAAAGTGGCATGCGTTCATGCTCTCCATTCCTAAGAATTGACCGTTTCGGTGATTTCTAACGAACTACCTTACGGTACCCAACTCTTAGTTCAATACAAACATTCACTTATGCAAGCTTTCACTTTAAAAGAAAAGTTAGCTGAATTAAAACTAGAAAAGTCTTGTTGAAATCCCTAACAAATTTTTTAACTTGACTAATATTGAATATAATCAAAAGATTCGCCCGTTTTTAGGAATTTAATCTGAGGATGATTTTCCACATATTCCTTGTTTGCAAAGCGTTCTACAATACCAGTTCCCAATTTTGCTTCATCGTGCGTATTGAGTATCCACTTAGCGTGACAACTTTGAGCAAGAATCAATAAATTCTTTAATCCTAAATTAACGGTTCCTCCCAACCAAAAAGGGAGATGATAGAGTGTACTTGTCCCGATGAGGACATCGACAGCTTCGGGTAACTTTTTGTTTTTTGTGCCATGCGGTGCAAAAAGCACACTGGCATTTTTTGTTTTTAGTAAATAGGCATGATGCACCAAATCTAGTAATCCACTAGGTTTATAACTATGCATCTCAAAAGGCGCTTGTTCTATTGAAATTAGATGGAGAAAATAGCCCCATGACTTTATTTTCTGTAAAATAGAAGGAATTGCGATGATTGGAATAGACGCTGGGAACTGTAATAGTGTTTCCTTATTACAATGATCACTGAAGGGATGCGAAATAAAAATAGCATCAAAAGAAGGTAAATCTGCAATTGCTGGTTGCGTTGTTACATGTCGTTGTGTCGAAAACCAAGGTGCTAAGTCGACTTGTTGTGGGGTAAACCACGGATCTACCAAAAGTGAATACGAATCAAATTCCCATAACCAAGAATTATCATCATTCAACTTGGTGAATTTCATCAATTCTTAAAAAACTTTAATGACATAGCTAACTTTTCTCTAATCTCAGTTCGATCAATAATGAAATCTAGAAAACCGTGTTCTAATAAAAACTCTGAGGTTTGAAAGCCGCTTGGCAAGTCTCTTCCTATTGTTTCTTTAACAACACGAGGTCCTGCAAATGCAATTAAAGCACCTGGTTCAGCGATGTTAATATCTCCTAACATAGCGAAAGAAGCGGTGACACCTCCCGTTGTAGGATCTGTTAAATAGGAAATATAAGGCAAGCCAGCATCCGCCAATTGGCCTAATTTACCTGAAACTTTGGCCATTTGCATGAGCGAAAAACCTGCCTCCATCATTCTTGCTCCACCAGATTTCGAAATAATCATAAATGGCGCCTTTATTTTTATCGCTTCATCAATCGCTCGTGCTATCTTTTCTCCCATAACACTCCCCATTGACCCACCAATAAAAGCAAAATCCATGGCTGCGATAACAAAATCGTGATTATCCAACTTGCCTTTGGCTGTACGAATGGCATCTTTTAAACCTGTTGCTTTTTGAGAAGCGGCAACGCGCTCATTATATTTTTTAGTATCTGCAAATCCTAAAGGATCCGCAGAGCTTAAATTTTTATCCAATTCTGTGTATTTTCCATTATCAAAAATAACATCAAAATATTGTCCTGCACTTAAGCGTTCATGGTGAGAACAACGTGAGCACACCCCATTATTTTTAGCTAAATCGTCTGATGTAAAAAGCGTTTTACAGTTCGAACATTTGACCCAATATCCTTCCGGTGTTTCTTTTTTATCGCTTGTAGAAGTGGTAATCCCTTCTTTTTTTCTTGTAAACCAGCTCATATTTTGTTACTATATTAAAGAGTATTTACGTTATTCAAATCACTAAAAGCCTTTTCCATACGCGTCATAAAAGTTAGTTCGCCTTCACGCAACCATTTTCTAGGATCGTAATATTTTTTATTAGGGATATCCATTCCGTCTGGATTTCCAATTTGGCTTCGAAGATAAGGTAACTTATTTTCTATGTAATCTCTCACCCCTTCTGTAAAAGCAAATTGCAAGTCAGTATCCAGATTCATTTTTATTACCCCATATTCAATTGCTTCTCTAATTTCTTCTATGGTCGAACCTGATCCACCATGAAAAACAAAGTCAATAGGGTTATGCCCTGTATTGAATTTTTGTTGCACATAATCTTGCGAAGACTTAAGGATTTTAGGAGTTAAAAATACATTTCCAGGTTTGTAAACACCATGAACATTTCCAAATGCCGCTGCTATTGTAAATCGCGGAGATACCTTCAATAGTTCTTCATAAGCGTAGGCGACTTCCTCCGGTTGGGTATATAATTTTGAGTTATCGACATTGGTATTATCAACGCCATCTTCCTCTCCTCCGGTAATGCCTAATTCAATTTCTAAGGTCATTCCAATTTTAGACATTCGTGTAAGATACGTTTTGCAAATGGCAATATTCTCTTCAATAGGCTCCTCAGATAAATCGATCATGTGAGAACTATACAAAGGTTTTCCATACTGCTTAAAAAACTTTTCGCCTTCATCTAAAAGTCCATCTAACCAAGGCAATATATGCTTAGCACAATGATCTGTGTGCAAAATAACCGTTGCACCATATGCTTTTGCAACACGATGCACATGCATTGCCCCACTTATTCCGCCTAAGATAGCCGCTTCTTCGTTCTTATTTGATAATCCTTTTCCTGCAAAAAAATGTGAACCTCCATTTGAAAATTGAATAATTACCGGAGAATTAATTTTTGCTGCTGCTTCAATAACGGCATTTACAGTTGATGTGCTAGTCACATTAACAGCCGGAATAGCGAATCCTTTCGATTTAGCATAACGAAAAATCGCTTGCACTTCATCACCTGTAGCAACTCCTGGAATAAAAGAATGTGACATGACTTTAATTTTATATTTAACAAAGTTAGAAAAATTTCAGCGCTTAAAATAAAAACAAAAGTAATTCGTTACTAAATAAACTTCTAAAATTGCCTATGGTCCAAAAGTACATTCTACCAGAAAACGTGTCAAATAAACCAAAAGAAACAGTTTCAAACGACACATTAAATTTTATTCTAAACTTTAGTAAATCAATTGAATCGAAAAAGTTGAAGAAAAAAATAATTCTTTTAAACAAGAATTAATGAAACGCCGGAAGGCGTTTTTTTTGTTTAAAATCCGTTCATTTGTAAAAATTACTTATGAAAGTCCTCGTCACTCTATTGTTACTGCTATTTCCGATGGTATTTGTAGCGCAGCAAAACACCATCTTACCTCACCCCGTCGTTTTCAAGAGTATGCCAGGCTACATAGAACTTGATAGATCGCTATCGATGGATTTTAGTAGTCTCAGTTCAACAATTATTCAACAATTAAAAACAACAGGAGCCTACTACCACAACTTGCAACTAATAGACCGCACAAATAAACCTTTGGTTATTTTCAAAAAATTAGTCAATGTTCCCTTAGACAGTTATTCAATAAATGTTAATAAACAAATCATCATTTCGTATTCGTCCCCCAAGGCATGTTATTTTGCCTTTCATTCACTCATGCAACTTATAAAAAGTGATGACAAAGGACACCTTATTATAAATAACTGTTTTGTGGATGATTATCCCAAATATCAATGGAGGGGAATGCACCTTGATGTAGCAAGACATTTTTTTCAACTAGATGAAATTAAACAATTTCTTGATGTCATGGCGGCTTATAAATTCACCACTTTTCATTGGCATCTAACCGATGATCAAGGCTGGCGAATAGAAATTAAGAAATACCCAAAATTAACGGAGATAGGGGCTTGGAGGGACAGTACAGTTGAAAATCATTATACCACTTCGCCAAGAACCTATAAAGTTGAACGTTACGGAGGATTTTACACCCAAGAACAAATAAAGGAAATTGTCCAATACGCTGCTCAAAGGAACATTACGGTTGTACCTGAAATTGAAATGCCCGGTCATGCCCGAGCGGCATTGGCAGCCTATCCAAATTACTCATGCACAGGGATACAACAAGAAGTGCCGGGCCTTTGGGGTATTTTTGATGATATTTTCTGCTCGAAAGAGGAAAGTATACTTTTTCTTCAAGACATCCTTTCTGAAATAATCCCCCTTTTTCCTTCTAAATACATCCATATTGGGGGAGATGAGGCACCAAAAACAAGGTGGAAGGAATGCAATCAATGTCAAGCCATTATGAAAGAAAATAAACTAAAAGATGAACATGAATTGCAAAGTTATTTTATTCAACGTATGGATAAATTTTTGGTGGAGAAAGGAAAAAAATTGATTGGTTGGGATGAGATTCTTGAAGGTGGTCTCTCACCAAATGCCGCGGTGATGTCATGGCGAGGTTTTGAAGGTGGAATTGAAGCTGCAAAGCTAGGGCATGAAGTGGTAATGTCACCTGGATCCCATTGTTATTTTGATCATTATCAAGGCAAAGGAAACGAGGAACCACTAGCCATTGGAGGATATACCAATCTGGAGAAAGTATTTGACTTTAATCCTGTTTCTCCAAAAATGTCGAGAGAGGAAGCAAATTACGTACTAGGTGGACAAGCTAATTTATGGACGGAATACATCCCTTCGTTTAATCAACTAACGTACATGGCTTTTCCTAGGGCAATCGCTTTAAGTGAGGCGCTGTGGTGTACAGAAAAAACAACGTATGATGCCTTCGAAAAAACGTTGATAGATTCGCATTTTCCGCTGCTAAAAAACAAAGGAATCAATTTCTCCTCATCTATTCTTAAACCTAGTATCACTTTTAAAAGAGCAGTAAATGGTATTAATGTGAAATTAAGTTCTAAATCAAAAGAAGAACGATTTACGTTAAAGGAAGGGTCTGACCATGAAACAGAAGTAAATTTTACGGGGAGCAAAGAAATTGAAATCAATCGTACCAACAATTCGAATCAAGTTCAATACGAATTTGTTTCCTTAGAAACAGGTCTTCAAAGTAAGCTGAAAATTAATAACAATCCATGTTTGGGGGTGATAGTAAATTATGTAACTAAACCAAGTGATCGTTATAACAGCGGAGATTTAACCCTTGTGGATGGCCAGTTTGGCGCAAGACCATGGAAAGGTCACGAGTGGATAGGATTTGATACCTCCGTTGTAATCATTGAAATAGATTTACTTAAAAAACAAAAAATTGATAGCCTACAAATCTCATTTTTGAAGGATGAGAATTCTTGGATTCATTTGCCTTACGCAATTGAATATAAAAATTTAAAAACAAACTTAGGTTTTGGCATGGCACAAAGCGAGAATTTCGAGAATGAAAAGCAAGTGCTATTTATCGGGAAAAAAGTGCAAAAATTTAGAATCACCATCAAAACGTTAGATAAGATACCATTAAGAATGCCTGGAGAAGGAACGCAGCCTTGGCTTTTTATTGACGAGATTTCGATTAAAAATAAATAAAGTATTTATGGCAGAACAAAATGATAAAGAGTTGACTTAATCTTCCGTTTGCTTGTTTAAGTGCACCTCTGTTTTAGCTTCTTTATGCGTCCTATGTGAGACTCAATAAGATAAAATATCGTTTAAGTAATAAACCATTTTCTAAACTCAACTTCCTGCAATCCTTGAATTTTTAATAGAATTAATACTTTCATATAGTGACCAAAAATCTAAAAACTTCTCACCGCTCTAAGAGAGCAAATATTATATTGACCGTAGCTTTGGTTATTAGGATTCGCAATAATAACATTACCGAAATTTTGATACCAATAATAATTTGAAGAACCAGATAGTGCCTCGGATGTCCAATACCAAAGACTTTGAAAATTCCCGATGGCCGCACGTTGAGTATACATCTCATTTAATTCATATTTGGTAGGAACTCTCCAATCCATAAATTTTGCGCCGTCTACAGAATAGTTGGCCGGATCACTAGCCAAATTTTGTGCAAAGGTTGCTTCACAAGTACCCTGATCAATTGTTGACGAAACTAGTCCATGTTTACCGTCGCTAGAAATTCTAAAAACATACCCACCTAAATCTTGCCAATAACCAATAGTATATGTTGGCGTCATTACCCCACCTGCAGGACCCTGAGGTCCAATCAATGATGTACCTGTAGGCCATATTCCATTGGCTTTAGGACCAAATAGTGTGTTTGTAGTGGTGTTAATATAGAAACAACCATCAAAAGCCGTTGCTGCTGTTGGATTGGTAGCGCCATATAAAACTGCCGTTCCATTAGTTCCTGCTGGTCCAGTTGCACCTTGCGCACCAGTTGGGCCCGGTAAACCTTGAATTCCTTGTGTGCCTACGAAACCATTACATACATACGTAGTTAGTAAAGTATTTACTTCTGCAGCATCCAAGATTCCATTGTTATTGGCATCTAAACCTGATTCAACCTTTATTCCTCCAGTAGTACAATTCACACCTGCATTTTCTATTGTTGTTTTCACTAAAGCAGTCTGACCATTTGAACCTGCAGCGCCTATTGCGCCGGTTAAACCTTGGATTCCTTGTGGACCTGGAACACCAGGTGCTCCTTGAATTCCTTGTGCACCGTTCGTTCCTGCAGCTCCCGAAGGACCAGCTACTCCTTGAATCCCTTGAGCGCCCGTTGCACCTGCAGGACCTGTAGGACCTGTTATATTTCCAGTTAATAACCACGTAGTTGGATTGGATTTATAGTATACATTACCATCGGTCATGTTCAGGTAAAAATCGCCCAATGTACCTAATGCCGCAGCAGGCACGGTAGTGCCGTAACGCCATTGATTTAATTGATTTCCTGCATTTTTTGCATATAACGCATACGGAACACTCATTAATTGTTGAGAGCCGTAATCTAAGTAGTTGGTACCATTGGTAAAACTTACCCCTAAACACACAAAATAAGGACCTGTCGCCCAGTTAATGGTAGAAAAGTTGCCTCCTAGCAAGGTTCCTTGTCCAATTACTAAATTTACTACGCCTTGTGCAGAGGTGGTAACACTATGTCTTTCTTGAAAAACGATAGTTCCCGAAGCAGATGTTTGCTTCACCTGAATTCGAATTGCTATCGTAGAATTGGCCACTAAGGTTCCCGATAAATTGCGAATTACCGCTTGATAGTTGATACCATCGGGTGCTTGAGCGTAGCTATTGCTAGTAGCAAATAAGCAACATACAGCTACTAAAAGAGTGGTAAAAAATGGCGTTAAACGATTTGAATTTCTCATTTTTATATTTTTAGTAAATGTAAACATTAGTGTCCGATAAAAGAAAATGAGGTCCGAATTGTATAGGGAAATTGTGAAATGTAACTAAAAATTTAACTTTGGAAACCCAATGACATAGTTTATACTACAATGATTGATGGCAGAACAAAATAAAAAAGTAACTTGGCTTATGAAAAAAATAATATTTATCTTACTTCTTACCTTTTTTCAAACACCCCTTTTCGCTCAGGAAAGATCGAAATTCGATACAGATCCGGGCGTTTTTAGTTTGGGAGTTCGATCTACACTTTCTGCCTTTAATGATGGGGATGAAAATAAGGTTGGAAGTGGCGTTGGTGGACAAATAAGGTTAAGGTGTTCGGAAAAAGTAAATAGCGACTGGTTCTTTGATTATTTAACGAGTGATATTGGTAATTATGCCCACCGGACTGATTATCATATTGGTTGGAGTGTACTCTATTATCCGTTGAAAAAGGATATTCATTCGTTTAAGCCCTATATGCTAGCCGGACATTGTTTTGATTACTCAAAAATACAAGCGAACACGAACCAATTTAACTTTGCAGAGCGTTGGAGCTCGGCAGTTCAAGCTGGACTAGGTACGCATATTCGTTTAACGGAACGACTAGATCTTTCTCTGACAGCGCAATATATGTGTCACTTAGGGAAACATTTACATGCTCAATGGGTAAATAATGAAGTGAATTATGTGGAGGAGAAAGGGTCAAGTTTAGAAGGTCATTTGTTAATGAACGCTAGTATAAATTACAAAATAGGGAAATTATGGGGAAGAAAATAAGCCTTATTTTAGCAATCGTCTGCACCACTTTAGTTTTTGGACAATCTAAAGTCAGTTATTATCCGATGCTTAATTTTTCGGGCACCATCAGTCCTGGGAAGTTTGTAAACCTAAAGGGATCTGCCATTCATCTTAATGGTTTTCTAGAGTATACCTTGGATCGAAAATATAGTGTGAGAGGTGACATTTATAAATTTATTCAAGGTGCGGTAAGTTCGAGTAATTTGGTTTTACCTTATCAATTGAATCAACTTTATGTTGGCGCTTTTAGAAGTTTTGGTAAGAACCATTGGAGACAATATATCGGATTTCAACCTGGTATTACATTGAGTCGTGATATGCTTTCAAGTAACAACATACCGCAAATTAGTCCTTCTTTTGGCTTGAAAGTCGGGAGTTCTTTTTCATTTTACAAATACTTCAATTTCTATATTGATGTAAGTTTCAATAAAACTCAACTTAGGGGGGTACTTTCGAGCACAAATAATTTGAATGAATTTCTTTTTTCTGGAGGATTAGGGTTTCAACTACCCAGAAAGATTAAAAAAGTACTGATCCCTCACTGGTTGTAATCCAGATGGATTTACTGTCATTACTCTATTTTTTGGACAGACTAGTAATACTCCATATTAATAGACAATTACTCGAACAAAAAGATTCGAAAAAGTCTCAATCATGTTTAGCGAACTAATTAATGCAACTTCTAATGAACAACTCAAATTTTATCGTGCTTTTAACGCTGTTCTTCTTATTTTTGTAGCAAAATAATTCGTATGTCAACAAGAAATTGGATTTCAATAAAAACTTTTACAGATATTAAGTTTGAGTTTTTCGAAGGTATTGCAAAAATAACCATCAACCGTCCACAAGTTTACAATGCGTTCCGACCAGAAACAAATATGGAAATGTTAGAAGCCATGCATATTTGTAGAGAAAGAAATGACATTAATGTGGTTGTCCTCACAGGTGCTGGAGATAAAGCATTCTGCTCTGGCGGTGATCAAAATGTGAAAGGAATTGGTGGTTACATTTCAGAAAATGGGGTTCCAAGACTTAATGTCCTCGATCTTCATAAAGCCATTCGCTCCCTTCCTAAACCGGTTATTGCTATGGTAAATGGCTACGCAATTGGTGGTGGACATGTACTACACGTAGTTTGTGACTTAACAATTGCTTCCGATAACGCAAAATTCGGGCAAACTGGTCCTAAAGTGGGCAGCTTTGATGGCGGTTTTGGATCCTCCTTTCTTGCAAGACATGTGGGACAGAAAAAAGCACGAGAAATTTGGTTTCTTTGCAATCAATATACGGCGGAGGAAGCTGAAAAAATGGGAATGGTAAATAAAGTGGTTCCTTTTGAACAATTAGAAAATACGGTTGTTGATTGGTGTAATATCATTATGAAAAGAAGTCCATTAGCATTACGAATGATTAAAAGGTCAATGAATGCTGAACTAGACGGACAACATGGCTTAATGGAATTAGCAGGCGATGCCACCCTACTCTATTACTTAACCCAAGAAGCACAAGAAGGAAAAAATGCCTTTCTAGAAAAAAGAGATCCCGATTTTCAACAATTCCCAAAATTCCCATAAACATGAGTAAATTAACACAATTGGAGCCAATGGCTCTGTGGAAGTATTTCGAACAATTAAACGCTGTGCCTCGCCCCTCTAAAAAGGAAGACAGGGTAAGACAATTTATGGTAGACTTCGGAAATAAACACGGACTAGAAACAATCGAAGATGCCATAGGAAACGTAATAATAAAAAAAGCTGCTAGCGAAGGAATGGAAAATAAGGTAACCCTTATACTTCAGTCTCACTTAGATATGGTGCACCAAAAAAACAATGCTACTGTTTTTGATTTTGATGTTCAAGGCATTGATATGATAATTGATGGCGATTGGATCCGAGCTAATGGTACCACATTAGGAGCTGATAACGGTATCGGAGTAGCTGCAATTATGGCTGTTCTCGCATCAGACAACATCGTACATCCGGCGATTGAAGCACTGTTTACTATAGATGAAGAAACGGGAATGACCGGCGCAAAAGAATTAGACGGAAGCTTATTACAAGGTAAAATACTGCTAAACTTAGATACAGAGGATGATGATGAATTATCGGTGGGTTGTGCAGGGGGAATTGATACGAATACAAGTCTCGATTATCAAGAAACTTCGATTGCTGAAAATTCAATTATTTATGACATAACAATTGCAGGTCTATTGGGCGGACACTCTGGTATGGATATCGATAAAGGACGAGGAAATGCTAATAAATTATTAGCTCGAATCCTTTGGAAAATAAATAAGGAAATCCCTTTACAATTGATAAAATTTGATGGCGGAAGTCTCAGAAATGCTATTCCTAGAGAAGCTACGACTCAAATTGCCATCCATTCAGATAACGACATTGCATTCAAAACACTATTTCAATTGGATACTGCTGTAATAATGGAAGAATTCAAAACGATTGAACCCAATTTTAAAATTGATCTCCATGCAACATCGGCTTCTGGAAAAGCCATGGAATCAGATGTATTTAACAAAACAATTAATGCCTTGTGCGCAGTAAATAATGGTGTGTTTCGAATGAGTCCCGACATTGAGGGATTGGTTGAAGCTTCTTCAAGTTTAGCACGAGTGATAATTAAAGATGGTAATTTTTCGACACAATCGCTGCAAAGAAGTTCTGTAGAATCAACAAAAGCGGAAGTAGCTATGTCGATTAGAGCTTGTTTCGAACTAATAGGCGCAACAGTAACACAAGGAGGTGATTATCCAGGATGGAAACCTAATCCAAGTTCAGAGATCTTACAACTTATGCGGGATTTGTATGTGAATTTATTTGAAGAAGAACCAAAAGTGAAAGCATGTCACGCAGGATTGGAATGTGGAATCCTTGGTGTGCATTTACCGGGTGTAGATATGATTTCTTTCGGACCAAATATTCGGGCTGCACACTCTCCAGATGAAAAAGTGCAAATATCTTCTGTGCAAAAATTCTGGGGATTTTATTTAAAAACATTAGCGTCAACACCAAGTAATTAAAAATATGGAATTTCAACTCAATAGTATAGAGGAAGCAATTGCTGCTATTCAGCAGGGGGAGGTGATTATTGTCGTTGATGATGAAGACCGTGAAAATGAAGGGGATTTTTTAACTGCTGCTAGAAATGCTACGCCTGAAGTTATCAACTTTATGGCAACGCATGGCCGTGGATTAATCTGTGCGCCAATAAGTGAAGAAAGATGCGATAAATTAGGGCTAGAAATGATGGTGAGCAACAACTCTGCTGCTTATGAAACGCCATTTACTGTGAGTATCGACCTAATTGGTCATGGTTGTACGACAGGGATTTCTGCAAGCGATCGTGCTAAAACAGTTTTAGCAATGATTGATCCCATTACAAGACCAGAAGAATTAGGGAAACCGGGACATATATTTCCGCTCAAAGCAAGAAATGGTGGCGTACTTAGACGTGCCGGACATACAGAAGCAGCAGTTGATTTATCGCGAATGGCAGGTTTTGAAGAGGCAGGTATAATCGTTGAAATTTTAAATGAAGATGGCTCCATGGCAAGGCTGCCACAATTAATAGAAATTGCGGAAAAATTCAAATTGAAAATTATTTCAATCGAAGAATTAATTAAATATAGAATTGCACATGAATCCTTAGTTGAAAAGGTCGTCGACGTTCACATGCCAACTGAATGGGGCGAATTTCAATTACATGCCTATAAAGATAAAAGTAATGACATGGATCACCTTGCATTGGTGAAGGGAACTTGGGAAAAGGACGAAGCGATATTAGTTCGAGTGCATTCCTCTTGCTTAACAGGAGATATTTTTGGTTCGTGCCGTTGTGATTGTGGGGCACAACTTCATAGCGCAATGGAAGAAATTGAAAAAGAAGGTAAAGGCGTAATTGTATACATGAATCAAGAAGGAAGAGGTATTGGATTAGTTAACAAACTAAAAGCATACAAACTTCAAGAAGGAGGAATGGATACCATGGAAGCAAATATTGAATTAGGTTTCAAGGCCGATGGACGGGACTATGGAATTGGAGCCCAAATTTTGCGGGAATTGAAAGTGAATAAAATGAAACTAATGTCCAATAATCCGCAAAAAAGGACTGGTCTAATTGGATATGGCCTCGAAATTGTTGAAAATATCTCCCTAGAAATTCCAAGTAATGTGCACAATGCAAAGTATCTGAGAACCAAAAGAGATAAAATGGGACACAGTTTAAAAATTGATAAATAATGCTAATTGCAACAGGAATCCATAAGAATTATGGCGAGTTACAAATCCTAAAAGGAGTTGATCTACACGTTAAAAAAAGCGAAATTGTATCCATTGTTGGCTCCTCAGGTGCAGGAAAAACGACATTACTACAAATACTCGGAACTTTAGATAAACCTGACAGTGGAAAGATGAGTATCAATGGAATAGATCCATTCTCCCTATCCAGCAACAAAATGGCTGGATTTAGGAACAAGGAAATTGGATTTATCTTCCAATTTCATCAACTTTTACCAGAATTTAATGCCTTTGAAAATGTTATGCTACCTGCATTAATCATGGGCTTAAGTAAAAAAGAAGCCACGGAAAAAGCTAAAGAAATCTTAGCGAAAATTGGACTCGAATCGCGTTTTAACCATCGGCCATCCGAATTATCGGGTGGCGAACAGCAACGGGTTGCCGTTTGTAGATCATTGATAAATAATCCCGCCATAATCTTTGCCGATGAACCTTCGGGAAACTTGGATTCAAAAAATGCAGGCGAACTGCATGAATTGTTCTTCCAATTAAGGGAGGAATTCAAACAAACATTTGTTATTGTTACGCATAATGAAAACTTAGCTAAAATGGCCGATCGGACATTAGTCATGAAAGACGGCAATTTCATTGGGTAAAATGGAACAAAACGAATTAAAGGAATTTCTTGATTTTAAAGCCTCCTTTTACGAATCACCCAAATTTATTGAACACGATCCCATACAAATTCCACATCGCTATATACAGAAAGAAGACATAGAAATTAGTGCATTTTTAATTGCCATGTTAGCTTGGGGAAATCGAAAAAGCATCATTAATAGTGGGAACAAACTAATGACCATTATGGGTGAGTCGCCCTACGATTTTGTAATGAATTACCAATCATCTCACATAGAAACAAAATTTACCCACCGGACATTCAATTCTACCGATTTAGATTTTTTCTTGCAAAGCCTAAAAAACATATACCAACATAAAGGAGGACTTGAGCAGGCATTCAATCCTATGAATGAGAAGAATTGCAAGCTTAGAATTGAACATTTCAGGAAGAATTTTATGGAAATTCCTCACGACATCCGAAGTGATAAACATATCTCTAATCCACAGAAAAATTCTGCTTGTAAACGAATCGTTATGTTTTTAAGATGGATGGTCAGGGATGAAAAAAAAGGAGTAGATTTTGGTTTATGGAAATCCATTTCAACAAGTGAATTATTTATTCCATTAGACGTGCATACCGCCACAATTTCCAGGAAACTGAAGATGATTAATCGAATTCAAAATGATTGGAAAACGAGCGAGGAACTCATTGAAATTTGCAGAAAATTCGACGCCAAAGACCCAGCTAAATATGATTTTGCGCTTTTTGGCTTAGGCGCTTTTGAAAAGTTTTAATTCAAAATAATAAACTGATAAAGTATTAGAAAATAAGTTTTTTATCTTGTAAATAACCATAAACTACTCGCGATACAGAATCCAATTTATCTTTTTTGACTTTTTGATCATTAATTTCTTCGCAATTTACATATTTATAAGTGCCTTTATCCCACGTAAATACACAATGGTAAAAGTACTTTTGTCGATCGTAACGCTCGAAAAAACGAACAACAATGTCATCATAATCAGTATTCGTTTTTCTACGCTCTATTAAATACCCATTAAATCCATTCACCTTAACCAATTGTTTGCCTTCCCGCTGATAAATAAGTAAAAGTCGAGTTGGAAAAGCATGCACACCTGACCTAACCAATAACATAAAGCCATTTTGAAAATCAGTATTGTTTTTCAATGGGAAAAATCTAAAAAACTTTGGACTACAAGCCGGGATATCTAGATTATTATTTATTACGGTTAAAGTATCACAGATACCTAACTCATGAAGTAATTGGCGTTCATTTCCTTGCGTAAATTTATTCAGATTAAAGTCCGTTGAGATCTCTTTTCCAGGCAAACTAATTTTAGGTAAATCAGTGACTTTAGCTTGCTCATTTTTAGATGTAAAATAATATAAAAGACCCACCCCAATTACACTAATGAAAAATATAATTCCTCTTCTATAAAGTAGTTTGGGTGACTTTACCTTTCCCGTTTCTTTAATTTTTGTCATAGAATAATTATTTTAATTCACCTCAAATAATCGCCTCGCTGCGGCTTCCGCAGTTGAAAAAGCCAGCTTATCAAGCCTGTTATCTAAATTATTTACTGTCATCCAATCTAGCAATTCTTCCGTTCCTAAATTTCCTGTTAATTCATCTTTCGCCATAGGACAACCGCCCATTCCTTTAAAAGCGACGTCAAATCTCCTACATCCCGATTCAAATGCAGCATCTAACAACGAATAAGAATGATTAGGTTTCACATGGAAGTGAGCACCTAATTCAACTCCTGGTAATTCGCTGCTGAAAACCTCAAATAAGCCACGAACACTTTCAGCAGTGGCACAACCAATCGTGTCGGAAAGAGCCAAGGTCGTAATCCCAAGTTTATTCGAAAGTTTTTCTGCCCAAGTAAGCGCCAACTTAGGGCTCCATTCATCTCCGTATGGATTTCCAAAACCCATCGATAAATACACTATCAACGTTTTATTCTTATTGGTAACTAAGTCTTGAATTCGAGATACCGTTTCAAATGCTTCTGCAATTGAGCTATTCGTATTTCTCAATTGAAATTGTTCAGAAATTGAAAATGGAAATCCAATACAATTTATTTCATCATATTCTAATGCTTCTTTCGCGCCTCTTTCATTGGCAACAATAGCTAATAATTTAGTCTTTTCGGTCAATTCTAAGCCTTTTAAGACAAGCGCAGTATCTCGCAGTTGAGGAATTGCCTTCGGAGAAACAAAGCTTCCAAAATCAATGGTGTCAAATCCACATTTAAGTAAACTATTTAAATAATCAATTTTAACGGACGTTGGAATAAACTCAACAATCCCCTGCATTGCATCTCTTGGACATTCAATAATTTTAATACTATTGCTCATTGTTCAATCTAATTAAAATAGCCTTATTAATCCGCTTATTCAACATGGGCCCTTCATAGATAAAACCCGTATAAAGTTGCAGTAAACTTGCTCCAGCATCTAATTTCTCCAATGCATCTTCCACAGAATGAATTCCCCCTACACCAATTATTGGAAATGCCCCCTTTGACTTTTGGTGAATATAACGAATAACCTCGGTTGATCTGTGAGATAATGGTTTACCAGAAAGACCACCTGCTCCAATTTTTTCAATTTGCAGATCATCAGCCAGAAGTCCCGAACGTTGAATTGTTGTATTCGTAGCCACAATGCCATCCATCTTAAGCTCCAGCATAATTTCAACAATATCGTCTAATTGCTCATTTGACAAATCAGGTGCAATTTTTAATAATAAGGGCTTTTTCTTCGGGTAGGATTCATTTACAAGCTGCAGGGCTGCAAGGATTTTTTTTAAGGGTTCCTTTTCTTGTAAAGCACGTAAATCCGGCGTATTCGGTGATGAAACATTGACAACAAAATAATCTACGTATTCAAATAAAGCCTTGAACGAAACAATATAATCATCGATGGCATTTTCATTGGAAGTAATTTTATTCTTTCCAATATTGCCCCCAATTATCAACTTAGACGTAGGAGATTTCCTTTTTAAGTTCTCCACAGCCTCTAGCATCCCATTGTTATTAAAACCCATTCGGTTAATAATGGCTTTATCTTTTTTCAATCGAAACAAACGTGGCTTATCATTACCATCTTGAGCCAAAGGTGTAACGGTACCGATTTCTACAAATCCAAAACCGCAATATTCCATTTCATTAAAACAAGTAGCATTTTTATCAAAACCAGCCGCTAAACCAATAGGATTTGAAAAATCAATACCAAAAACTCTTCGATGAATTAAGGGTGATTCTAAGCAAAACAACTTTTTAAAAAGTAGCTTAGAGAAAGGTACTTTTAAACTTAATTTCAGCAGATTTATAGTAAAATAATGGGCTTTTTCAGCAGGAAGTAAAAAAACAAGAGACCTAAAAAGGTTATATAAAATCATATAACTTTAACAAAGGATAAAAATATAAAGACTATTAAACTTTGTATTTACCGGAAGATTTTGAAATTGCTTTTGAACGCTGACGACCGTAATCTTTATATGTTATATTACGAGTGATAACTAAATTTAAGTGATAGAAAGCGTCCTTGTCCTTTGAATCTCCTCTTTTATATCCCGCTGAATATCCAGGATTTCCTCCTGAACCATCAGCAACTGCAGCAGCTATAGGAGACAAATTGGCTGGATCTGCATATACAGTACTTACATCGTCCAAATAATCAGTAAATGTCTTCACATAAGAAACTTCCATTCCTATTCTCCACATTTTAGAAATACCCATTCTAAAACCAATACCCATAGGAATTGTTAAAACAAAAGGGCTATATGCTTTATCTTGTCCTTCCGTCATCAGTGGTCTTAAAGCAACCCAATCACCTTGGTATAGTGCTTTTGGATTATGGTAAGCAACGCCTAAACCTCCAAAAATGTAATATTGTTGATTTCTATTTTTAACTGCTTGAGCTCCTGGAGAATTATAAGTAGGACTGAATTGTTCTTTAGAGAACACTATGAACTCCAATTTTTGCTGAAATTCAAGAACACCACTTTTGAAATGTAGATTTCTTGCTTTTCTTACGGTTTCTTCGGAATATTTATCATCGCCTTTTAGCGTTGAAAAACTCAATGTGGAGCTTGTAGAAAAAAGAGGATGAAAACGGTAACGAAAACCAACCATTCCTGAAATTCCGGTTGACTTCCAATCGATATCTTTAGGACTATTATCAATTCCTTCTGTTGGTCCACCACCTAAGTCGCCATTAAATTGAGTAGCACCAAAACCAAATTGCAATTCTTTTTTGTTCAGCGACCAATTTTTCTGAGAATTAAAATTTACATGCTGCGCAGATAAGGTAGAAATAAGGAAAAATGACGAGATAATTGCTAATGTTTTCATTTTCTTAATATTAATCCTCAAATATAAATAAAAAAACCAACATAGACCTTAATTACTAAAAAAATTAGTAAGTGGTTCATGTTGGTTTTTGCGTGATCTTTAAAGTCTACATCAACAAAAAATATAAAGAAATAGTACCTATTACTGAGGATAAACCTACTGCTCCATAGAACCATGGATTTTTCCAATTTTTCTTTTCTGGTAACGAGGCCAAAATTTTCTTAAAATCTTGACGTGAATTAATTTCATCTGACGTTACCTCTTTTCTGTCGATATAAATTTTTATCATAATCGTTTATTTAGACTTGTTAAAATGTTCTTTTAGTTTCACTAATGCTCTGAAAGTTTTAACTTTCGCGTTATTTTCTGTTAATCCAATAATTTCTCCAATTTCCTTGAATGAACGCTTTTCAAAAAATCGCATTTCAATCAATTGCAATTGATTTTCTTTAAGCATTGGCAAACATTTAAGCAATTTTGCTTTATTTTCTTCAGAATACTCTTCAACAAAATCCTCTATCAATTGAGCTACTTGAATAGTATCTATTTTTACAGTTCGTTGGGATTTTTGATCCCGAAAAGACTGATACAATTCACTTTTTGCGATTCGAAACAACCAAGAAGAAAAAGGAACGCCACGAAATTCGTATCGGCTAAGATTGGTTAAAGCTTTCACAAAAACACAAGAGGTGATATCGTAAGCAACTTCTTCCTCATCTACTCTTTTATTTACATACCTGAAAATAGATTCATAGTATTTTTTGTACAAAGGAGCAAAATGAGAAGGATTTAACTTCGCCTTTTCAATAATTTGGTGTTCTTCTTCGAGACGTAAACTGTCTTGGAAATACATCATGTTCATAGCCATAGTACTTAGTTTTAATTTAATTAAACTTGGAGAAAGTAAAGCTTGCAGTCCTTACAAATCGATAACGCTCTACTTAAACAGATGTTACAACGAAAAATAAAAATAAATAGAAAATATTTTGCTATTTTAAAATAATCAATTGATTATCAATACAATAAATATTACTATTTGTATTAAATTATAAAAAATAAGCGGGATGATTATAATGTAATTCGCAACTGAACGATAAGATCAGACTTTCGACTTCCTAATATTCCCTCAGCTCCGGAACTTATGGAGGTACGATTATTGTATAAAAACACACCGTACCTCACCCATAAATCACAATGACGTAAGAAAGAATAACGAATTAGAACATAAGCCCTACTTCCCTGGTAGTAGTAAGCCGGAACCGCAAAAGCATATAGTGCATTATTTTCAAATGAATACATCCTCGTATCGTAATCTTCAGTGTCAAACAACGCATAACGCAAAGAAAAATCCAATGGGAAACTTTTTGGTTTATACAATAAATCTTGGGAAATTAACATCCCAGTTTTATGTCCTGTACTCATACGATCAATTGTAACAAATTCGATCCTAGATTTAAAAGTAAAAGATTCGTTAATAACATAAGAAAGGTTGAATCGATAATTTCGCTGTAACACATCCTCCAATGGGGTAACGTTTCCGTTATATTCCCTGCTATTTTTTTGACGTAATTGCTGCCTAAATCGAAAGTAAATTTCAAATATTTTGTTTGGCTTATAGCTCGGCTGTATTAAGAATTCATGTCCATGAGACGGAGCGTCTACTCCATACTTCATCCAAGGGAATTGAAAAATATCGGCATAAGCAACCAACGAATAAGCGGAAGCGAGTTTTAGTTTCAATCCTGCATAAAGTCCTTTTTCATTTTGAGTATTACTTCCCTCAGAAAATCCAGCATTATAAAAAGTTTGATAATCCTTTTGGTAATCGCGATATAAGATACCAATACTTGCTCTGGGATCAAGCGCAATCATAGCACCATGAACCATTGCCCATCCAGATTTGAATTGAGTAAGATCACTATTCCATACTTTTGATACCTCACCAAAAAGGTTAATATTTTTTATGTTGTATGAATAATCAGCACTATATGAAAAATTTTGTTGACCACGAAAATCAAATTGATTGTATAACTGCACAGACTTTTCATAGGGCTTATCATATCCTTGATAAACGGCAGCAACCCCAACCTTTAAGCCCGCTTTACTATATTTGAGATTTAATCCAGCAAGGTTTTCTCGCAACAAATTCATTTTTGATATTTCCCTATTTGTGCGATGCAAACCCGATAAATCAATCGTTGATATAAACTCAAGATCGTCCAGTGTAGAATCAGCAATCGAAGAGGCGTCTACTCGCTTTGAAGAAACAAAAGCAAGTAATGAGAAATTTTTGATCCCATAATCTACAGCAAAGCCACGTAAAAATCGGGCTTCATCAACAGAGGTGTAAGGACGGATGGGAATTGCCGTCCTCTTCATTGTGGCAAAATCTGATGTTTTACCAAATGCATAACTCGACCAAAGATTTAATCCCTGACCTACTTGTACTTGGTAGTCACCAATAACCGCTGAACGAAGGTATTTACCACCTTTAAAAAAAGCATGTGCTGAATAGAAATCAAAACCATTTTTTTGTGCCCCCTTAAAAAATTGCTCTCCAGCATCCTTTTCAGCCGTTACTCCAACACTAATATTCGTTTTATAAGTATAGCGGAACCTAGTATAATAACGATCTCCATTTCCTTTGTAATAGTTGTTGGAATTCGCCATTATCGAATCTGAAACTTTTACATAACCACCCTTTTGTTCAATCATTGGCTGATAGCGCAAGAAGGTTTCGTATTTACCACCTTTCAATGCTTCTTTAAGTGAGATGTGAAGATTGTCCAATTTATCGTCTATACGGATAAATGGCAGTAATAATTGAATGGTTGATAAATCCCAATAAGTCAAACTTTGTAACTCATATATAGAAATGAACTTGCCAAATAATTTTCGATGAAGAAGTAAATCATTAATCTGAATACTTGTCAACAAACCTAATTCTGACAAATCTTCGCCACTGGTTTCATTTAAATTAATTGGATGATCAAAAAAATAATTGAATTGCTCAATGTAATTTGTCAAATCAATGTCTTCTGATTGCAATTGTTCAGAAATAAATTCTATTCGTTGCTGAATTACCTCGCTTTTTACCTGACTGTAAAACGAGCTAATGGAAACAAAAACAAAAAACACCCAAAGGAAGCCTCTATTCATTTTTATTTCATTTGATATATAAATGAAAAATTAGGCGACCAACCTAAGACTTGATGATAAGCGGTTCCCATATCAATCTGAAATTGTTCTTTAAAAAGATACCCAATTCCAGCACTCAATTCTATAGGATTAGTTGCGAAGCCACCACGTAAAAATAATTTTTTCATCGGACTATACTCAACTCCCGATTTAAATCTCAACGGATACTCGATGTTTTTCTCAAGCTCCGCGACAACCATCACTTTTTTAGAAAAATTATATTGAGTACCTAAACGCATCAATGTTGTCAACCTATCCTCGTTATAGTCGGAAATCTTTGTTCGGGTAATATTAAAGACACTAAAGGCAACTTTCCAATTTTCTGTAATTCTTGCCTTTAATCCCACTTCGGCAGTCAAGGTGTTTTTTCGACCATAAGGCTCATTTAAGCGCACCTGGTGATAATTCAGTTGAACCCCACACGACAAAAAATCAGACAATTTCATACTATACCCAAGCCCAATTCTATTGGTCCTAAAATTCTTATATCCAAAAGTTTGAGCACCGACGGAAATAACTCCAGCCTTTAATGGCATGGCTAAAACGAAACCTTGAGATTGAAGTTCTTTAAGCAAAAATCTGTTTTCATAAGACAATCCAAAAGAAATCTTGTCAATTGCTACCAAATTGGCAGGATTGTGATGATAAGCCCAAATATCTTCAATAGCTACACTTGCATTACCCAAAGCATGAGAACGACTTCCCATCGGTAACCATCCTTGCGCCTGAATAAATTGACATGAAAAGAAAAAAACAAGAACTAAAGCTAGATTTTTCCTGACGAAATAAAATGAAGAGAAAACAACAATCATCAATCGGTTTAAAATAAAATAAAAATAAAATTACATCTTTTAAATAGTATAAAGCAAAATAATCATTCAAAAAGGACGAATAATAATAATCATTTATTATTAAAAAAAAATTACAAACGACAACAAGACGCATCTTAAATCAAATATGCATATGAATCTTTACCACAACTGTCGTATATTTGAAAAATAAAAATTGGACATGCCAACCATTGATTCTACTAATTCAACTAATGAAACATTTGTCTGGAAACAAAAGGTTCTTAACGAACTAAGTAAACAGCAAATCACCGATGAAATTTACAATGAAATTGAGGACTTAAGCATCTCACTTGAAGATGGATTGAACCATTCATATGATTCACCGAATTACCTAACGCAAACAATTACGAATGATTGGAAAATTAGTTCAGAAAACGAAGTATTGGATGAACTAGCAAGCAACAAAAATTTATTAGAAGTTTTAATGAATGGTGCAGATACCCTGGTAATTGCCCCATTAAAGAATGAAATTAATTGGTCTGAATTGTTTAATGATATAGAATTCAAGTACATAACTACAATTATTCAAATCACGAATCTAACGTTGCTGGAGTCACTCCAAGAATGGTATTCAAATCAACCCAATGTTTTTATTTCGATTCAATTTTCAGCTTTGGAAGATCCAAAAGACGTTTTAAGTATTATTTCAGGAGCAAAAATTCCCATTAAACTAAAAATTGATGGATTTGCACTTCAACAATGTGGCGCTAATTCACAACAGGAACTTGCATACGTTACCAACCAGCTGCATGAAGTTATCTTATTACTTGAAAATAGAAAAGATATTTCTTTTCAATTAAATATAGGTGTGGGATCAAATTTCATGATTGAAATAGCAAAGTTCAGGGCATTAAAAGGACTAGTTCAAACTATTTTACAGCAATATGATATCCCTACCAATTCATATGAAGTAATTGGTGAAATTGGATGGACAAATAAATCACTAAAAGATCCAAATACTAATCAACTTAGACAAACAACCGAGGCACTTTCTGCTATTATCGGCGGGATAGATTACCTTCAAATTCATCCTTACGATAAAAGAAGCTTCCAAGGAGATTCAACTTTTACGCAACGCATGGCGCTCAATATCTCTTCCATATTAAAAGAAGAAAGTTACCTTAAGTTAGTTAAGGATGCCTATCGTGGCAGTTTTTATATAGAAAATTTGACCGATAAAATTGGAGATGCCGCATGGAATACATTCAAGGAATTAGAACATTTTAATCACATAAATTCATCAAAAAAAATAGAATATTTAGTTTCCATGGTAAAAAAAACAGTAAAAATCCGAACGGTTAATTTTACAAAAAAGGAAACCAAGATCATTGGAATGAATGTTTATCAAAATTCAAATCCAGCAAAAAATGATTGGATAAAAGAACAAACATTCCTTGGTATGGAAACTTTCAGATACGAAAAACTTGAGAGCAAATGAAAAGGATTGATTTCAAAAATATAAATTGGCAAGGAAAACAAATCGATGTGCCATTTATCGAAAAAATATCGGTGGAAATCAATGATGGAATCTCTGTTCCTAACCTTTTCGACTATCCGAGTAATCTTAATCAGGACAACAACGAATTTTCAGGAAAATACCCCTTTAAAAGAGGTCCATACGCATCCATGTATTTATCAAAACCTTGGACGATTAGACAATATGCGGGTTTTTCGACTGCTGAAGATTCGAATGCATTTTATAAAAAAAACCTTAAAGAAGGTCAAAAGGGACTTTCAGTTGCATTCGATTTAGCCACCCATCGTGGTTATGATTCTGATCATCCTCGAGTGATTGGCGACGTAGGAAAAGCAGGTGTAGCCATCGATACGATTGAAGATATGAAAATTCTTTTCAAGGACATACCCCTTGAAGAAATGTCAGTTTCAATGACAATGAATGGAGCAGTGTTGCCAATATTAGCATTTTATATTGGTGCAGCCATCGAACAAGGCGTTGAAATAAAAACCCTTTCTGGGACGATACAAAACGACATATTAAAAGAATTCATGGTTCGGAATACATACATTTATCCGCCTAAGCCATCCATGAATATTATTGCTGATATTTTCGCCTATTGTTCGAACAACATGCCGAAATTCAATTCAATTTCAATCTCAGGGTATCACATGCACGAGGCCGGAGCTACAGCTGCGATTGAACTTGCTTATACCTTAGCAGATGGTTTGGAATACATTCGAACAGGATTAAAAGCAGGCTTAACCATTGATGAATTTGCTCCACGACTCAGTTTTTTCTGGGCCATAGGCATGAATTTCCAAGTAGAAATCGCCAAACTTAGAGCCGGACGGAAACTTTGGGCCAAACTTGTAGACCAATTTGAGCCAACAAATTCTAAATCACTTATTTTACGGACACATTGTCAAACTTCGGGATGGTCATTGACAGAACAAGATCCATTCAACAACATCACTCGAACTTGCATTGAAGCATTGGCTGGCGTACTTGGTGGAACTCAATCGTTACACACCAACGCATTGGATGAAGCCATTGCATTACCCACCGATTTTTCAGCTCGTATCGCGCGAAATACACAGCTATATTTACAGCATGAGATTGGCATTACTCAATTTATTGATCCAACTGGCGGTAGTTTGTACATAGAATATTTGACAGAAGAACTCATACAGAAAGCAGAGTTGCTCATTAAAGAGGTAGAAGATTTAGGAGGGATGGCATTAGCAATTGAAAAAGGCGTTCCAAAAATGAGAATTGAAGAATCTGCTGCAAAAAAACAGGCTAAAATTGATTCAGTAATGGATGTCATTGTTGGCGTAAATCGGTTCACAAATTTTGAAGATTCAACGCTAGAATTGAGAGATGTAGATAATACGGAAGTACTCAAACAGCAAGTAATAAAACTGAAAGAAATAAAAGCCAATCGGGACAATCAGAAAGTAGAAACATTACTAAAAACGTTACAAGCGGCAGCAAAAGATGGCAAAACCAATCTACTAGACCTCGCCATAAAATGCGCTATAGCAAGATGCACCCTTGGAGAAATATCAGATGCCATTGAAAATGAATATGGTAGATATCAAGCCAAAATAAATACCATTAGCGGCGTTTATGAAAAACTAGTTATGAAAAACGAACAATTTATTAAAGCAAAAGAATTATGTAACAATTTTGCTTCATTAGAAGGTAGAAGACCCCGCATATTAATCGCAAAAATGGGACAAGATGGCCATGATAGGGGCGCCAAAATAATAGCAACCGCCTTTGCCGATATAGGATTTGATGTTGACATGGGGCCATTATTTCAAACACCTGATGAAGTAGCCAAGCAAGCCATTGAAAATGACGTGCATATTGTAGGCGTATCATCATTAGCTGCTGGACATAAAACCTTAGTTCCTGCATTGATTCAAGCTTTAAAAGATAGAAATAGAAAGGATATTCTAGTAGTTGTTGGAGGGGTCATTCCTAAACAAGATTATTCCTTTTTAAAAGAAGAGGGGGTATTCGGTATATATGGTCCTGGGACAGTTTTAGCCGAAGCAGCACAAGAAATATTATCCCTCTTATTATCAAGTCACAATTAATTTGTAAATTCGGCATAGAATTTGAAATATTTGCCCCAAATTTTTATCTATGAAAAAAATATTTTTACTCGCTATTTTATCACTTTTTAGTTCCCTATTTCTTAGTGCTCAAACAGCTGAAATAACCGCAGCAAAAAGACTCGTGGAACCTGTATTCGAAAGAGTTGTAAAGCCCGAAAATATTGTAGAATTGAAAAGTATATTAAAAAATACAAAAGGCAAGCCAAGTTATCTATGGGCTATAAGTGGCACCAAAGGAAAAGATTGGGATTTTGAGAAAGGATCAAGTGAAACCAACGAAAAAATCAAAGTGACATTTAATCGATTAGGAAATTATACCATTACATTAACCGTGGTTTTCGATAAAAATACCGACAATGAAACAGAAATCGAAACAGAAATCGAAGATTATATTACTGTACGAAGTGTATTCCCTGAATTAGCAGCGCTATTTGCTCAAAAACCAAAGCCAAATTATGAGAAATTAACGCTTAGAGCTTCTGATTTCATTGCAAAACCAAAATACGCAAATGACCCTACCCCCTACTTGTTTTTGGCCAAAGGTTTATACGGCTTAGTGAAAGAAGGTAATGCAGAACCTGAATTCGAAAGTGCCTTAGAAGAATCCATTTCAGCTTTACAATCAGCAGTAGAATTGGACAAAAATGGCGTGTTAAATGATGTAGAGCATCAAAATTTCATAAATGAATTAGAGGGGTATTTATTACGTGAATACTTAGAAGTTCATCTTGATGGTAAACTTCCAGACTTGGGTGAAGCGATCGATTTATACAAACAAACAACGTTAAATCCAATTTCAATAAACTTATTGGAAGCCTACTATAAATACAAAATGAAGAATGCGAAAGCAGCAAACGTAATTTGGTCGACTGAAATACCAAAATTATTGAAATATGAACGCATAGAAATTGATGGAAAATTCACTAATAGTTTTATAAACGAGCTTGGCGCAACTATTCAGCTTACGGAAACAGACATTAAAGTATTAAAATATGGTGTTATGTATTCAGCAATCATCCTAAGAGAAAGAGATAAAAATGCTGAGAAAGGGTGTGAGATCTTAAGAAAAGTGGATCCATGGTTCCAATTCGAAAAAGATTTTAGAGACTTATTTGAAGGAGAGCTTTTCTCTAGCTGTGTAAAAAAATAAACACTGCTCCATTAATAACTTTTTGTATTCAAAAGTTTAATGTACTCCAACTGTGCTATATTTGAAATATGGCCAAATTACCTTCCTTCCTAAAGAATAAATATATTTTAACTGTAATTGTATTTATTATTTACATGTTGTTTTTAGATGATACAGATGTTTTTTCATTGGTACATAATCTAAATAAACGAAGCGAGTTAAGCACTCAAAACAAGGTGATGAAAAAACAACTATCGGAAACACAGAGAACGCTAAGGCAACTCCATGATATAAATTACCTTGAGACTTATGCGCGATCGAAAAAATTCTTTAAGAAAGAAAACGAAGAGATTTTTGTAATTACTTACAAATAATGTTAGAAATTGTATAATCAGGGAAATAAAATCCAATGATTTGATCAAATGAATAACTATTTCGAGCCATTTTCATTGCCCCTTCTTGACATAATCCGACACCATGGCCAAAACCATAACCATTAAGCACCATGTACTCCCCTTCTTTTTTAGCGTTGAAATAGGTAGATTTTAATTTAAATTCTTCCCGTAAATCCCTTAATGGAATTCCATACGCTGGATGCAAGTAAAATGCTTGACGTTCCTCTTGTTTAAAATCATAAAGTAATTGCATACTAATACTGTCATCAATAGGGAAATTATAATCATTCACTAAGAAGCTAATCCAATCGAGAATAGGGATTGACTTATTCCAAGTGGCCTGTTTGGTATATATGCAAAAAGTATCTTGAAATGAATGCAAACCTTCGATGTTTTCATTCCATACTTGCGAAGGATTACATGTTTGGCCACCACAATTTGCCGAAAAAAAAGTGGGTGCAAAGTCACCATTCTTTAGACAAAGTATTTGGTGTTTTGTAGCGCTAACAGCCGAATCAATTTGAGTATTATTTAATCGTTTATGATGATAAACCTGACAATGTACTCTATCACATAATTGATAGCCATCAGTGCTATGTTTTAGCTCATTTTTTTTTGCATAGGTCCTACTGATGATCGCTTGAACTTTATAATATTCAAATTTTTGTGCGGAACCAGCTTCAGATTCAATAACACCCTCGAGATAAGTCTCTAAATCAATCTCATTCACCATTCGAAGAGCTGACTTCAATGCGGTGATTACAAAATCCCCTTCATACTGACGTGCACTAAAAACTGGGTTAATCCCTGTGAACTGAATAGACTGTTCTTCAAATATTGGGTTAAGTGAAATTTTTCTGATAGCGGAGTATTTATTCCCCTTAAAATTAACCATCATGTTACCCGATGAAACGTAAATAATCTCAATGACATCGTTCGAAGTTGCCAAACCCAAGTAAATTGAATCTGCCATAACGTGATAATTACCTGTTGCTTTGTTGATTTTTATCTTCTTCAATTTAAAATCAGTCAATACACCAATTTGCATTGTTTGAGCAAAACTATTTTGCAAAAAGAACAGTACAAAAAATAAAAACAGATTTCTCAAGATATTACACATTCAATTAAGCTATTAATTACCCTTTTTAGTGAAAAAAGTTTCAATAATATCTACAGCTATTCGATTGCTAGCACCTTTCTCACCCAACAAAGAAGTTAGCTCTTGGTAATCTTTGATCATTTCCATTCGTTTGGGCTGATTAACTTCTAAAAGATGTAATTCACTTCTCATGTTTTCAACAGAACAATCACCTTGTATTAGCTCTGTAACTACCTCCTTATTCATGATTAAATTGACTAAAGAAATGTATTTTATTTTTACTAATAATTTAGCAATACGATAAGAAATTCCTGAGCTTTTATAGCATACAACTTGAGGAACTTGAAATATGGCAGTTTCTAAAGTAGCCGTACCGGAAGTTACTAATGCAATGTTCGCTTGATTTAAGATCCCATACGTTTCACCAACTACCAATTTGACGGATTCATCCGCCCATTGTCGGTAAAAAGATTCCTCAAGATTAGCGGAACAAGCAACAATGACCTGATAACTTGGAAAAGCTTTTGAAGCCTCAATCATTAATGGTAATTTTCTTTTTACTTCTTGTGTTCTACTTCCTGGAAGTAATGCTAAAATTGGCTTCTCAGAAAACGATTTTATATTGTCGGGATTACTTTTAAAATAAGCGATCTCATCTAAGAGAGGATGCCCTAAATAAGTCACCTGAAAATCTAGATTCGCATAGAAGTCTTTTTCAAACGGCAAAATGCAATACATTTTAGAAATATCACGTCTAATTAATTTAATTCTAGATTGCTTCCAAGCCCAAATTTGTGGTGAAACATAAAATATGACCGGGATATTTTGTTCTTTAGCCCACTTTGCTATCCGCAAATTAAATCCAGGGAAATCAATAAGTATAATAGCATCTGGTTTAAAATCGAGTATTTGTAATTTACAATCCTTCATATTTCGAAGAATAGTCGATAAATTTAATAGCACTTCTAAAAAACCCATGAAAGAAAGTTCTTTGATGTGTTTTTGAATGGTCATACCTTCCTTCTCCATTCTATCTCCCCCCCAACCAGAGAAGACAGTACCTGGCATTAACTTATTTAATTCTTTAAGTAGATTTGATCCATGTAAATCACCAGAGACTTCACCCGCAATAATAAATATTTTTGTCTTAGGCATTAAAAGAAATTAACATAAAGCATGTATGGAATAAAACAAATCATGGCGAAAATTATTCCTCTAGCTATTTCATAATTTTCCTTATTTAAGAAAACATAAAACCATAATAAGTTTGAAATTAAAGCTAACGAAAAATATTTACTCGTAAATTCAGGGAAAGCGGTGAACTGATCCCATATATAACTATAAGAAACATGTTTAATAAAGGACAAGATTAATAATACGATCGGCAAAAACACAAAAGGAGAGGATAAACCAATCCCCCAACCTATAATATGTGATTTCTTAATTTTTATTTTCATAATTTCCAGTCCTCTAAAATTGAAATTGATTGATAATTTGTTAAGTCAAAATGTGTTGGAACAACACTAATGTAGCCATTTTTCATGGCATCTAAATCCGTATTTTCTTTTGGAATTACTTCATCGAAGTCGCCTGTTAACCAAAAGTAAGGATTGCCAAATTGATCCAATCTTTTATCGAAACGATCGGCCCAAAAAGCGTGTGCTTGATTACAAATTCTAACGCCTTTTATTTTATCAAGGGATAAATTTGGAAAATTAACATTCAAACAGGTATTTAATGCTAAACCTTTGTTCAGTGTTTGATTAATGATTTTTGTTATGAAAGGTAAACAATGGGAAAAATCGGCATCACTAGAATAATCAGCCAACGAAAAACCAATCGATGGAATTCCTTCCATTGCTCCTTCTATTGCGGCAGACATGGTGCCAGAATACAATACATTGGTCGATGTATTTTCTCCGTGATTAATCCCAGATAATAATAAATCAGGCTTTCGTTTCAAGACTTCATAAATTGCTAATTTCACACAATCGACTGGGGTACCGGAACATGAATAAGCTTCTACATCAGGAAATAAATCAATCTTATTTATTCGTAAAGGATGATTTATCGTAATAGCATGACCCATTCCAGATTGGGGCTTATCAGGTGCAACCACCACAACTCTACCAAGCAATTTTGCCGTTTCAATTAATGCGCGAATACCTTTCGCATGAACGCTATCATCGTTGGTAATTAATATTAATTTTTCAGTCATATAAAAATTGCTACACTACAAAATTAATCAATATTAAAAGACTTTGTTTACATTTGATTACTACAACTTAAAAATGGAATTTCTATCTCCCGGTCAACGTCATGCATTTTGTTTGGTTAGTATTAGTCCGATCAGAAAAGAAGCTAAGGATAGCTCAGAAATGGTGAGTCAATTACTTTTTGGTGAACCAGTTAATGTCATTCAAATTATAGGTTCTTGGGTAGAGATTGAAACGAAATTAGATCATTATAAGGGATTTGTTGACTTCAAACATCTACTTGCCATTACTGAAAATGAATTGAATACCTGGTCATCCAATTTCGAATACCAGAAAATCGCTATAAATACCATCGAAACGCCATGGGGGAATCAGCTTATAAGTTGTGGTAGTTTCATCGGTAAAGATTCTGTTTTTACTATCGGGAACTATTCATTCGAAATTAATTCTCCTTTAAATGAGGTGTCAAAATACAAAATTGAAGATCAATTCTTAAATACGCCTTACTTATGGGGTGGAAAATCTATATTCGGAATTGATTGTTCAGGGTTCACACAAGTATTATTTCGATTGAAAGGGATTAACCTACCTCGTGATGCCTATCAGCAATTCGAATTAGGGCAAAATATAGCATTCACCGACCACCAAATGAATGACCTCGTATTTTTCAAAAATCAACATGATAAAATCATTCACGTTGGTTTGGTGGTAGGTCAAAGTAAAATTCTTCATGCATCGGGTATAGTACGCATGGACACCTTTGATGAAAAAGGCATTTTTAATGCTGATTTAAATAAATACACGCATTTTTTTACTATGCTTAAAAGATTAGTGTAAACCTTTCATTCATTGCTTTATCGTATCAATTATTATTTAGATATTTGCAGGTATAAATAGTGCTCATGAAAATATTGGTAACAGGAGGTGCAGGGTTCATTGGTAGTAACTTAGTAAAAAGATTACTAGAGCACAATCATGAAGTAGTAGTTGTAGATAATCTTCTCCGCGGCAACAAAATTGACAAAGCATCATTTCAGAAAATCACATTTATTAAAGGAGATGTTCGGGATGCTGAACTTGTATTAAACGCATCTAAAGGATGCGATGCCATTTATCATTTCGCTGCAGTGCTTGGGGTTGACATTGTTGCTGACCAACCAGTAGAGACAATGGATGTTGAAGTAATTGGTACACGCAACGTTGTAACAGCAGCAGAAATTAACAATGTGAAGTTCTTGCTTTATGCCTCCACAAGTGGAATATATAGTCACAGCGCCATATTAAAAACAACCCTATCAGAAGATGTTTTAGTTGATCCTCGCACATCGTATGCAATGGCCAAAAGGTACAATGAAATATACCTGGCATCGCATTATGAAGAGCGAGGTTTAAATGTTATTTCACTTCGATTTTTCAATGTTTATGGCTATAACCAAGATAATAGAATGGTTGTTCCCCGATTTTTCGAACAAGCAATGGCTAACGAAGAAATCACAGTATATGGAAATGGAGAACAAACAAGAGACTTCACTTATATAGATGACACTATTGATGCATGTATTAATTTACTTGGTATTCCAGGTTCTTTTATCATTAATATTGCCAACGAAAAAGAATGGACGATTACAGATTTGGCAGAGAATATTAAGAAAGTAACCCATTCTAAATCTGTAATCACCTACAACGATGCCCCAAAAAAGAGATACGATTACGAAGTAGAACGTAGAGTAGGTAATTCTGGAAGATTAAAAACAATTACAGGTTCCAAACCACAAATAGATTTATTGGAAGGACTGAAACAAATCTATTCCATTAATTATTCAGCCATAGAAGAAAAAATAATATGAGAGATACGCTAATACACGATTTAATAAACGAAGAGAAAAATCGCCAACTTCATGGCATCGAACTTATTGCCTCCGAAAACTTTGTGAGCAATGATGTAATGAATGCGATGGGAAGTGTCCTTACCAATAAATATGCGGAAGGTCTACCTGGAAAGCGCTATTACGGAGGATGTGAAGTAGTTGATAAAGTGGAGCAACTTGCGATAGATCGTCTTTGTGAATTATTTGGAGCTACATGGGCAAATGTTCAACCGCACTCCGGAGCTCAAGCGAATGCAGCTGTTTTTCTTGCTTGCCTAAATCCTGGAGATAAAATTTTAGGATTTGATTTGTCCCATGGAGGACATTTGACACACGGATCCCCTGTCAATTTTTCAGGAAAACTTTATCAAGCTCATTTTTATGGGGTATCAAAAGAAACAGGCCTAATTGATTATGAAGCCCTGGAAGAAGTTGCTTTGCGAGTTAAACCAAAAATGATAATTTGTGGTGCATCCGCTTATTCAAGAGATTGGGATTATGCCAAAATTCGTAAAGTTGCCGATCAAATAGGCGCATTAATTTTGGCTGATATTTCTCATCCTGCTGGATTAATTGCAACGAAATTATTAAATGACCCATTGGAACATTGTCATATAATAACCACCACCACACATAAGACCTTACGTGGACCAAGAGGTGGAATCATTATGATGCGCAAAAATTTTGATAATCCATTTGGATTAAAATGGAATAATGGAAATCCTAAATCAATGGCAGCTTTATTAGACGCTGCTGTTTTTCCAGGAATTCAAGGTGGGCCATTAGAACACGTGATTGCTGCAAAAGCAGTTGCTTTTGGCGAAGCGTTGGCACCTGAATTTACCACGTACATGAAGCAAGTTCAACTCAATGCACGTGTTATGGCGAATTCCTTTATTCAAAGGGGATACACCATTATCTCAGGAGGAACAGATAATCACAGTATGTTGATTGATTTACGAAACAAAAATATTAACGGTAAAGATGCCGAGAATTGTTTGGTGAAAGCAGATATTACCATTAATAAAAATATGGTGCCTTTTGATACTGAATCGCCATTTATTACATCTGGAATTCGAATTGGGACTGCTGCGATTACATCACGTGGTGTCAAAGAAAATGAAATTGAAAATATCGTTCAATTAATTGATGAGGCACTTATCTACCATTCCGATGAAGTAAAATTGGCTAATATTAAAGGTGCAGTTAATCTATTAATGAAAGACCTACCTTTATTTGCTTGGTGACAAAGTATTCATCAAAAGTAGATTGGGTGTATAAAGCCAGCCTACTCCTGATAGCATGTATCGATATACTAATTTCTTCTAATACATTTTATCAAGAAGGTATTTTTGCAACATTAATTATTTCAAGTATTTTGACCTTGACATTAGCCTATTTGATATCCTTATACTACACCACAAGCTACCTTCTTCACCACGATTACATAAAATGTTCAAGTGGGTGGATAGTAAAAAAAATTACCTACCAAGCTATTAAAAAAATTGAAAAAAATAAAGGATTGTATATCGGTTGGAAATTAAGTTTAGCACATGATGGGCTTATCATATATTACCATGATGGGAATGAATTGTTTATTTCACCAGAAAATATCGATCAATTTATTGAATCTCTTGAACAAAAGATCTTAACAACGAATGATTATTCATAACCTATTAAGGCAAATACAGAAAAAGTAGATAGCCAGTGATCAATATCATAATTTCCTTTTCCGATACTTTCCTGAGCATAATCCCACATTCCATTCATTGCGCTAACCCATTCTGATTTCGCCTCCTTACTTAAAGCATCAGCTGGAAGCGATTTAAGAATGCCATTTAAGCACCAAATTCGATTTAAATGAAATCCATCCCAGTGTGATTCATAACCATCGTGTTTATCCATGTAAACTATTTTAAGAGGGATGCTTACTTTTCCAGGAATGAACAATTCAGGAGCAAAAGCTTTCAACCAAACAAGGTATTTTTTTGTAGGCAATACCTTTCTCATTAAATCCGTGACTAAAAGACCAGCTGACATAAAATCATACTCAAAGGGCTCTGAATTTAAAGGAGCAAGGGTCATTTTGCCATAATATTTAATGGAAGCTTTAGAAATAATTTTTTTTAAGTTCGAATTATTTGAACTTACTGCATAATCATAGGCAAAAGAAAGACCCATTGCAGGACTATCATGACTACCCGACATATTAACGGCATTTACAGAAGGCCATACGTTTGAATGAACCATGACAATATAATCAGCGAGGGGCTGTAAATTTTTTAGCCATCTTTTTGCAGTAGGGTTATCCCAACGAATTAATTCATCGCAAACTTTTAATAACCATGATTGACCATAAGGGAATTCAAAAAATCCATCTTCATGTGTCTGAAGGTATTCTAATTCTTTCAGAATATTTTCAGCATTAAAACTCAATTCCAATCGAGCATTTAATTCACTTGCTTCAGGAATGGAGGGGTAATTTTTCAAGATCTTAATCATAGCCCAATGATTGTGAACTGCAGAATGCCAATCATAACAACCGTAAAATGAAGGCCAAAGATCCATTGGACCTTTTTTATCACCTACAGCACGTAGCGCTCTATAAAAATAATGTGGACCAGCTTTTTCAGAACAATCCAACGACAATTTAGCAAAATAAGAAGCGCCGCTATTTGTAAGCATGTAGCGGCCATCGTCTAATTTAGAAACCAATGACGTTTGACTTTGTACCGAAAAAATAAGGGCAAGTGTAAAAAAGAATACTAGAATTTTCATTTTTTCGTGACTTCAGGCGATTTCTTAAAACCATTTTTAGCTATAGACATTGTTTCTTTTCCTATCCCAACGATAGAAACCATGTTCAAAGGAAATTCTAAAAGAACATGAGAAAAACTAAGGAAGAATAAAAAGCTTAAACCTAAGGCATAATTATATGCGTATAAAATAGAAGCAAAAAGCCATAGAATTAGAATTACAATCAACCGCATTTTAGGAACCTTATGCCAACGAATCACCTCGGTTTTACTAAACCAATTTAAGTAGTGATACAAGTAAGCAAAAGCGAAAAATCGCATAAGCATAATACCATATGTAGAGAAAAATACGCTTGCCCAATAATAATCTTTCGTGTTAATCGGAATGGCCATCTTCATAGGAATTGGTTTCATATAGTATTCATTATCTGGATTTGGCACAATAAAATTCTCGTTTAACTTATTCTTCAGAGAGTCTGTTATTCTAAGCTTTTCTGCAGCGGGGAATTGATTATTGGCTGATTTCTTATTTACAATAGAATCCAAGTATTGCTTATTGGTTAGGTACGGGTCTTTGATCAATTTAAAATGATCCATAATTCCAACATTGGTAAAAAAGAAACCCTCCCCGCCAGCATAGTAGGAATCTATTCCATATTTGGAAATATGATTTTTTCCCGAATTAACTGGAAGGAAAAATACCAATACAATTGGAATTACAACAACCGCAAGCACAGATAACAATCCAGTTTTACTTCTAGATTTCAAGGCACCATATAGCATAAATAATCCGGTAAATACATATACATGAATAAGAGTGGGCACCAATGAAGTTAATGCGAATACAAACGTACTACTCTGATTTGCTTCTTTGTTATCCGCTGAAAACCAACCAGAAATAAAGATAAATAGGAATAATATACTGAATAACTTTACGGGTAAGTTTTTAACAAATGCAAATAAAAGAGAACTAAAAAGTGCTAACACAAGCAGTTTATCGAATAAGCCTAATTCAACAAATGTCTCGTAAAAATCCATATCGAAACCTGCGTCCTTAGCGAATGCAGCATAAGACAAAGCAATACCGATGATTAAGAGGGGAATGAAATCGTATTTTCCCTTAGTAAAATATTGACGATCATGTAGCCAACTAATCTCCGTTAAATAATGTAAAGGGCCAAGAAAAGCGTAGGCCAATAAAAAAGTTTCAAATGGAAAAAAATAAGCCGAAATCATAGCGGCAAACATTAATCCTATGTTCTGGTAATTTATTTTATCATCTTTAAGCATTCGACAGATTTTGAAACAAAGTTATCAAAAAAAAACATTCCTTATTCATTATAGTTCGAAGAATAATAACTTATTCAAATCCTTTTTCTTTCCCTTTTTCCTTGATGCTTTTGCTCATTGCCGTTCCGAAATCATCTTTTTTGCCAGATTCGATTAATTTAGATTTTTCTTTCGCAATAAAATCATCCCTAAGTAATGCTAGTTTTACAATTTCTGCTTGAATGTTGTTTCTTTCAATTGTTTTATCCGCAATATATTTTTTGATCTCATCATCAGACTTACCTTTTAATTCAGCAGGCATTGCCCCTTCTTCCAAATCTAAGATACTGGTAGAATCTGCACGATAGGCATCGACTATATCCCAAGAAGCATTGTTGTAATTTCCTTTAGATTTCACAATCGCCCTTTCAGAAGCGACACTTATGTTTTGATTTAGGGCATTCTTATCTTCGTTTAATTGACTTTCCTTTTTGAGATTACCAGAAAAACCATAACTGATATAGGTACCATTCAATGATTGATTTAAGCGGAAAATTTCATCGTCATATGGAGTCGGGATGGAAGTGATTTTATCATTCGAATTAATATTAAAATATTCTCCATTTGAACATGTTGCGCCATCTTTCCAAAATTCTCTGATACCTTGTTGATAATCGCCACAATAAATAGTATTTACGATTACGTCTTTTTTAAGGATTTCATTGCAAACTTCCTTGTAGCTAATAGGACCTTGATTGAAGGGTTCATTACCCGCGATATAGATAAGTTTTAAGTCCTTAGGATCATTCGACCAATTCAATTGTTGCAAGGACTTCTGGATAGCCGCACCGCAATATTCCTCGCCACCATTAGTCCTAATACCAAAAAGCTTAGCGGAAATAAGATCTAAATCTGTCGTGAAATTAGTTTGCATTCGGACATAATTATCAACAGATGAGATGCCAGCATTTCCATAATCATACATGGCAATTTCAAGAACTGGCGTAATTCCTTGGTATCGTAAACCACTGGCATCATTAACAATGGCCCATATTTTTGATTTTGCCTGATCTAACAAGCCATCCATACTATTCGAGGCATCAAAAAGGATAACTAATTGAATTTTTCTATTTTGCTGAGATTGTGCAATAAAAGAAAAGGAAATTAATGCGAAAAGAAAGGTTATTTTTTTCATAGGTCAATTATTTATGGTTCAATCCACCTTACACTTTAGAAAAAAAAAAGTTCAATTCAGCAGTAGAAAAAATGGTTTACTTAAAATAGGACAAGGCCACCTCGTACCCTTTCAAGCCAAAACCAAAAACGCAACCAACACATACCGGCGACAACAATGAATTATGGCGAAAAGACTCTCTATTGGTTATATTAGAAATATGTACTTCTACCACAGGGACAGAGATGGCAGCAATACAATCGCGCAATGCAATACTTGTATGTGTATACGCACCTGCGTTTAGAATGACACCTTCACACTCCGTGTTTTGAAGGCAATTAATCAATTCACCTTCTACATTCGATTGATAGTATTCCAATTCAAAACCAATCGTTGATTTTAGCGTAAGAAAATAAGCAGCGAATGATTGATTTCCATAAATCGATGTTTCGCGTGTCCCTATTAAATTTAAATTTGGACCATTAACAATTAAAATTTTCATGTTTGTCTAGTTGGAGCCGCTATATTAAAGAATTTATTTCATACCTAAAGATCGAAAAAGGATTAGCCGAAAATTCTATATTCGCTTACCAAAACGATGTCGCTAAATTACATGATTTTAGCATTGGAATAGGAAAAAATGCGGAACAAATAAGCTATCAAGATTTAAAATTATTTATTGCTGCCTTATATGACTTAGGACTCAGTGCACGAACTCAGGCAAGAATAATATCAGGAATTAAGCAATTTTATGGCTACTTACTGTTAGAAAATTACATTTCCATTGATCCAAGCGAATTATTAGACCAACCAAAAGTTGGAAGAAAATTACCAGAAGTACTCACAATCGAAGAAATCGATCAATTAATTGGTGTAATTGACATGAGTAAAACAGAGGCGCATCGCAACAAAGCAATTATCGAAACCTTATATAGTTGTGGTTTACGAGTCTCCGAATTAGTTAACCTTCGGTTTTCAGATTTATTCTTTGAAGAAGGATTTGTAAGAGTAATTGGTAAAGGGAATAAAGAAAGACTCGTACCTGTATCATCAAGTGTTGAAAAAGAAATATTGATTTATAATGATCACGTTCGACGGCATCAGCTAATAAAAAAAGGAAATGAAAACGTTGTTTTTTTGAATCGTCGAGGAGCCAAACTAACAAGAGTAATGATATTCATCATCATCAAAGATTTAGCGGAACGAATCGGATTAAATAAATCAATTTCGCCACATACATTTCGCCATTCTTTTGCTACCCATTTATTAGAAGGCGGGGCCAACCTTCGGGCCATACAAGAAATGCTTGGACATGAGTCAATTACCACTACAGAAATCTATACCCACCTTGATCAGCGCTATTTAAAAGAAGCGATACTTTCTTTTCACCCAAGAAATAATGAAGCTTAATTAATTTCCTACTGTGATTGTGGCGATTGTATTTTTCTGAGTGCGCGTATAATCACCAAACTCATTATACCATGTATAAGAGGAAGTTCCTAGTTTGATATTATAGTTGAATTCCGTTTTAAATACAATACCAAACACTTTTTCCTTATCAATTAATTTGATTCGAACATTATCGCCAATTTTAGACATTGATTCAAATTTCAATGTCGATCCGAAAACCCCATTCTCATAATAAGTTGAGGTTTTTTTATTTAAATCAAGTACATACTCACAATTGCCGGGTTCTTTATACCCCACCCATTCTGGATTTGCTAGAACATCTGCCGCAGTAGTTTTAATGTATTTAACATATGGTTGCGTTTGTTTAACTTTAATGGAAACGATCTGAGAAAACACCACACTTTGAATAAATGTAGAGCCTAAAATAAATAGTAAATTTCGCATGTTTGATTTTTTTTTTAGATGATGGAAAGGCTTGATAACCAAATAACCTTGATAAAGAAGATAGGTTACATCACGAAAACTGTTTACTTTATTACATTTCAAAATAGAATTATTTATATAATAAACTTATTTTATTTGAAAACAAACTGCATCATTCCTTCACCCAAGAAATGCGAAATAATTAATAAGAAAGAATGGATTCAATCGCTTTTAGTAAGCGATCTTGGGGTAAAAATTGCTTTTCGAGATCTACGGCAAAAGGTACCGGAGTATCCATAGAACCAATGCGACTGACAGGTGCATCTAAGAATTCGAAGCAATTTTCCATGATTAGTGCTGAAATTTCGCCACCAATTCCACCTAACAAGCAATCTTCATGCAAGACGATCACCCTACCCGTTTTCTTAGCTGCCTTATAAATAGTTTCAGTATCTAAGGGTAGCAAAGTTCTTAAATCCACAATTTCAGCTGACTTTCCTGGAAAAGATTCCATGGCCTCGAACGCCCAATTTACGCCTGCTCCATACGTAATAATCGTTAAGTCATCGCCATTATTTAGCACCATCGCTTTACCTATTTCGAGTGTGTAATAATCCGTTGGAACATTCCCCTTGACACTTCGATAAAGCATTTTATGCTCAAAAAACAAAACAGGATTTGGTTCTTCAATGGCTGCATTAAGCAAACCTTTAGCATCATAAGGAGAAGAAGGATAAACAATTTTTAGACCTGGTGTATGGAAAAACCATGCTTCATTACTTTGCGAATGAAATGGACCAGCCGCTGAACCTGCTCCTGTAGGCATTCTAATCACGACATCCGCATTTTGTCCCCAACGCCAATGAATCTTTGCAAGATTATTAATAATTTGATTGAATCCACAAGTAACAAAATCAGCGAATTGCATTTCAACAACCGCTTTCATACCTGCTATTGATAAACCTAGTGCAGCACCAACTATCGCAGATTCACACAATGGCGTGTTCCGTATGCGATCTTTTCCAAATTCTTCAACAAATCCCTCGGTAACTTTAAATGCACCACCATATTCAGCAATATCTTGCCCCATTATTAGTAACGTCGGGTAGCGTTTCAATGATTGTTTTAAGCCTTCTTGAATCGCATCAATAAATCGTATCTCCTCGCTACTATCCTTTGGAAGAGTAGGAACAAAAGAGTGCGATGCATAAACATCATTTAATTCAACCAATACATCCGGTAATATTGCCGGTTGCTTATTTGCCCAATCAAATGCATCTTGAATTTGCATCTTAATTTCCGCTTTTAAAGCCATCTCGTAAGCTTCAGTGAGAACACCTGTTGACTTTAAAAAATCCTCGTAATTAGTTATTGGATCACGTTTCGACCATTCATCTTGAAGACCTTCAGGGTAGTATTTGGTACCAGAAGCTTCTTCATGACCTCGCATTCTAAACGTCATTAATTCCAAGAGAACAGGTTTCGGGTTTACCCTAATTTCTTCGTTAATCGAACGCACGGCACGGATAACCTCCAAAATGTTATTTCCATCGACTTGAATTGCCTTCATCCCATAACCAATACCTTTATCAATAAAATGCTTACATCTAAATTGTTCACTTGAAGGCGTAGATAAACCCCATGCATTATTTTCCACACAGAAAATAACAGGAAGATCCCATACGGAAGCGACATTCAAGGCCTCGTGAAAATCCCCTTCAGAAGCACCACCATCACCGGTAAAAACTAAGGTAGATTTCTTTTCACCACGAATTTTATGTGCCAAAGCGATTCCATCAGCAATCCCCAATTGAGGACCTAGATGAGAAATCATTCCAATAATCTTATATTCCTGCGTTCCAAAATGAAAAGATCTGTCACGCCCATTGGTAAACCCATCAGCTTTACCTTGAAATTGAGCAAAAAGTCTTGTTAACGGGATATCACGCGAAGTAAAGACACCCAAATTTCTATGCATAGGAAGAATATATTCATCCTTATCCATTGCATAGCAAGTACCGACAGATATACCCTCTTGTCCCCATCCAGAGAACCATTTAGTTATCTTCCCTTGACGAAGTAAAATGAGCATTTTTTCTTCTATCAAACGAGGTGTAATTAATTTTTGATAGATCGTTAGTAACTCAGCAGATTCAAAACCTGCAGCATCAAATTCTATGGTATTTTCTTTCAAAATTTTCGTGAATTATTTGATGGTAAAATTATTGAAAATAGTAGTGCAAATTCCTAAATAGATAATTTAATGGTAGGAGAAAAAATACCTAATAAAAAAAAGCCCAATAAAATTGAGCTTTTTTTAAAATTTTAAGGTAGAATAATCTTAAACCAAACCTTGATCAATCATAGAATCAGCTACTTTGACAAAACCAGCAATATTAGCACCTTTTACATAATCTACAAATCCATCAGCTCCAGTACCATATTGAACACAAGCATTATGAATAGAAACCATAATTCCATGTAGTTTTTGGTCAACTTCCTCCGCCGTCCAAGATAGACGTAACGAATTTTGAGACATTTCTAATCCTGAAGTTGCTACTCCACCAGCATTGGATGCTTTACCAGGCGCAAATAAGATTTTTGCAGAAAGGAATGCAGTAACTGCTTCTGGTGTCGAAGGCATATTTGCACCTTCAGCAACACAAATTACACCGTTAGCAAGCAACATTTTAGCCTCTTCTCCATTTAACTCATTTTGAGTTGCACAAGGAAGCGCAATATCAGCTTTAACTTCCCAAGGTCGTTTTCCTTCAATAAATTTAGCACTTGGATACTTAGCTACATATTCAGAAATCCTTCCACGTTTCACATTCTTCAATTCCATAATAAAGGCAAGTTTTGAAGCATCAATTCCTTCCGCATCATAAATATAGCCTTGTGAATCAGAAAGCGTTACCACTTTTGCACCTAATTCAGTTGCTTTTTCACATGCATATTGAGCGACATTACCAGACCCAGAAACAGCTACCACTTTTCCTTGAAAAGAATCGTTCTTTGTTGCTAACATTTCTTTAGCAAAATATACTGTTCCATAACCCGTAGCTTCTGGACGAATCAATGATCCTCCCCAATTACGCGCTTTACCAGTTAATACACCCGTAAATTCATTACGAATTCTTTTGTATTGTCCAAACATGTAACCTATCTCACGTCCACCTACACCAATATCTCCAGCAGGAACATCCGTATCAGGGCCAATATGTCTAGATAGTTCAGTCATAAATGACTGACAAAATTTCATTACTTCATTATCTGATTTACCTTTAGGATCGAAATCAGAGCCACCTTTACCACCTCCCATCGGAAGTGTTGTAAGTGAATTTTTGAAGACTTGTTCGAAACCTAAAAACTTCAAAATTGATAAGTTAACAGATGGATGAAAACGCAAACCACCTTTATATGGCCCAATTGCTGAGTTAAATTCAACTCTGTACCCTCGATTTACTTGAATTTCTCCCTTATCGTCCAACCAAGGCACACGGAAAAGAATGGTTCTTTCTGGTTCCACGATTCGCTCTAAGATCTTAGCTAATTTGTACTTAGGATGTTCCTCCATAAATGGGATAACTGCCTCAGCAACCTCATGAACAGCTTGCAAAAATTCTGTTTCATGAGAATTCTTTGCTTTTACAGCTATCATGAAATCTTCGATTTGTTTTTGATACATAATATACGAAATGTTAGTTAGTAAATTTGACATTAATTTTGGCAAATGTAATAAGTTTTTTTAGGCCAATGACCAATAATTATCAACAAAATATAATTTTTAAAAGTATCTTATGATTAAGAATTATTCAAGAAATAATAAGAAGGTATTATTTTAGCTATTTTTAATTAACTTTGAGTAGTTATTTCGGCAACCAATAGCTCAGTGTGTCGTATTGAAACTGAATTTAGAATTTAAATTATGATCAAAACTTTTTATACTCAAACACAAACTTTACTTTTAGTCATTTTATCCGTCTTTGCTTTTAATGCAAATGCTCAAGTTCAATTGTGTTTAGGGCAAGACGCTACAGTTTGTCCAGGTCAATCGGTAGTCATTACTAATTGTAATGCTGGTGGTGGTAACCCAGTTGCAGGTTTATACTTAAACGCTCCTTCGCAAGTAAATTTATCAGATGATTCATGGTCAGGGTCAGTAAATATTGGCTTCCCATTTAGTTTTTATGGTAATAATTATTCACAATGCGTAATTGGATCAAATGGTTTAATTTCTTTTAATCTAGCGAATGCAAACGGCTATTGCCCTTGGTCTTTAGGTGGTATCGGCCCCTTACCAAATGCAGGTTTTGCTGCAGCAAGGAATACCATCATGTTAACTTACCAAGATATTAATCCATCTTTAGGAGGCCAAATACAATACCAAACAATCGGTACCGCTCCCAACAGACGCTTCGTTGTATTATATAAGAACATCTTCATGTTTAGCTGTACCTCACAATGTAATTACATGGCTATTATTTTATACGAAACGACCAACGTATTTGAATTACACATTGGAAATAAGCCATTGTGTAATGGTTGGAATGGAGGACTTGCCATACAAGGATCCGAAAATAATCCGGGTAATTTAGCACATATCACACCTGGAAGGAATAATTCACAGTGGTCTGCAAACCAAGATGGAAGGCGTTTTACTCCTACTGCTCCAAATAATACTGCTACCTACACCATGGGTCAAATTCCATACCTAATTGTAACCAGTCCTGGCACTAATTTTTTATGGGCTAATACACTTGGACAAACATTTCCTTATAATAACGGCGTGTTAAACGTTCCAGTCGTTCCACCCGGAACAACAGGATATTTTTTATCCGCTTCCGCATGCAATACTAACATAGGTTCAATTACCCAAGATACTACATGGCTTACAAGTGCCAATGGTGTTGTGACCGCAACTGCGCTTCCTGACGTATGTACCCAAGGAATTGGATCTGTTACCGCTACACCTGGTCCAAATTCTCCTGCCCCATACACTTTCAATTGGACGCCTATAAACGCTAATACCCAAACCGTAGGGAATCTACTTGCTGGAAACTATACTGTTAATATGATTGATGGAAATGGATGTACAGCTACTGCAACCGTTGCGGTTGGTGATACACCGGCAGCTTATAATAGTTCTTCCACATTAGTCTCCTGCGTCGGTGGAAACGATGGCACTGCAACAGCCAATATGGTTCCATCATCGGGTAACATTACTTATTTATGGAATAATGGCCAAACAACACAAACTGCGGTTGGTCTTATTGCTGGAACCTATACATGTCAAGTAAGTTCCTCCTCAGGATGTTCCGGAACAACAACAGTAGTTGTTACAGAAATACCACCAATGATATTATCCATTCAAAACCAAGTAGATGCTAGTTGTAATTCTGTTAACAACGGATCGGCAACTATAGGAGTTCAACAAGGAACTGGACCCTTCTTCTTTGATTGGGATAATTCTATTTCTACCATCAATACAGCAAATGATTTAGGAGCAGGATTAACTTCCATTACAGTTACAGACGCGAACGGTTGTATCGATACCATTTCAGTTTTTATCAATGAGCCTTCTCCTTTGAGTATTGCGGTTATTACACCTGACACCATGATTTGCCCTGAAGCTTCCATTAATTTGAGCGCTGTAGGCACAGGAGGTTCATCTCCTTATATTTATACTTGGACAGAAAATGGCACCTATCATAATGTAGGGTCATCCATAACAGTAGATCCCGCGAATACAAACACCACTTATTGTTTAACGCTTTCCGAGCAATGTGGTTCACCAACGACACAAGAATGTTTACTAGTTACTTTTCCAACGCCAATTGAACCTAATGTTGTACCAGACATTCCAATTGCATGTATGCCGGGTACGTTTACATTTATGAATACCTCTGTTAATGGAAATGAAATAGCCTCTACACAATATGATTTTTCGAATGGAGACAGTTTTAACGTTCCAGACTTGCAAGATGTGACGAATTCATTCCCCATGCCAGGACTTTATAGCGTTACTATGACCACTACTTCAATTTATGGCTGTGTTTATACCGGTGCCGTTTCAAATATTGTGGAAGTAACCCCTTTACCTACGGCAGATTTTATGCTCTCAAAAAATCCAGCTACATGGTTTGAAACAGAAATACAAGTAAATGATAATTCATTAGGAAATATCACAACATGGGAGTGGGAAAGTTTAGGCGCTACCTCCATTATAGCAAGTGGTCCAAATGCAATAATTACTTATCCAGAGGGTGTTGTTGGAGAATATGACATCATGCTAACAGTAACTACTGCCCAAGGGTGTTCTGATTCCATTATCCTAGAATTAGAAATAATCCCTGACATTGTATTTTATGCCCCGAATACATTTACACCAGATGATGATGAACACAACCAAACATGGACGCTTTACGTGGAAGGTATTGATCAACAAAGCTTCGATTTGAAGGTTTACAATCGATGGGGAGAAGTTGTTTGGGAAACCCATGACACCAAAGGAGAATGGGATGGTACCTATGGTGGGAAGCCAATTCTACCAGGTGTTTACAATTGGGTTGCCATGTACAAATTACGGGACACAGACGGGAAGAAAACCCTAAATGGATTCGTTCAAGTTTTACGATAATACTAACTAAAATACTCCTATGAAATTCTTCCTATTTTTCTCGTGTGCCTTGATTATGTACTCTTGTGACGTGCTATCTCAAATGCCAAAATTACCCAAAGTAACAGGCAACTTACCGATTAACGCACCGGTCACCAATAGCCTAACAAACGACGAAGTCATTTCGGGATTAAAAGAGGCGTTGAGTGTTGGAATAAAAAACTCTGTGTCATTAACATCTGTTGTTGACGGATTTTTAGGTAACCCAACCATACGCTTACCTTTTCCACCAGATGCGATAAAAGTAAAAGAAAAAGCATTAAATCTTGGATTAAGTGGGCAAGTTGAAAAATTTGAAACCACCCTAAACCGTGCAGCGGAAGAAGCAACAAAAGAGGCAATGCCCATTTTTATAGATGCTATAAAAAACATGAGTGTTCAAGACGGCTTCGCTATTTTAAAAGGAGGTAATGGCGCTGCGACAAAATTTTTAAAAGATCAAACGATCTCAAAATTAGTAACCGCCTTTACACCAAAGGTAAAAGAAGCAACTTCCAGGGTAAAGCTTACCGAATATTGGAATCCTATTATTACAAAATACAATGCCCTCACCATGGGTGAAGATCTAAATCCTGATTTAGATGCCTATATCACACAAAAAGCGATAGAAGGATTATTCATCATGGTTGCAAAAGAAGAGGATAAAATTAGACTAGATCCGGCTGCAAGAGTTTCCGATCTTTTATCTAAAGTATTTGGCAGTTTAAAATAACATTGTGAAATACTTTCCACCCACAGAATTAGCTTTAAATGCAAAAGGAGAAGTTTACCATTTAGGTTTATTACCTGAGCAACTAGCTGGAAAAATCATTTTAGTGGGAGATCAAGATCGCGTTGCGATGGTTTCTTCCTTCTTCGACAACATTGAATTCACACGACAACATAGAGAATTTGTTTGTCAAACTGGCACCTATAAAGGAAAAAGAATTACCGCCTTATCTACTGGCATAGGTACTGACAACATCGACATAACCGTCAATGAATTGGATGCCTTAGTAAATATTGATTTAAAAACACGCACTGAAAAAACGGAGAAAGTTCAATTAGAACTTGTTCGAATTGGCACCTGTGGAATTTTACAATCAAGTATTCCATTACATTCTCATATCATCAGTGACTATGCATTTGGTTTAGATAACGTAGCCCATTTTTACGAAATTGAATTCAGTGAAAAGGAACGCTTTTTAGCCTCCGAATTAAGCAATTTTATAGGTTTACCAGCAACCATACAACCCTATGCCGTTGCTGCAGATGAAACACTAAGTTTTCGCCTACAAACAGCCGATACATTTTCTGGTATAACAGTAACCAGTTCCGGTTTTTATGGTCCTCAGGGGCGCGAATTAAGAATTCCAACGCGAACTGCAGACATTCAATTAAAGCTGGGGGAATTTAACATGAATGGATTATTGGTGTGTAATTTTGAAATGGAGAGTTCGGCCTTATTTTCATTAGGAAAAGCCTTAGGACATCGTTGTGCTACCATATGCTTAGGTGTAGCAAACCGCCCAAAACAAGTGTTTTCGGAAGGATATTCTAAAGAGATGTTTGCATTAATTGAGAATGTACTAAATCAAATTTAGCATTCAATTTTTCACGAACTTATCAATCGTCACATGAAGGTTTAAGCCACGAAGATCTTGGCCTTTAGCAACGATATTACCTTCACCATCTATTAAAAAAGCAGAAGGAATTGAATTTACGCCATAACTTTCAGCAGCAACGCCTTCGCTATCAATACCATGCGAACCCCAAGACAAGTGATCCATATTTATGGCATTGACCCAAGCTTTTGAATCTTTATCCAACGAAACACTAAAAACTTCAAATCCCTTGCCGTTTGTAAACTTTCTCTTGTGATATTTTGCATACGCTTCCACCACATTCGGACTTTCCTTTCGACAAGGGCCACACCAAGAAGCCCAAAAATCTATCAAAACCAATTTACCTTTTAAATCGGACAACTTAATAGTTTTTCCTTTCGGAGATAGTAATGTAATTTCGGGTGCTTTAGCAAGAGGAGAAGTTGTTTTGTCATCTTCAAAGCAGAAGGCCACACAAAACAAGCCAACAAGTAGCGCAATAAAAAAAAGCTGATTAAATTTCATCATCCTATCCTTGTTATATCAGCACCAATATTTCGAAGTCTGATTTCAATATCTTGGTATCCTCGGTCAATTTGTTCGATATTATGAATGACGCTTTTTCCTTCAGCAGAAAGCGCTGCAATCAATAATGAAACACCGGCACGAATATCTGGTGAAGTCATACTTATTCCTTTTAGCGAATGCGCTCTATTCATTCCAATAACAGTTGCTCTATGTGGGTCACAAAGAATAATTTGCGCTCCCATATCGATTAATTTATCTACAAAGAACAATCTTGACTCAAACATTTTTTGATGGATCAGCACCGATCCTTTTGCTTGAGTAGCCACTACCAAAATGATAGATAATAAATCGGGTGTAAAACCAGGCCAAGGTGCATCATAAATGGTTAAAATCGAACCGTCAATAAAGGTATCAATTTCATAATTTTCTTGAGCGGGAACGAAGATATCATCACCTCGACGTTCTAATTTTATTCCTAACCTTCTAAATACGTTTGGAATGATGCCTAAATTTTCCCAACTAACATCTTTGATAGTAATTTCAGATTTAGTCATTGCCGCCAAACCGATAAAACTACCAATTTCTATCATATCCGGTAAGATTCGGTGGAAACAACCCTTTAATTCTTTCACCCCTTCGATATGAAGCATATTTGAGGCAATTCCTTCAATTTTCGCACCCATTGAATTCAACATTTTACATAATTGTTGAATATAAGGCTCACAAGCTGCGTTGTAAAAAGTTGTTTTTCCTTCCGCAAGAACCGCCGCCATTAAGATATTAGCTGTACCAGTTACGGATGCTTCATCTAAATGAATAAACGTACCTTTTAATTTTTTGGCTTCAACCGAGTAAAAATGTTCCCCGGCATCATAATTAAACTTAGCACCTAGCAAGGTAAAACCTTCAAAATGGGTATCTAATCTTCTTCGTCCAATTTTATCGCCCCCAGGTTTTGGTATAAAACCACGACCAAATCGAGCTAAAAGCGGCCCAACAATCATAATTGAACCCCTTAAAGAGGAAGCGCGTGTTTTAAAATCCTCACTTCCTAAATAGTCAAAATCAATTTCTTTAGCCTGAAAAATATACGTTCCTTTTTCAACTTTTTCGACCTTTACACCCATTGCTTGAAGCAAAGAAATGAGTTTGTTGACATCAATGATATCAGGTACATTAGAAATGGTTACTTTTTCAGCTGTAAGTAAAGGGGCACATAACACTTGAAGTGCTTCATTTTTTGCTCCTTGTGGTGTTAACTCTCCTTTTAGCGGCTTGCCACCTATAATTTCAAATGATGCCATAACTTATTTTTTAATAAATTTCTTTTTTTGCTTGTGCTTAAAATTATTCGGTTTCACAAATTTCTTATTCAATCCCATTTCCCTTAGTAGCGTACTTGTACTCACTAATTCATCAGGATTTTCGAGGATAAGTTCACCGTTAGATAAGTCTTTCAAGTGATCAGCGATGACATTATTTTCGACAGCGTCATTGTTGTGAGCGAGATAAAGCTTTTTCATAAAATTCGCCATCGAATTCTTCAAAAATTCTTTTTCTTTTTCATCCGTAATCGATTTTGCATCGGTCAAAATCTGCTGCGTATATTTTCCATAGTGCCCAAACCTTATTTGCCCTTTAGGATAAGCCATTATTTGAGGTTTTTCCATTAATGCTTCGGGAAGAGGAATCTCATAAGGAGAATCAACCTCCAATTTAAAATCAGACATTACAAAAAGGTGTGTCCAAAGTTTATGACGGTAATCATCTACATCCCTTAAATGCGGATTCAATTGGCCCATCACCTCGATGATTGCAAGAGAGGCACGATTACGCTCTTTCCTATCTACGATTTCCATGGCATGAGATATCATATTTTGCACATTTCGACCATATTCAGGAAGAATTAACTTTCCTCTTGTTGTATTATATTCCATAATTAATTTTTATTTTCTAATAACTCTCCCAACGCATTTTGGTAAATCGCTTTTGCCTCACTAATAAAACCAAAATGTTCCTCATCCACTTGCATCTTACCTTTTGTAACATGTCCAAGCAACGTAATATTAACATTTTGAGTTAGCATAAATTCAATAAACTGACCTTCCATTTCTTCTGTCATGGTAACAACAACCCTACCCTGTCCTTCACCAAACAAGAAAGCATCTCCACGAATTTCAGCATCGGTTAAAATATCAAAGCCAAGATCCGATGGAATTGACATTTCCACCAAAGTAACGTATAGGCCACCATCGGAGACATCATGCGCCGCATTAATCAATTTATTTTTAATTAATTCTTGTATTGATTGCTGCATATCGAATTCCTTCTCTAAATCAAAATAAGGAGCTGGTGATTCCTTGATTCCAAGATAGCTAGCCAAATATTCAGAAGAAGAGATGTCATTTTTATAATCTCCAATTAAAAATATAAGATCTCCTTTCTTTTTAAAGTCTAGGGTCATCAAATTATCAGTAGTAGGAACCAAGCCAATCATACCTATAGTAGGCGTAGGAAAAACCGGTAACTCTTTCCCATTGATATTGGATTGATTGTAGAAAGAAACATTTCCACCCGTTACAGGCGTTTCAAATTTAAGACAAGCCGCACTCATTCCTTTGATAGCACCAACAAACTGCCAATAGCACTCCGGATTGTATGGATTACCAAAATTAAGGCAATTTGTGACAGCCGAAGGAATTCCACCCGAACACACAATATTCCTTGCTGCCTCAGAAACAGCAATCATGGTACCCACTTCTGGATCAGCATTAACAAATCGTGAATTACAATCTACGGTCATGCTGAGTCCTATGTCCGTTCCTTTAATAAACACCACTCCTGCATCCGATGGCTTATTCGTTGTCATAGTTGCGGTACCTACCATTGAATCATATTGTTCATAGATCCATCTTTTAGAGGCAATATTTGGAAGTCCAAGTAGTGCAAAACCAACATCTTTTAGTGAGGCTGGTTCTTTGATGGAATCAATGTTAAATTTTTTATATTCTTGGTAATAAGCTGGTTCAGAAAAATCACGTTTATATTGAGGGGCACCACCACCAAGCACTAAAGATTCCGCTGGTACATCACCCACCAATTGGCCATCCATGTAATAACAAATACGACCAGTATCAGTTACATGTCCAATTTCTTCCGCATGTAAATCCCATTTATCGAAAATATTTTTAACTGTCTCCTCTTCCCCTTTTTTCACAACTACTAGCATTCGTTCTTGCGATTCGGACAAAAGGATTTCATATGGAAGCATGTTTTGTTGTCTCGTTGGCACTTTATCAAGATAAATCTCCATTCCAACATTTCCAGCAGCAGACATTTCACAGGTTGAGCAAGTAATTCCAGCTGCCCCCATGTCTTGCATACCAACAATAGCATTGGTATTAGCGAGTTCCATAGTTGCTTCCAGTAATAATTTTTCCATAAAAGGATCACCAACTTGCACAGAAGGTAAATCATTTGCTGAATCTTCCGTTATATCTTTTGAAGCAAATGCAGCTCCTGCGATACCATCTTTTCCGGTGGCAGAACCAACGATAAAGACAGGATTTCCAGGACCTTTAGCCGTAGCAGAAATTACTTTTTTAGTATCAATTATTCCCGCTGAGAAAGCATTAACAAGAGGATTCGTATTGTAGCATTCATCAAAAAACACTTCCCCCCCAACGATTGGAATTCCAAAAGCATTTCCATAATCTCCAATTCCTTTCACCACACCTTTTACCAACCACTTTGTTTTTTCCTCTTTAATATCTCCAAATCGCAACGAATTGAGTTGCGCAATTGGCCTTGCACCCATGGTAAAAATATCACGGTTAATTCCCCCAACACCCGTGGCAGCTCCTTGATAAGGTTCTAAAGCACTTGGGTGATTATGGGACTCAATTTTAAAAACGACGCCTAAACCTCCGCCTATATCAACTAAACCAGCATTTTCTTCACCAGCTTTCACTAACATATGAGGACCATCTTTTGGCAACGTTTTTAACCAAAGAATAGAATTCTTGTAGGAACAATGCTCAGACCACATAACCGAATATATGGCAGTTTCTGTAAAATTAGGTGTCCGTCCGAGAATTCCTTTTATCATTTCAAACTCATCCGCTCGCAAACCTAATTCAATGGCTTGTTCAAGAGTAGCTTCTAATTGCAAAGTATTTTTCATAAATAATGTTAGCGATACAAAAGTAGAAAATATATTATCTAATCGAAGAATAAGCGTGCGTGTTTAAGAGAGATTTTATAAACACTTAATACACGTTATTATCGTAAAATTAAGAATTTAAAAGTTTAAAAAAAACATTTCCCTGAAGGATTGCCAATAATCAACTTCCAGAAATAAATCATGTTGAAAAATTAATAAATGAAGAGAGCGACTTTCCTTCATACATCGCATGCCAATTGACCCGTTAAGACCTGAAAATTAAGCAGTAACGTAATCAGTCAAATAGTCAAAATCGGGCATTAGTTCCCCTTGAGTATTTGTTTGAGAACCCCTTTCAATGATGCGATCAGGGTCATCGCCGACCAATAAAGGAATAACATGCTTTATCAATTGATTCCCGAAGTCTTCTGAAGCATCTCGAGGTAATTCGCAAGGCAAATTATCAACTGCCATCACCGCTATTGCGTTCGGATCCATAAAATCAACTTCCAGCCCAGTGGAAGGATTATACCCATAAATTGGTTCGGCCATTTTCGATGACCGAATGGTACTTGCAATAGGTCCTGCTACATCACAAGAAATATCAGCAATAACCTTTACCCGACAATTTGGCGCTAAAAAATCCGATTGAAGAATTATTTTTGGTGATCGACTATCCCAAAAATGACAAGGGATGTACATATCACAAAGCGGCATATATTGGCTAAACGTTGATTTAAAATTTTCTGGATGTTCGTAAAACTGATGTTTATCAAAAGGTTTGTCTAAGGAATGAGCATAGTAATCATGGCTCTCCAAATGAGTATAAACGGCTTGATCCGTCTTCTCACTTAAAAATTCACTTGGATTCAATTCTTTAATTGGAAGTAATTTTAATATTTCTACCGCACCATGACCTACCCTTCCAAAACCCGTCAACACGATTCTGAAATCACTAGGCAAATCCACTTTTTTCAATTCCTGTTCTACTTCCATTCGATTATTACAAGCGTTGGCAGGTTTTAGTTGGTAACGACCACTCTTTAATCCATACGTTAGAAATGCGTTGTAACAACCCACAATTCCAGCATAGCGACCAAAGCCAACTAATCTTTTGTGGTTACTATCACGAATCACTTCGTAATCCACCAATTGAATTTTTTTAGCTAAGATACTTTTTAGCAAATCCCTGTTATAGGGCTGTTTTTTAATGGTATGAGAAAAAAAGAAAAATTGCTTGCTTGGAATCAAAGCAGCAATTGGCACCTCTTTCACACCAAAAATAATGTCACAATCCTCCAAATTTTCCACCACATCAATACCCGCTTGCAAATAGTCTTCATCTTTATACGTCCGAATTGGGCTAGATTGAACAAGCATTTTAATTTGTGGATACATTTTCTCTATGGCACAACATTGCGAAGGAGTAAGTGGTACTCTAAAATCTGGCGGAGTCTTACCCTCTCGAATAATTCCTAATCGAATAATTTTCATACTAACATTTAAAGATTAAGAAATTGGTTCATTAAGTAGATAGGTATCAATAAATTCTCGAATACACCCATGGCCACCTTTCGCAGCTAGAATTATGTGCGATAACGATTTCACGGCATTAACGGAATCAGAGGGACAAACAGCTAAACCCACTTGATTCATAATGGGAATATCATTCACATCATCGCCAATAATTGCCACCTGTTCCAAGGATATATTTAATTCAAGGCACCAAGCCTCGAGGACTTCAAGTTTTGGTTCACGGCCCACGTAGCAATGCTTAATCCCTAACATTTCGGCTCGTTGTTGGACCATATTATTGGTAAATCCTGAGGAGATAATACCAACCTTAAAACCACTTTTGGTTAAATGGAGAATCCCCATTCCGTCTTTGGTATTGTATTTTTTTGATTGATCTCCATTTTCGGACATGTACATGCCGCCATCCGTCATTACGCCATCAACATCAAGCACTAACAATTTAATGGCATCTATTTTCTTTTGAAGAAACGACGTTTTATACAAGGGTTTGAAGAGTAAGGCCAACAAGTCGATTTCATATTCATCACAAATAGCTTCTAGATCAAAAATAGATAATTCATGTACCTCATCCACCTCCAAATCGCTTAGAAAGCTATTGAAATCGATACCATGTTTTGAGCAAAGCCCTTTAATATTTTGTTCTAATTGCATATTAAACCATTTTATATCCTACACTTTCCGCGACTTTTTGAAGATCACGGTACAACTGCTCAAATTGCAGATAATTTAATTGCTGAGAAGCGTCTGACAAGGCCACTTTAGGATTCGGATGAGTTTCGATGAGTAAGCCATCAATTCCCATTGCTACACATGCTTTAGCAAGAACAGGCACCCCATAAGCATACCCAATAGCATGCGATGGATCTAGGATTATTGGCAAATTGGTATACTCTTGAAGCCATGCTACACCACATAAATCTAAGGTAAAGCGAGTTCCAGTTTCAAAAGTTCGAATTCCCCTTTCGCACAAGACCACATTTTCATTTCCACCCGACAGTACAAACTCAGCCGCCTGCACAAATTCCTGCAAGGTCGTTCCAAAACCACGTTTTATTAAAACCGGTTTATTCGTTTTTGAACAAGCGCGTAAAATCCCTTGATCATACATTGCTTTTGCACCAACCTGAATAATATCAGTGTACTCAATTATTTCATCAATATGGGTGGCATCACGTGCTTCAGTAATTACATTTAGCTTATATTCCTCCCGCATTTTGGCTAATAATTTCAAGCCTTCCAAGCCTAAACCTTGAAAAGAATACGGACTTGTTCTAGGCTTATAACAACCGCCTCTCAAGGTACTTAATCCCAGATTAACTAACAATTCAGCTGAAGACCGAATTTGTTCTTCTGATTCAACAGAACAAGGCCCACCAATTAATACCGTTTGATTCGTGGAACCACCAATGGTAACATTACCAAATTTCACACTTCGTTTATCCGCTTGATACGCTTTGGATGCTAATTGCATATCATTGGCAAAAACCCAAGTTTTCTCCGCAAATCCTTCCAAGCAGTTGGGTAATTCTTTAATTCCGGATCCCGTAATTAAAACCTGGTGATCATTAGAAATATGAAAAGCATTGGATTCGCTAGCAAGCGCCGCTGCCTTTTCTCTCGAAACATTATTTTTAAGTTGTATTATCATAATTCTCCTTTAATAAGGTGTGCAAAGTTAACAATTCCAAGCACCTCACGATTAGCGCCAATAACAGGGAGATACATAATTGGAAAAGGACATTTTTTAATGTATTGAAGCATATCCACGACACTAAAATCAGCATTTAATGTTTTAGGACTACGATTAATAAAATCAGCTGAAGTAATGGATTGGGGTTGATCAATTTTACGTAGTAAAGCTTTACGAATATCGGCACTAGAAACTATTCCCACCAAACTTTTATCCTCATCAATTACCAAACAAAAACCCAAATTACCTGTCTCAACAGTTTCTAGAATTAATTTCGTAGAACAATTCTGCAACATCACAAAAGGAGCTTCAGCCAATGGAGTCATAAAATCTGACACCTTGAATTGCGACTCCATTTCTCTTTTTGTCAAATTCATTAAAGCATGTCCAATACTGGGCGCATTAAACAAGTAAGAGCCAGAAACCGAAGTGCTCACACCCATATTTCTCAGAATAAAGGACACTTCCCCATTAACACCCCCATCAACGTGAATCGACTTACTTGGATATTGATTTCTAAATGATCTTATTTTACTAAAATTGTGCTTATCAAATAATCCCCCACTTTGACCAGGAATTGTTGCCATTATAAGGATAAAATCAAACTTTGGATACGAATTAAAAGCGTTTATAGAAGTATGAGTTGTAATAGCAATCCCTTTTTTTCCTGTAATCTCCTTTGGTATTACAAGAGGTTCAACAAGGTTTTCAAATTGAAAGGTTAGGTATTCAACGGGTGTCTCTAATAAAAGTGGAAAGAACTTGCTTGGCTTATTAGTAATAATATGCAAATCAATCGGAATAGTACACCAAGTGCGTATTCGTTTAATATCTTCGAATACTGCCACCTCATCATTACAATCTACGTGAAGTAATTCGACTTGATGAGCCGCTAAATCAGCAATTACAGCCTCTAAATTTCGATTTTTATCACTGTAAATTGACGCGGATATTTTCATGCTTGACTTTTTCCAAAATTACATAGAACTTTCAAGTCAGCAAGGTAATTTAAGTAGCAGATTATTAATTTTCACTTAAGCAACTAATGAAAATCGTCGGACCAACCATACAAATGCTTGCCATTCCCTTCTCCTCATAGTTTAGTTTCACCTTCTTACCCTCCACCAAAAAATCAACATTAAAGTCATTGATATTCATTGGCTCATAGATGGACCCATTGATTTCAATAACCCATCCGCAACCATCAAATCCTGCATAATTATGCATAACGCCATTCACAGAACCAGGACAGGATCGATCCTTATTGCATGAAATAAAAAGAAGCATTAGAAAGGAAAGAAAAAAAATGGATTTCATGATTTTCAATACTTTAAGAAAAAAAAGAGGGGTAAGCTACTTCCATCGCACCGCTACAACCTCATACCTTTGCTTCGTTCCCGACCTGGAGGATTCAGAGGGAGCTGGTCGTAAAAGACTTACCCCAATGCAAAAGTAGGTTTTTTTTAACTAAATCAAAGGATTATTAAAAGAAATACATCTATTATTGTTTCACAAAGGGCATTGTATAAGCACCAGTTGCTGATTTCACATGCACATGGTAGACACCCGTTGGCCACTGATCAACTGACAAACAAATAACTTTACCACTTGTAAAATTTAGTGTACTTACTAACTGACCATCGATCGAATAAATATTAATTTCAGTTGGGTCATTGTCCATTAATCTGTTAATGTAAAGTTGTTCAGTTGCAGGATTTGGGTACATCGAAATTATGTCCGAGTTACCGTGTTCATTCAAACCAACTTGCGATCCAACCTGAACCTGTGTGGATTCAGTGCAGCCGTTAGCATCGGTTACTTCGACATTATACATCCCTGCAGCCAATCCAGTTGCATTCGCGCCCGTTTGACCGCTTGGTGTCCAAAGATACGAATACGGAGCTGTACCACCCGATACAGTAACTGTTGCCGTTCCATCATTGCCTACTATTTCATCGGTAGAATTAGTAGTTAATGTAATTGCTGTAGGTTCGGCTATTATTATCATACCCGTGAGTGTACAGCCGTTATTATCAAACAATGTGAAAGACTGAATACCCGAAGTAAAATTAAAAGAACCAATCCCAGTGTAAGGCATTGTACCTCCCGTGGCCGTCACATTAACAAGAGCACTACCGCCATTACATAAAATTGGGTTTATAACTGTTGCAGTTGCTAAAAACACTGCTGCTTCAGTAATACAAGCCGTTTGAGAAACAACACATCCATTAGCATCAGTAATCGTTACGGTGTAGCAGCCAACAGGTAAATTAGATATAGTTTGGGTAATAGAGCCATTATTCCATAGATAAATATAAGGACCTGTGCCTCCAGTGATGCTTGCAGTTGCAGAACCTGAGGCCGCGCCATAACAATCTATGTTAATAGTTGAAATACTAGCAGACATATTACAAACCGGAACTGGTACACAGCCATTGGCAGGCGCTTGTGAGTAATTAAAGACTAAACTTGGACAAGGAAATAAGTATGGGATTCCACCATTCATAACGAGATTCACACCAGGTTCATGATAGATTCGATGGATTCCACCATTCATAATAATTGTGGAACCAGTTTTAGCAAAAATACTATCAATTCCACCGCCCGTAATCATGGTTGCGCCGGCTTCAAGGTAAACATTCATAATACCACCATCAGTATAAAGGGTATCATTGGGGCAAACCCATTGCGGCGTAAATCCACCGTTCACCACTTGATAGCTACTTACCACATTAGAATTAGACAGCACCGTTGGACCAGCTAAATTTATTAAGTTAGCAGCGGCCGTATCTACACATCCATTGGCATCCGTTACAATCACACTGTATGCTCCCGGATTAAGGTTATTCAAATTAGCAACAGTTTGACCATTACTCCACGCATAAGTAAAAGGAAAGGTACCGTTGGAAACCGTGGTGTTAATACTTCCGTTGTTTCCTCCTCCGATTGTATTTCCAACACTTAAAGCAACTGCGAGGTTACATGTTAATACAGGAGTGCAACCACCAGCTGGCGCTAGCGAATAATTAAATGCCAAGCTTGGACACGGATACAGAGTAGGGATTCCACCATTCATATTTAAGGTAACACCAGGTTCATGGTAAATGACATGAATCCCTCCCGTCATGGTAATCGTGGAGCCAGTTTTAGCATAAACCGTATCAATCCCACCACCCGTAATCATGGTCGCACCTGATTCTAGGTAAATTTTCATAATTCCTCCATCGGTTTGAAGTGTTTGGTTGGCACACACCCATTGAGGCGTGAAGCCTCCGTTTACAACCGTGAAAGTACTCACTGGATTAGAATTTGAAAATAAGATAGGTCCGGCTTGATTCACCAAGCATGACGACGCCATAGCTGAGCAGCCAGCTGCATCCGTAATCATTACGGAATAACAACCTGGAGGAAGTAAATTAATATTCTGAGTAGTTTGCCCACTACTCCACGCATAAGTATAAGGGGGTGTTCCGCCAGAAACAGATAATGTAACACTGCCATTTGCTCCACCACCCATTGCATTGTTGGCAACTGTGGTTGCCATCAGATTACATTGTGAATAAACGTAAATATTAAAAAATGAATAAGCGAAAGCTAGTAGAAATTTTATTTTCATAATGGTATAATTAGTATACCAAAAATAAGAAATATTATCAGTATTTCTAGATAAAAATCAGACTTTATTTTGTTTGCCCTTTTGTCTTGTTACTACGGCAAGCTCAGCACAAGTACAAAAGGATGAAAATCTAACTAAAAGAAATTACTTCAAATACCTAAAGTCTTGTCCTTGCTTTATGGTCTTCAGTGATTCAAAAATGAGACGGATACAATTTTCCACATCTTCCTTATGCACCGTTTCAACCGTAGTGTGCATGTAACGCAATGGTAAAGATATCAGCGCACTGGTAACTCCTTCATTGGAATAAGCAAAAGCATCCGTATCCGTTCCCGTAGAGCGAGAAACAGCTGCTCGTTGAAAAGGGATTTTATTTTTATCTGCTGCTTTAATAATTAAATTCAAGAAATTGTTCTGAACAGCTGGGCCATACGTTAATACCGGACCATCACCCGACTTTTGATCGCCATTTTCTATTTTATCAACCATCGGCGTTGCTGTATCGTGGCATACATCCGTAATCAAAGCTACATCCGGTTTTATTTTATGAGCAATCATTTCAGCCCCACGCAAGCCAATCTCTTCTTGGACCGCATTAACCACATACAAAGTAAATGGAAGAGCCGTTTTCGTTTCTTTTAATAAGCGAGCTACTTCAGCAATCATAAAGCCACCTACTCTATTATCTAAGGCACGTCCAACGTATTTATTTTTATTCAGAATCATGAATTCATCCTCAAAAGTTGCCACGCAACCCACATGAACGCCCAATTTCTCCACTTCCTCTTTTGAAGCGCAACCGCAATCTAAAAAGATATTTTTCATGCTTGGCGTTTCTTCTTTAGCATGTCTCATGTGGATCGCAGGCCAACCAAAAATAGCTTTCACTATGCCTTTATCTGTATGAATGTTTACCCGTTTTGAAGGCGCGATCATGTGATCCGAACCACCATTTCGCTTTAAATAGATAAAGCCATCCTTGGTGATGTAATGCACAAACCATGAAATTTCATCAGCATGCGCTTCGATTACCACTTTATAGTCCATTCCTGGATTAATTATACCAGCAACAGAGCCATAATTATCGACAAAATAATCATCAATATATGGTTTGATATATTCCAACCATAATTTTTGTCCTTCCGACTCAAACCCAGTTGGACTGGCGTTATTTAAATATTTTTCGAGAAATTTCTCCGAATTCGAAGTGATAATTTTTTTCATAGTTTATTTCATTAATGTTACGTTTCCTTTACTAATTGATTTCAACCCACCTATGCACGTTACATCTAGGTAATAATCAAATACATCCGGCGCTAATTTTCTTCCTTGGAAGGTGCCATCCCAGCCATTTGCAATTTGATCGGATTCAAAGACTAGCTCTCCCCATCTGTCAAATACACGGAAAATGACTTTTTCAACCCATAGACCTCTTACATACAAGATATCATTATTTCCATCTCCGTTAGGTGAAAATGCATTTGGGACAAAGACATACGGATCATCACAAATTATTTCATACACCTTCACTTCTGTTGTATCACTAATAAAACAAACACCATCAGAAACAGTGAGCGTAAAAATGGTCGTTTGTTGAACCGTTGCAAACGTGTTCTGCAGAGTTGGTGTATTCAAACCCGCGGTCGGTGTCCAAGAATACGTTGTCATCCCACCAGGTAATCCGCTCAGTAAAACTTGCGAACCTGGAACTACCAATGTTGGTTGAGCAGACGCAACGACAGAGCTAGGATCGAGATAAAATACGTTTACAAAAACAGAATCATTTACCACACAATTATTGGCCGAAGTGGCCTCCACATAAATGTATTGAGAAGACAAAGGCTGCACATACACTTGATTGGAAGGATTTGGATTTAGAATAACCGATAAAGGAGACCAAACGTAGGTAAAAGATTCCGTTCCTGAATTCGTTACCGTAGCCAACAAACTATCGCCTAAACAAAGCGTATTGGAGGCAGTTAAATTCAGTTCATTACTAAAAATCACAATGAGAACACTATCCATTATGGAGCAATCATTGTTTCCCGCTTGAAAATAATAGTAACCAGATTGAGGATCAATTAAGAAAAGTGTTGTATCCAACACACTCGCATTTAAGGTGTCACTAAATTGACTATTGGAAGACCATATAAAATAATTTGCACCACCAGTCACCGTTGGAACCAAGCTAATTGGGTTACTCGTACAAATATTCACAACATCTGTTAAGGAAACTGAAATGGAAGGTGAGACATTAATGGTAAATGAGGCAGAATCTACTCCTGCGCAGGCTGTATCTAAAATGAAAAGAGTGACTAAATAGGTGCCAGGTTGAGAATAGGTAATCGACGGGGAGTAATTGATGGAATCCACCACACCATTACCAAAATCCCAATAGAAATTACTCGTAACACTGGAAGAATTGTCAAAATCAACCGTAATTGGAGTACATCCACCAACAACCGAAGGTGAAAAATTAGCCGATATTGGGACATCAAAATTCACATAAACACTATCTAATCGACTACAAAGCCCATTCCCTACCTCTACATAATACATTCCAGCACTTGAAACAATTATCGATGAATCCATTGGATTATTTAGTGGATTAGAAAGATTACTATTTAGCGACCAAATAACATAATTAGAAATTCCATTTGGATTTACCGACAATAAATAAGGAACATTCGAGCATAAATTAATAGTGTCTAGCACTGAAAACGAGATAGAATCCAACACCGTAATTGTAATTTGCGCTGTATCTGTTAAAGCGCAAACGCTATCTGTAACATACAGAAATACGCTATATACGCCTGGTTCCGTATACGTAACAACAGGGTTAAAAATAGTAGAGGTGGTATTATTATTACCAAAATCCCATAAATACTCATCCTGCAGCGATGATGAATTATTGAAGTATACGACAAAGTCCTCGCAACCAATATTGGTACTGGTCGAAAATTGAGCATTCGGAATTATTTGAAAATCAAATTTAAAAAGTAGGTTGTTGCAGTTAGAACTATTATTTGATGGAGACCAAGCCCCAGGACTAGTTGGGAAATCACTCCATCCGCCACAACCACCACATACCGATTGATACACGACGCCATTTTTATCAAACCTTGAGGTGCCGCCGTCTACATGTTCATGAGCATTGGCACCACCAATATAACTTCCATACAGTAAGCCAAGAAAATCTCGTTCTAATACCATCAAATAAAAATCAAAACCGGCTGTAAATGGCTGAAAAGCGTTAGGAGTAATTGGCATTCCACTTAATGGCGTATTTTGCAAAATATTCGCACCCCATCCCGATATATAGATATTTCCACAGATATCGACTAAAAAGGCAGATGGAGAAATATTAATGGCGCCGTTTCCATTTCCAATAACCGTAGAAGCAAGATTTAGCGTCAAGCTGTTATTTAACTTCATAATAAACTGACCACTATTGGGATTTGAATAAGGCGCATTGAATACTGGAAAAGTTCCACTGATTGATTGCCCCAAAACGAAAATATTATTATTTCGATCTATTTCGACAAAAAACGCTTGGTCATAATCGAATTTACCTAAATAACTTGCGTTTATTACGCTGTTTCCTGAGGAAGTGATTTTTGCGACATACCCATCTGTTTTACCACCTTGGTAAGTGGGCGTAAATCCACCAGTCGTGCCAGGTAAATTACTCGAGCAAGTCCCACCAGCAAAAACCACATTATTTAGCGTGTCAATTTTAATGGAATAACAGGCATCATTTAGAGATCCTCCGTAAAACGATGAAAACAAAAGATTGGAAAAATTGGAAGAAAGTTTAAAAACAACTGCATCTTGCCCTCCTGATTTAATAGGTTGAAAAGCGTTGGAGACTGGAAAATTAGAAGAGCGCGAACAAGAACCAATTAAGATATTATTCGATTCATCCAACATAATTTCTCCACGAAACTGATCACCATAATTGGTGGTTAATGAATCATAAAGAAATGATCCATTATAAGGTAATCCTGAAATTTTGTAGTTTACACCGTCATTACTTGATCCACCAACATACGTTGAACCTAGTAAATTTTGACCATTCGCACTTAATTTCGAAACATAGATATCCGTTCCTTGGTTCGAAAAATACACCCCATTATACAAAAAATTAGCACCCACATTCCCCCCATTATGATTTCCTTGAAAAGCACCTGGAGTGGTAGGGAAATCAATACTGGATGTTGCTCCAAAAACATACAAATTGTTACTTGAATCACAAATTAAGCTGTGAGCAGTTTCAGTACCATCCACCATATTTCCGCCACCTAAAAAAGTGGACCAGATCATGTAGGTTCCATTCGCTGTATACTTGGAAATGAAAACATCTGTAATTCCATAATTCCCTGAAACCGCGGTAAAATTAGATGCTACATCAAACGCATTTGGGTTTGGTAAAGGATAATTATTTCCAAAAACAGTTCCACCAGAAAAGGCTGATCCATCCTGCCCGTATGTGGCCGTCATACCAAAATTGTCGGAAATAGCCCCGTTATAAGTGGCAAAAACCAAGACAGGATCTATAATTAATTCAACACTCTTATTATAACTGCCTAACTTAAAAGAAACGATACTGTCTTTTATCTCAAATTCACATTTTATCTCTATTCTTTTTCCGTCTATTAATTGATATGCGATTGGTTTTTGCTCTACGATTTTTCCTAAAGAAGTAAGCAAACTTAGATTCCCATTTCGCTCAATTTTCATTTTCTCTTGGCCTACATAATTCAATGCAATTTGAGAAGGGTCGACGGTTGGTTTTACCAAAAATTCATATTTAGTCAAGTCCTTAGAAGTAGCAAATTTCAAATCAATTCCATCATACAAATTAGGGAGAGTAACCTCTTCGAAACCATGCACATCAGAAGCCCATTTCGTGCTATCTTTTCCCACAAAATAATTATAGTAAAAAGGCAATGGTTTACTTTTTTCACTGGACTGAACGAAATTTGAGCCAAGAAAATTCAAATGAACCACCGTTTCTTTTAAAACGGGATCTCCCGTTACTTTGCCATCGAAGTGTGCATTATGTAATTGAGAAAAATCTTGTAAATGAAAGACCAACTTTTTTTGTTGCACCCAGATATTGCCACCCGAAATTTGGGTTTTAAACAATACCCCTTCTGGCCATTGACCTTTGTTTTCAAAAAAACCTCCCGAATGAGTGCCGTGTGAAGCACCCGATTCTAATTTTGATGCCTGCCCCCAAGAATAGTGGAAGAGAAATACAAAACAGAAAAAGACAACAAAACAACGCATGAATAAAATTTGCACCTAAATTAATTAAAAATGATGGGAAAATCATGTTTAGTATAGGTATTCCTGCCAAATTGGAATAATTATCCAAAAAAGTAAGTCATTACGCATACATCAATTAACGAAAGATTATACCTACTTTTAATATGCTTGATTAAATCAACGATCGCAATTCGACTATTTACGTAATTTTGCGGACGAAGAAAAGTAAAAAAATGGGTGAAAATCGTATTTGTGCCTTATTTGGTATAGAAATCCCTTTAATTCAAGGGGGAATGATCTGGTGTTCAGGATGGGAATTAGCATCCGCTGTTTCAAATGCCGGTGGCTTAGGAATAATTGGCTCAGGATCCATGTATCCTGAAATTCTCGAACAACAAATTATCCAATGCAAAGCGGCCACCAATAAGCCTTTTGCAGTTAACCTTCCGATGCTATATCCCGATAGCGATAAACACATTGCAACCATCATAAAATATAAAGTTCCTATCGTTTTCACCTCAGCAGGAAACCCAAGTAAATGGACAAGTCATTTGAAAGCGCATGGAATAATTGTCGTGCATGTGGTATCTAGCCTAAAATTTGCGCTTAAGGCACAAGATGCCGGCGTCGATGCTATTGTTGCAGAAGGATTCGAAGCAGGAGGTCATAATGGGCGAGATGAAACTACCACCCTATGTTTAATTCCAATGGTATCAAAAAAAGTCAATGTCCCATTAATTGCTGCAGGGGGAATTGGAACTGGAAAGGCCATGTTAGCCGCCATGAATTTAGGCGCTGACGGGGTGCAAGTTGGAAGTAGATTTGTTGCATCTGTTGAAGCAAGTGCGCATATTAACTTTAAAAATGCCGTGATCAATGCGAAAGAAGGCGATACCTTTTTAACTTTAAAAGAATTGACCCCAGTTAGACTGCTAAAAAATAAATTTTCCGAATTGGTGAGTAGTGCATACGAAAAAGGAGCCGACACCAATGAATTGAAGGAGCTCCTAGGAAAAGGCCGCGCTAAGAAAGGAATGTTCGAGGGAGATTTAGAAAATGGCGAATTAGAAATTGGACAAGTTTCCGCCATTTTAGACACGATATTACCAGCGGCTGACATCATTAGTGAAATGCTCTCCGAATACAGAGAAGCAATAAAAGAACAAACAACGACAAAATTCCAATTTTAAGTATGGTACAATTTGAGCGATTCGAATTAAGTAATGGTCTAAAAGTTATCTTCCATAAAGATATATCAACACCAATGGCTGTAGTGAATACCTTGTATGATGTCGGTGCACGCGACGAATCCGAAACACAAACAGGATTTGCGCACTTATTCGAGCATTTAATGTTCGGAGGATCCATTAATATCCCAGCTTTTGATTCCCCCCTTCAAAATGCGGGAGGCGAAAGCAATGCATTTACTTCCAATGATATTACGAATTACTATAATGTACTTCCCGCTCAAAATATTGAAACAGCACTTTGGTTAGAAAGTGACCGAATGCTTTCATTGGCATTCTCTGAAAAAAGCCTGGAAGTACAACGAAGTGTGGTAATCGAAGAGTTCAAACAAAATTATTTAAATCAACCCTATGGGGATGCATGGCTTGAACTACGTCCGCTTGCCTATGAGGTTCATCCATACAAATGGGCCACCATTGGCAAAGAAATCAAACACATTGAAGACGCCACACTCGAAGATGTAAAAGCCTTTTTTCACAAGTATTATCACCCCTCAAATGCCATACTTTGTATTGCAGGAAATTTTGAACTCGATTTCATAAAAACAATCGTTAATAAGTGGTTTGGCGATATTCCCAAACAAAAAAAACCGGTACGCATTTTACCAGCGGAACCCAAGCAATTGGCTTTTCGGAAGAAAAGAATTGAAAGAGATGTGCCAGCAGATTGTTTTTATTATGCCTTTAAAATGGCAGAACGTAAATCAGAAGAATATTACATGGCAGATGTCTTATCCGATGAATTATCTAAAGAAAAATCGAGTAAACTATATTTAAAACTAAAAAAGGAATTACAACTAGTCACCGAAATAAACACCTATATCCTTGGTTCGATCGATCACGGATTATTTATAATTACTGGTAAAATTGCACCCGATAGTTCCTTGGAAGAGTTAGACAAAGCACTATGGTTGGTGTTAGAAGAATACAAAACAATTCCCATCAATGACGAGGAATTAAAACGCTTAAAGTTAAAAATTAGAACTTCTAGAGAATTCCAAGAGCAAGCCTTATTAAACCGAGCTATGAATTTGTGTTTTTACGAATTATTGGGCGATGCCAATGGCATGAACGAAGAAGCACAAATATACCAAGCCATCGAACCTTCTCACCTGCTTGACCTCGCACAATCCTTATTATTGAAAGAGAACTGTTCTTTACTTGAGATTAAATCCATTACTAAATGATTGATAGAAAACAAAATCCTCCATTGGTGGATGTGGATGAAATTCATTTCACCCACCCAAAAAAAGTGTTAATTGCGGATAAACTCCCCTTTTACTCCTTAGTAAATTCAGGAAGTGATGCTGTCCGTTTGGACCTTTATTTTTCAGCGGGGACCATCATTAGCGATCCAATAATTGCATCCATCACGGCAGGACTTTTATTTGCTGGTTCAGCAACTAAATCGTCAACAGAAATTCATAATCAAATAGATGATTTAGGGGGATTTTTTGATGTTAATGTAAGTCATGAATATGCCATATTATCCTTGTATTCATTAAATGACCAAATTCTAAATCTGCTTAAAGTTGCAATTGACGCCATTGAAAATGCCTCTTTTCCGCAACACGAAGTAGCTGAATTATTAAAAGATAGAAAGCAAAAACTAAAAGTTAGCTTCGAAAAAGTAAACTATTTAGGGCAGCGGGAATTACAAAAGCGGCTATTTGTGGGAACACTTTATGGTAAAACACCAGAATTGGATGACTATGACGCCGTGAATCGGGAAGATATACTATCCTTTTTCAATAATAATTACCAAAAAGGAATAATGAAAGTAAGCTTAGTTGGCAATGTCAACGAAAAGGACACAAAAGCAATACATTCCATTCTTTCACCTTGGTATAAAGAAAAAAACATCATTACACCCATGCATTTTACTCCCGAAAAAGGAAGCTTTCACATTGAAAAATCAGGCGCCTTGCAAACAGGAATTCGAGTGGGCAGAATGATGTTTGATAAACACCATCCAGATTATCACCGTTTTAATGTCATGAATACCATTTTGGGTGATTATTTCGGAAGCCGATTAATGAAAAATATCCGCGAAGACAAAGGCTATACCTATGGCATCGGGAGTATGTTGGCAGAAATATATCAAAATGGCTATTTTGCCATAATGACACAAGTAGGGAAAGACTTTGTTGAGCAAACAATTGAAGAGATCAAGAAAGAGATTGAATTATTGCGTACTGAATTAGTCGGAGAAGAAGAATTAACAATGGTTCGGAATTACATCATGGGGCAATCTTTAAAAGCCGCTGATGGGCCTTTTGCTATGATGGATTTATTTATTCAAGTAGAGACAGCCAACTTAGATTATTCTTTTTACAACGATGCCATTCATGTGTTAAAAACCATAAGCGCGGAAGAAATAAGATCAATGGCCCAAAAATACTTAGTTTGGGAAGAAATGCTTGTAATTACGGCAGGACAGCAACTTAATTGACATAAAAGCGTTATGGTTGATGATTATTGTTTTTTAATAGTTCCATGCTAAAATTTCTATCACTATTTTTCTTTCTAATAATCAGTGCAAGCAGCTTCGCATCACATGTAATGGGAGGAGAAATCACCTGGAAATGCGATGGGAACAACAAGTACATTTTTGAGCTCGTTTTTTACCGCGATTGTAATGGCGCAGAAGTAAATACGCTTTCCGAAAACCTTCGGGTTTGGAACCACCCATCGCTTACGGTAATACTTTTACCCTTTGTTTCTCGCATCGATATTTCACCTGCGTGCACAGCAGTTTCAGGAGGTCCCACGCCGTTAATTTGCGGTTCGGGGACATCAGGGGGAAACGGGATTGGTGCCATTGAGAAGATTACTTACCGTAGTTTACCCATTGATATAGTTGGTGTTCCACCGAGCCAAGGCTGGGTTTTTACCTATGAAAATTTTGCGCGAAGCAACGCATTAACCAATATCACTTCTCCTGCCACCTATGGAATAACACTTACAGCAAAAATGTTTGCACATGGCAACGGAGTTGGTTGTACGGATAATTCCCCTTCCTTTTTACAAGCCCCCTATTTTGTAAGTTGCGCAGGAACCCCATTCAGTTACAATATGAATGCTGTGGATAATGACTTAGATTCCTTACATATTGATTTTGGAATTCCTTATAATAATTTCCCCACTGGTGCTTACAACCCACCATTAAATCCTATTCCCATTCCATTTGAACCCGGATTCTCCTTTGCATCACCTACCCCAAACAGTAGTGTAAATCCTTCGAATATTCCAGCATCCATCAACCCTTCGAATGGAGAAATCACATTTAACTCCTTCACCGTAGGGAATTTTGTCGTTAAAGTATTGGTAAAATCCTATCGTCAAGGCGTATTAATTGCCGAAGTCGAGCGGGAAATGCAGTTAGTAATCGTTCCTTGTTCAGCCGCCAACAATGCACCGATTTTCACCCCACCATTTGCCGGAGGACAATTTACAACAACCGTAAATGCGGGTGATTTGGTCAATTTTACTATTTCAGTGGTTGACAACGAATTTCTTCAAGATGGCAGCCCACAAAATGTAACACTAAGCGCAACAGGCCCTATGTTTGGGACAAATTTCACCTCTCCGATTGGCTGCCAAATTTCACCCTGTGCCACACTTGACTTAGCATTACCCGTTTCTGGGACGCAACAAGCGAATGTACAGTTTTCATGGCAAACAAGTTGTGACCATTTGGTAAATCAATACGGCGTTGTGGCAGAAAGCATCCCTTATACATTTGTCTTTAGAGCACAAGATGATTATTGTCAAATTCCAAAGGTTAATTATGCGACCATTCAAATTAACGTACTGAATCCTGGTATACTTCAAGCGCCAAAAATAGACTGTATTCAAACAGATAATACTGGAAATGTAATTATTAAATGGACTCCAATCAATGACCCAATTGGGACTTTTGTATCCTACCAACTTTATTCTGTACAAGGCGGATTGTTGGCCACTATTCCAACACTTGTAACCAATCAATTTGCTTTAAGTGGAATAAATTCGATGCAATCTTTTTACATAGGCGTTGTTTCTGGCTGTAATGGAAATGTCACCAAATACAGCGACACCATTTCCAACATTCATTTAAACCTCATCAATCCTGGAAACGGAACAGCTGTTCTTCAATGGAATAAACCAGCAACAGTACCCTTAGCGACATTCGGAAACTATTACCACATTTATCAAGAATATCCTGCGGGAAATTTCACCCTAATCGATTCTGTTTCCTACAATACCACGCAATATAAGGATACCATTACCATTTGTAACGCGACAATCGGCTACCAAATAGTTTTACCTAACAATCCCTGTGATTTTCAATCTAACATAGCAAGCGATGATTTTGAAGATATGCTAACGCCTTCCATCCCAACCATTCAAAGCGTAGGATTTGATCCAACAAACAACAATAACTTACTATTGACTTGGAATCAAAACAATCAAGCTGACACCTATGGTTACGTTGTTTACACCTTTAATTCGTTGGGCGTATTGTTTGAACTCGATACCGTTTGGGGAATTGGAAACACCTCCTATTCCTATGCCATTGATCCAAGTCAAGGCCCTTACTCCTATTCGGTGGCAGCATTCGATTCTTGCTACACCAATGCGCTGCCGATAACCTTTCAAACCTCAGCTAAAAGTCCAATAAATAAAACCATTCAACTTAATGGAGCGATCAACATGTGCCAACAAAAAATTGATTTAAGTTGGAGTGCTTACCAAGGGTGGACGAGCACATCTTATGGAATTTACAGTTATGAAAATGGGGCACTCGTGCTACTTTCAAGCGTTAATAGTAATTCAGCAAGCGTTAATGTAATAGGCGGAAATCACTACGACATTTACATTGGGGCCAACCTATCTAATGGACAAATTGCCTATTCCAATCCATTTGGTTTTGATGTCCCGATTCCCCAACAACCCACATTTCATTACCTTAAATTAGCTAGCGTAGCAGCAAAAAACGTTGATTTATTTGCTTATATTGATGGTAATGTAGGGGTAAAAGAAGTCATCTTTGAACGCTTGAACAGCTCCAGCGTTTTCGAGGAAATAGGAAGATCAAACGTACAAGGCGACTTAGCTGTATTTACCGATACAGATGCCGATGTTAATTTACAAGCCTATACCTATCGAACACAATACGTTGATAGTTGCAATTCCGCTGGGACTTATGCCAATGAAGCTACCACCATATTTGTACAAGGGATCGCCGATGAAATACAACAAATCAATTACGTCTATTGGTCGCCATACGTAGGTTTCGATGGTGGAATCGATCATTACGACGTATTCAGGTACAACAAACTAAGTGGGGTTAGTCAGTTGATTGCTACCATAAACCCCAACCAACTCAGCTTTGAGGACACCCTAATCAGCAATGATTTCCCAGGAGAAATTTGTTATTATGTAGAGGGAAGTGAAAATCTCAATAGCTATGGCTTCGCCGAAGTGACCAGATCCAATATTTTTTGTTTGGTATATGAACCTATTATTTATATCCCTAATTCATTTTGCCCAAGCGGCGTGAACACCGTATTTTTACCCATTTTAACCAATATTGATCCAACAAATTATAGCATGTACATCATGAATCGGTGGAGCAATATCATTTTCGAAAGTAATGATATGAATTTGGGATGGGACGGAAAGATTAACGGAGGAAAAGACGAAGCGCCCAATGATAATTACCTTTATGTCATAAGCGTTCAAGATGCCGGTGGCCGACAAATAACCAAACGTGGATTTGTTACTTTAATACGCTAGATGAAAAAGATCTTACTAATTCAGACCGCATTCATTGGCGATGTCATCTTATCAACTCCATTAATTGCCAACTTACACAAGCAATTTCCTAACATTCAGATAGACTATTTGGTAAAAAAAGGAAATGAGGAATTGCTCATTGGACACCCAAATGTGAACAAGGTATTTATTTTTGACAAAAAAAATAAATGGGTAAGCCTAAGAGAAACTATTCGTCTCATTCGTCAGGAGAAATACGACACAATCGTTAATTTACATCGCTACGCAAGTTCAGGATTAATTTGTGCCTTATCAGGCGCGAGGCAAAAAATAGGATTCAAAAAAAATCCATTTTCTTTTCTGTATTCAAAATCATACAAGCATGCGATTGGAAATGGAGAACATGAAGTAGATCGCAACCTAAGCTTAATCGCTTCCTTTTGCGACATCACCAATAGAAAACCAAGTCTTTATCCATCCAACGAAGATTACACCTTCGTTTCAAAATTTCAAGACACCGCTTATTATTGCTTAGCGCCTGCATCGATATGGTTCACCAAACAAGCACCCATTGCTACCTGGTTGCAGTTAATTGAAAAATTAAGTGACGCTGATCACGCTATTTTTTTGATGGGAGGACCTAACGACAAAGCACTTTGCGACCAAATCATCTCAGAATCGACAAAAGAAGTAAGATCATTAGCAGGCGAGTTAAGCATAATGCAATCCGTTGCCTTCATGAAAAACGCAAAAAGAAACTTTGTGAATGATTCAGGTCCGCTTCATTTCGCAAGCGCCGTGAATGCTCCAGTAACAGCCTTTTTCTGTTCCACCATACCTGCATTTGGCTTTGGTCCATTATCCGATGACGCAAAAATAATAGAAGTGGCTGGATTACCTTGCCGACCCTGCGGCCTCCACGGACACAAAACATGTCCGGAAGGTCATTTTAAGTGTGGTATTGGATTGAAGATTTAATGGAAAGCCAAGTTTAGAGTTATTTACCCTGAATTTTCATTGAACAACTAAATTTCGAATAAAAATTTACATTTATTCGAAGTAAAATATGGGTAATAACTTGTAAGGGCTGATTTCACTAATCCGTTATTCAAATTTATTTTTTTCAAGTAACCAGTTAAAAACATTTAAGTGTATTATCCCGCTTCGATTTTGTGTAAAAGAATCTGTCGTTAGTAAATATTTGGGATAGTTGTCTTTTATTTTTTCTAAAGAGCCAAACTCTCGTTCTATGGTGTTTTCGGTGTTCATTTCCCACGCAACCTGATAATACTCAATGTCACCTGTTGGAGATTTACAAACAAAATCAACTTCGTTGTTGCGTGTGGTACCTGTCCAAATTTTATTACCTCTACGAAGGAGTTCGAGATAAACTATGTTTTCTAGTATGTGCCCTCTGTCTGTGTTTCGTTCTTTACCAACCAAAATATTAAGCAAGCCAACATCAACTAAATAGTATTTTTCTTGCGTTGCTAGTTGTTTTTTTCCTTTTAAATCGAAACGATTTACTTTATAAAAAATAAAACTCGCAACTAGGTATTCTAAATATTTTTCGACAGTGGTATTATGTATACTTTGTCCATCTTGTTTTAAGGACTTTGAAATATTTCCTGGAGAAAGAGGATTTCCAATGTTAGATGCAACAAATTTAGTAATATTTCCAAATGCTCTTTTGTCGTTTATTTGGTGACGCTGTGTGATGTCTTTTTCCACAACTGTTGTGTAAATTGCTTCTAAGTATTCGTATATTTTATCATAACCTCCTTCACGCAAATCCACACCTTTTGGCAATGAAGTTTCGTTCACATAATCAAAAAATAGTGCTTCGTAATTTAGATACTTATTTGAAATGTCAATGTTTCTAGCCCTTAAGTATTCATTGAATGAAAAGGGTAAAATGGATATTTCAATATAGCGACCACTTAAAAGCGTAGCTAATTCACTCGATAACAAAAAAGCGTTTGAACCAGTAATGTAAACGTCTATATTTCGTTTTACGAACAATCCGTCAACTAATCGCTCAAATTCCTTTACGTTTTGAACTTCGTCCAAAAATACATAACAAGGTTTTGACAAATCTAAGCGACTAATGATGTAATTGTACAAAGCATCAAGGTCAAATAAAAACTTACGAAGTTCAAAATCTTCAAAGTTTAAAAATACTATTTGTTCGGCTTGTACTCCCATTTTCAAAAGGACTTGACGGTATAATTCGAACAAGGTACTTTTACCGCTTCTTCTCAAACCACTTACAACTTTTATAAGATCTTTGTCCTTATATGCTAATAATTTGTTAATGTAATCGGTACGATTAGTGAAATTCTCCATAATCAAATCTACTAATTAAATCATTAAAACTTGCATAAATTGCATTTTTTAATGATTTAATATTAAGTATGGTATTTTAATTTGGGACGTTTTTCTTTAATTTTAACGCAAAAATAATTGAAGTTGCACATTTACCTTGCCGACCCTGCGGCCTCCACGGACACAAAACATGTCCGGAAGGTCATTTTAAGTGTGGGGCATTAGCATTAGAGGATTAGTCATTTCGCCTCCGCCATGGCGGATCGATACATCCACCTGCCGCGGACACTCGATTGGCGAAGACGTTTTGTGGAATGTAGGATCCTGATTCCGCTTCCGCCTTGGCGGATCGATACAATCGCCCATGGCGACCACTCGATCGGCGGAATCACTCGGCCAGCGGCATGTTTGTTACTCCATCTCCACTACTCGTTCCACGGTGCCATCTTCATAAATGAAAAGCATGACCGTATTTTTTCGACGTAGGATGGTTTTGCCATTGAGGTCGGTAATTTTGACTAGTATTTTTGTGGCTGCACCTAAGTCATGGATTCCCGTAAAATTCAAAGTGAGGTTTAGTGTTATGGTACTGTCGCATCCATTTGCTGCAGGAATAACTTGCGTGTAGATACCACTTTGGGTGTAAGTTTGTCCGTTAAGCGTGTAGGAATCCAGGGCAGTTTGTGTTAGGGTTGAACTAGAAGGTTCATTTACAAAAACAGAAACTGTATCAAAACTTTGGCAACCAGCAGTGTCTGCAGTTACAATATAATTTTGAGTAGTTGTTGGAGAAAAAGGAACGCTGTCTGATACGCCATTGTTCCAAGAATAGTTTTGAGAGTTGGATGCAGATAAAGTAACTAGTTCCCCATTACATATTGTTTGGTCCGCTCCTGCAGATACAAATATTGAATTTATTTGAGAAGTATATAAATTTTGTATTTCACATGCTGTAAGTGCACGATTCCAGATTCCAATGTCGTCAAGTTTTCCATTATACAAAAGATTAAAAGCTACATCGTATCCGAAGTATAGGTTAGAATTTGAGCAAGCTCCACTAGTATTGGATGGATAAGTCCCAATGTTCATACCATCGTGAAAAATAGTACTTGGGTTATTATGACCAGACGAAACAAATGCGACATGATGCCAACTACTTAATGTAAGGTTTTGATTTATTTGCGAAGTTGATGTTCCTGCACAATTTCTACCATAGTTTAAAAGAAACTTACTATCACTTACTATGCATCCCCATGTGCTTGCTCCAACACTTCCAAGAGAAATAATTTCGGCATTATATAAATCAGAAGTTGAATTATACCAAAATGATATTGATATTGTATCTATAGTTGGTATAGCAATATTGCCACAAATGATATAACCCAATGAGAATGAGTATGCATTATTTGGATTCCCAAATCTATCCGTAGCTAATATTGCTCCATTAACGGTCCCATTATTTCCATTCCCACTTTCGTCGTTGGCATTGCCGTTAAAAGGCCACCAACCAACTAGGCCGTTGGGGGGAACGTAGTTAGGGACTTGTGCGTTCGATATTATTGCAAAACCAATAATTGCAATAATTGAAACAAAAAATTCACTGATTTTCATACTACTTGAATTAAAAAATTAGTTTAAAATTCAAGTTTAATTGAAGAAGTAGCGAGAAAAATTAAGGGAATTCTAGTTAATTACCCTTCTTTAGTGCTATTTCCATTAATTTGGAATTTAGGGTGAGCACCTTCATACGTTTATCCATTGGGTTCAATGTTTCGGTATAGATTTCATTTGGTGCCA
>CAJAII010000001.1 GCA_903939755.1 uncultured Flavobacteriales bacterium | reverse complement strand
TGTCCTTTTCTTTTCTTATCGTATTTTAACAATGTTCCCATTTCTGCCCCAAGTTTTCTGTTTTGAAAGCCAGCGATTATCATAGATGTTTTCACATTATTCCCAGAAATCAATAATCTACTTTTTCCTGGAGTAACTACTACTTCTTCGATAGCTTGGGTTTCTTGAGTTAGTTCAATTTTGATTGACTTTTGATTGATGAAATAGGATTTACAATGCCAAATCAAAAAATCAATACTTTCATAATTTGGAGCTGATATTCTTAATGTATCCTGATCCGAAAAATTAGAAATATCCAGTGAAAAATTTCCATCATAATCAGTTATTGTACCTTTATTTTTGTGTAAAATTCCAATTCTTGAGTAACCAATTGGGTTGCGTGTTTCGAAAGAAACAATTTGACCAGAAAAAATTTGTGATATTGAGTAATGATTGATTAAAAGGAGGATATATATTAAACAGCATTTTTTCATTATAGGTAGATTTATTCTAAGTTTAACTTATGCTCGTTTTAAATGTCACTAACGTTTTGCAGCTACCGTAGTTGCGAAGTTCGGAACTTTTTCTTTCAAGTTAATCACTCTTTCAAGGCAAGGTTTGAGGGTTGGTTCCAAACAGCTGTTAGAGTATTTTCATTTTCGCCTTTTCCAGATAATCACCCCCAATTGTATTAAGTAACCAAACCAATGAATTCCAATAGTAATTAGCCATAAAAACCAAGCAACCAAAGCTGTACCACCACTTGAGTAATAGTTTAGTTGATACCACCAAAATAACGAATACAATGTTTGAATTCCTAAATGAATAAGTACAGATTGCTTCTTCTTTGCACTATAAATGATAACGATACTTAGCGTTAACCAATTTATTATATAACAAGCAGATATTAAAAGATTATCTTCAGTCATTTTATTTTAAGTTCGATAGCTTTAATATAGGTTTTCAATTACTCATAAAGTTTTGCCCGAAGTGAAATCTCGCATGGGGCGTTGGTTTTGTTATGGACATTCATTCTATCTAAAGTCCTAGGTTGTACGTGATTTTGAGTCCGTAATTATATTGATTCGACATTGGAATTAGGTACTCTTTAATATTATACTTAAACAGAGGCTCAATAATAAAATTTGAATTAGGCACGATAAAACCTATACTTAGCATTGGGGCGTAATTCAATATTGCGCCAGTCGTATTCTCTAATTGATCTATTGCCCCATTGCCATAATAGATAATTCGTTCGGATTTATCAGCAAAAGAAGTATTTAATTCCAATCCTAGGGTAAAGAATACCTTTGGGTATAATTTGTATTGAAATAGCAGTGGTAACTGTAATTCACTATACGAGATGCTTGATTCCATTCTAGATACGGTTTGGATTCCATTTTGAGGATTAATATCTGAGTTAAATATTAACCCTTCGTGAAGATGATTGTAATTTTTTAGACCGTAACCTAATCCTGTGCGAAAGGATATTTTAGGCGTTAAGCGATATTCAAGATTAAGCCCAGCAGAGAAGCCGAATTTTGAACGTGCTGTTTCTGTTCCGACTGGATTTGCTGTGGTCAAACCATTCATTTCGGGCAAGACATAAAATCCAAAATCGATTTTAGAGTCATTAGTTTTTTCTTGAGAAAATGATAATAATGGAAAGAAAAGTAAAGTGAGAAAAAGTTTATTCATTAGGTTAGATATATTTTTAGTGTAGTTTTTCTATGGGCAATAACTTAACGCACCTTAACGCAGTTCGGAACTTATTATTTTCTGTAAGGCAAAAAAAAAATTGCGAAACGAAAAAGTGAACTTACCACTAAATTCTCAATTGCTGATAACGGTTTACAGCTATAAGAAGGTGGCGATTTTACCACTGAACTTCATACGAAGCAAACACTTCAAATTTACGAAAAACTGTCATTCGAAGCACTGAACCGCCACTTTTGCCAAACCGCTGTTATAAGCTGGCCTTCTGTCTGTCGAGGTTGTGAAGTCGTTGTCCGCTGTGGGTTTTGCTGTCGAGTTAACTTGGTGTCGGCTGTGCGATGGAGGTTTTAAAAATTTTAGAAGGGATAGGAATTTTAAAAAATAATTTTTATTAGGTGGGAGAGGTGGAAGCTCTTTTGCAATTTTTGGTCTGTGCGTTGGCTTGTGCGAATTGCAAATGTGCTTACACCTGTGCGATGGCTATTTTCTTCTGTTTATTTTTTCTTTCGCTGTGTCCACCAAATAATAAACTATCGGCACTAAAAATACTGTCAAGATTAAAGAGGAAAGAAGTCCGCCAATAATAACCCAAGCCAATCCGTTTTTCCATTCGGCTGCCGTTCCTGTCGCCATTGCGATAGGGAGCATACCGACAACCATTGAAAGCGTTGTCATTAGAATTGGTCGCATACGACCTTTTCCTGCAATGATTAATGCTTCTTTGAAATGTTTGCCTTCTGCTTTTAATTGATTGGTGAAATCCACAATTAGAATAGCATTTTTTACTACTAAGCCCATTAGCATAATTAAACCCAATAAGGCGAATAAACTCAGATTGCTTAACGACAAATTCAATGCGAAAAACGCCCCAATTGCTGCAACTGGTATAGAAAACAACACTACAAATGGATAAACAAAACTGTCATACAGTGCTACCATAATCAGGTAAATCAGCAAAAACGAAATGAGTAAAACAGAACCTAATGCTCCAAAACTATCATTCTGTCTTTTGATGTCGCTTCCCCAAGTCATTTGTATTCCGTTTGGCAAAGGATTTTCTTTTAGATAAGCTACTACATCGTCTGCTACAGTTCCTGATGGTCTGCCTAAAGCATCTGATGTGAGTGTAACTGCTGGTTGACGGTCTTTCCTTTCTAATAAGGAAGGAGAATTGTCTTGCACTACGCTTGCGAATTGCGAAACTTCAACTGGTAAGCCCATTGGGTTAATAATGGTAAGCTGTTGAACATTTTCAAAATTTTGTCTGCTAAATTCATCTAACCAAATTCGCACAGGATATTCCGTTCCGTTTTCGGTTAGGGTTGCATCGTCATTTCCTGTAAAGGCAGTTCTTAGGTTCAATCCAACATAAGCCGTTGTTAAACCCAATCGTTGCATTTTATCCTTGTCGGGAATTATTTTGTATTCGGGACTACCTGCTTCAACGGATAAGCGAACATTATCCGCACCGGGAATTTTTTCAATTACCGTTTTCAATTCATCGCCTGTTTTCATCACCAAATCCAAATTGCTACCGCTTAACGTAATTTCAATTGGCGCTGAACGTGGAATTAAACCCAATGCTGCCATTGAATAATTTATACTCGGAAATTTTGACTTTAGTTCTTCCCGAAGATTTTTCATAAATGTTTCGGTAGGTAAATTATCCAATTCCTTTTTGGATTTTAGTTGAATTGTAAATTCCGTTTTATTTGCTGAACCTACACCCAAACTTCCAATGCCTGTGCTTGGTCCACCAATGTTACTGAATACCGTTGCAACTTCGGGTTGTTGAATAATATATGTTTCAATTTTTTGAGCAATTAAGTTATTTTGCTGAATGGAAGTGGATTTGTCAAACTCCAAAGCCATTCTAAACTTTCCTTGGTCGCCTGTTGAAATTAATTCTTTACCAATAATACCTTGTTTCATAATGCCTAAAGTCATTGCAAAAAGCACAATAACGATACCTGTAAAAGCTAATTTATGGCTCAATACCCATTCTAATCTGCGACCATACCATTCATTAAAGTTTTCTAATTGAATTTCAAACCATAGTAAAAAGCGATTGAAAAAATTGGTAGGTTGTAAGTCTTCTTTTTTGCCAATACGAGAAGCCATCCAAGGCGTTAAAGTAAAACCAACCAATAAACTGGTGAGAGTAGAAGTTACTACAACAACCGAAAACTGCTTGAGCATATCAGCAACAAACACTTGTAGAAAAAGAATAGGTAAAAAAACTACAACGTCAACTAAGGTGATGGATAATGCAGCAAAGCCAATTTCCATTCTGCCATCCATTGCAGCAGATCGTTTGTCTTTTCCTTTATCTAAGTGCTTTTGAATGTTTTCTAAAACTACGGTAGCATCATCTACCAAAATACCAATGATTAAAGACATTGCAAGCAAGGTCATTAAATTTAAGGTGTAACCCAAAAGCCACATCACAGCGAATGCAGTAACTAAAGATGTTGGAATAGCTACCAAAACGATTAAGGAATTTCTAAAACTTCGTAGAAATAAAAGCATTACCAACGATACCAACAGAACCGCTAAAATCAAGTCAAAAACAACGGAGTTTACGGCTGCAATCGTGTTGTCGGTGCTATCGTCTGCAATAATAAATTTCACACCCGAACTGGCATTTTGTTGTTCGATAGATTGAAATTTCTCCCGAACTGCTTTTGAAACATCTACTGCGTTTGCATCTCCTTGTTTTTTCAGCATTAAACCAATGCCGTTTTTACCGTTGTAGCGACTTATGGAAGTTGTTTCTTTTATACCATCAATTACATCTGCTATGTCTTTTACATAAACTGGACTTCCTAAAACAGGCATAGCGACTTGGACATTTTTAATATCCTCAATAGATGCGAATTTTCCCGTTAAACGAACTGAATTACTTTCTTTTTCGGTTTGCACCTTTCCAGCAGGCAAGTCTAAACCAGAACGATTAATTGCTTCAACAACCTGAACCATTGATATTTTATACAATTTCAGTTTGTCCTGATTTATTTTTACTTGTATTTCTCTTTCCTCTCCACCTAAAACAGTAATCTCTGCTACACCCTTTATTTGTTGAATTTGGGGCAGATAATCATCTTTCATTTTTTGATAAAACTCTGTGGCAGACAAATCACTTGTTGCACTGATAGACATTATCGGCAAATCATTTGGCGAAACTTTACTCATTACAGGACTTAAAATATCCTGTGGTAAATCTTTGCGAATGTTGTCAATGTAGCGTTGTGCATCTTGCATTGACTTATCCAAATCTGTCCCATATTTTAGATTGGCTATGATGATAGAAGCATTGGGCAATGATTTCGTAACCAAGTAATCTACACCCTCCAAGTTGGATAAAGCATCTTCTATTTTTCGTGAAACGGATGTTTCTACTTCGTTTGGTTCGGCACCAGGGTAAACAGTCTTAATTACAACTACGGGCTGATTAAAGTCGGGCATTAACTCGTAACTCAAATTTTTATACCCGATAAATCCTAATAAAGTAAATACGCTGAAAAGCACTATTATCAGGGAAGGTCGTTTGATTGAAATTTCTGTAATATTCATTTTTCGCTGATTTTATTTAACAATTACATTTGCACCGTCAAAAAGATTTATAAATCCATTGGTTACAATTACATCACCTTCATTTAATCCACTTGAAACAACTGCTTTATTCTGTATCTTTTTTGAAATCGTGATATTCTGCAATACAGATTTTCCGTTTTTAATCAGATAAACTTGTGGTTGATTAGCTGTGCCAACTATTGCTGATGCAGGAATAATAATGCCCTTTTCTTGTATGTCGTTTTTCAAATTCACTTTACCAAACATCCCAGATTTTATTTTTAAATCCGATGTATTGTTTACCGAAAACTGAACAGGAAAACTACTGCCCATATTGGCTTTACTACCTATCATAGTTGCTTTGCCTGTTAATGAAACTTCAGAATAAGCGTCTGCTGTTATAACATAGCTTTGATTTAATTTGAATTGGCTTAACTCATTTTCAGGAACATTTACGGTGAATTTTAAAGTAGTAATGTTTGTTATTTGAAGTATTGGAACTCCGGGTGCAGCAAATGCCCCTTCTTCACTAAATTTTGCGGTAACTACTCCATTAAAAGGGGCTTTGATAGTTGTTTTATTTATTTGTTCTACCAAAGTAGCTTTCTGAACTTTTGCTGATTTTAATCCCAAAACGGATTTTTCTAATTGAACACCTTGAATTGCATCTGCTTTAGCCAAAATTGTATAGCGATTTACATCTGCTTCCAAACCTTCTATTTGCACTTCAATAGTTTGTAGTTGTAATTTTAGCAATGAATTATCCAACAGCACTAATGATTGACCTTTGTTTACAACACTTCCAACGTCAACTAAAACTTCGTTTATCTTCCCTTGTATTTCGGCACTTATTTTAGTTTCCTTGTTTGGCTCAAATGTTCCTGAATAAGAAAATTCGGCATTCACATTTTCAATTTGTAGTGTGTCTGCCTGAACATTTATAACTTGTTCTTTATCGTATTGATAAACCTTACTCTGTGTAATTTCTTTGTTGTTTTTTAACTTAATTACCACAATGGCAATTAACGACAGCGGTATAATAATGTATAGGGCTTTTTTTAGCATTGATGATTTTGTATTCATTTTTGATACTATTTAGTTGTTGAAATATTTCCAGTTAGTCTTTTAAGTTCGAGATCTGCTTTCAGATAATCAATTACAGCAGTTAGATATGTTTGTTGTGCTTCACGCAAGGCATTGTCCGCAAGCAAAACATCTGTTAGGCTTGCTGTTCCTTGTTTTTGTTGAAGAATAGTTTGCTCGTAAATAGTTTTTGCCAGTTCAATTTGTTCTGTTGTTGTTTCTACTGATTTTTTAGCAACCATTCTTTGCAGTTTTGCATTTTCAACCTGCATATTATTTTGTTCGGTGAGTAAGCCGAATTGCAGTTCACTATTTTGCAATTCAAATTTTTTCTGATTGATCTTTCGTAGCGTTACAGTTCCATTGAACAATGGGTAGGATAATTGAATACCTGCATAGCCAATAGGATAAAAATCTAAAAAGGAGTTTGGCAGTCCGTTATATCCAAAACCTGTTGTGCCATACATTCCAATAAGATTAAGCGAAGGCAAAAATCTTGATTTGTTTAGTGTGCTTAGTTCACTTGACAATAAACGTTTTTGAGTTTTTATAATACGAATATCTAAAGTTGATGAAGGAGTATATTCATTTGTGTTTTGATATTGAATGTTTGGTTCAATTTGCAGCTTTTGTTCAATGGAAATACCCATTGCAAATTTTAACGCATTTAAAGCTTGCTCGTATTTACTGCTGATGCTTTCTTTTTGAGTGGTTAACTGGGCGACCTGTAATTTCACCTTGCTCACATCTGTTCCTTTGGCAAGCAATTGTTCATTGAGCAATTGCATATTTTTTAGCAGTCGAGTGGCATTTATAAGATTACTGTCAATAAAAGCTAATTGGTGATGCAGTATTTGTGCGTTGTAATACAGATTTGAGATTTCAAAATAGATTTGTTCTTCTGTTTTTTGGTGCTGTAATTCTGTTAGCTCCGATGCTATTTTAGTAGTTTGAATGGCACCGTAAACTTGCGGATTATACAAAGGCATTGACAATTGTAAGTTTGCATTGATGTTGTGCGGAACGCCAAATTGAGCTTCTTTAAACTGACCCTCTGGAGCTGTCGGATTAAATGTTGATAATGGCATTAACTGGTAAGGCAAATTGGTAAAATACTTGTAATCAGCATTGGCTGTTACTTTCGGTATTAAATTGGCTTTGGCTTCTTTCTCTTTTTGCTCACCAATAGAAATATTATTTCTACTCATTTGCAGGTTTTTGTTGTGAACCTGTGCTGTATCAATACACTGTTGCAGCGACCAGACTTGTGCTTGTGCTGCTTGAAATCCTATTAAAATGAATAGTAGGAGTAGTGTTTGTTTGTGAATGTTTACTAACTTCATAAGTGAAAATTTTTTTAATTATTCCTTTTTGTGATAGTGAAATATGAAAGTGCAGCAAATACCATTGTTACAGAAATTCTAAAAATCATTGCACCGATGGTTTTTGTTTCATAAATACCGCCTGAGTTGATATGATAAAATAAACCAATTAGAGCAGTAATTAAAATTATTGTAGAAACTCCTAAAAGTTTAGCTGTCCATTTTTTAGATGTAACAAACCCATAAGAGGCAATAAGATAAAGTATGCTACTGATAAAATTTGACCAAACAACAAATAGAACGTAGTTGCCTTCTTTTGCTCTGATACCAAATAAATCGAATATCACAGAGGTACTAAGAAACAACGTAAGCAGACCAAATCCAGTTAAGATTGTTGCTAATAAGTAGGGAAGTGCTTTTTTCATTTTTCTATCATTTTTAAAAGTCCGTTTAATACAGTGTTTCCATCTTTAATTAAGTTTGATTTATGCCCCGATAATTTCCATTTTAATACTGTCATACGCATACTGCCCATAATAATAGTTGATATAGTTGCCGCACCGATAATTTCACGGTAAGTTCCATCGTCTTGACCTTTCTTTATGATAGCGCCAATATGAGTTTGCATTAGTTCCATCATAGTAGAAACCTTCTCACTAAGGTC